>NC_010571.1:4156402-4456603 GCF_000019965.1 Opitutus terrae PB90-1
CCCGATGCTCAGCCGACGAGCTCGTTGAATAGTATCATTGATTTTGCCGCCGGACGCCGCGTAGCTTGCGAAGATGCGGATGCGCGACAGAGCCTGGGCACACCAGATCTTCACATGGGCGGGACCGCTGTTGGTTTTCGGGCTCGTGCTGGCGTGCTATTGGCCGGCCCTCCATGGGAGCATTCTGTGGGACGACCCGGCGCACATAACGAAGCCCGAGCTTCGATCGTGGAGCGGACTTCTGCGCATTTGGACGGACATGCGAGCGACGCAACAATACTATCCCGTCCTCTTCAGCGCCTTCTGGTTCGAACATCGGCTATGGGGAGACTATGCGCTCGGCTATCATTTGTTGAATGTTGCATTGCATGCCACGTCATGCTGCTTGCTGGCCGTAGTGCTGCGTTCTTTGTGGCGGAGGCCCGACGGCGCGGGCGGGCCGCGGAACTTCGAGTGGGTGGCGGCCGCGGTGTTCGCCGTCCATCCGGTATGCGTCGAGTCGGTGGCTTGGATCAGCGAGCAAAAGAACACCCTGTCACTCGTCTTTTATCTGCTGTCCGCTCTGGTCTACCTCGATTTTTCGCAGACACGTCGATGGGGGAGCTACGTGTTCGCGTCGGTCTTGTTCTTGCTCGCAGTGGGGAGCAAGACCGTGACGGTTACGTTGCCGGCGGCGCTGCTCGTGGTGCTGTGGTGGAAGCAGGGAAGGATCGGCTGGCGCAGAGACGTCGGGCCGTTGCTGCCCTGGTTCGTGGCAGCGCTGGCGCTCGGGCTGTTTACTTCGTGGTTCGAGCGCAATTGGATCGGCGCCGATGGGCCCGAGTTCGCGCTCACGTTTGTGCAGCGACTGTTACTGGCGGGACGCGTGCTCTGGTTCTACCTGGGCAAGTTCGTTTGGCCGACGGGGCTATGTTTCTACTATCCCCGCTGGGATGTGGCGAACGAAGCCTGGCAGTGGATCGGCTATCTGGTCGCGGCCGTGGGGATAACGCTCGGGTTGTGGATGCTGCGCAAGCGCGCCCGGGGGCCGCTCGCCGGATGGCTGGTCTATGCCGGATCGCTTTTCCCGGCGCTCGGCTTCTTCAACGTGTATCCATTTCTGTTTTCCTATGTGGCCGACCATTTTCAGTATCTAGCGAGCGCGGGCTTGACGGTAGCAACCACGGGCGGCGTCGCCGCCTGGCTGGCTGGAAAACCGTTGTGGTTGCAGAAAACAACCGTCGGCCTGGTGTGGGGAGGAATTGCGACGCTCGTCGTATTAGCGAACCGACAGAGCGCCTTGTATCGTGACAACGAGGTGCTTTTCCGTGCCACGGTCGCATGCAATCCATCGAGTTGGATGGCGCACATGAATCTTGCCGTCACGCTCGCTCGCTCGCCGGAGCGACGAGAGGAGGCGATCGCGGCATATCGCGAGGTTCTGCGGCTGAAGCCCGATCACCCCGACGCGCACCACGGCCTCGGGCTGGAGTTGGCGCGGTTGGGCGACAAGGCGCAGGCGATGGCTGAGTACGAACGCGCCATCGAGCTGCGGCCCACCTATGCCGAGGCGCATCACCGCCTCGGGGTGGAACTGGCGAGGCTGGGTGGGCGTGATCAGGACGCTATCGCACATCTCGAGGCGGCCTTACGGGTGAAGCCTGGCTTGGCCGAGGCGCATGCCAATCTGGCGGACCTGCTCCTGAAGACACCTGACCGCCTACCCGAGGCGATGGCGCACTATGAGGAGGCGCTGCATTTCGATCCGACGCTGGCCTGGGTGCATTGCCGGATCGGTTTCGTACTGTCCCATCTACCTGGTCGACAGCACGAGGCGATCAGTCGTTATGAAACGGCCCTGCGGATCGAACCCAACAGCATAGATGCCCACAACGGACTGGCTATCGCCTACATCATGATGGGGCGGGCCGACGCCGCCCGCCGCGAGTGGGAGACCGTGGTGCGCATCGATCCGTCGCAGGAATCGGCGCGTCGCAACCTTCGCCGGTTGGACGAAGTGGAGGCACGCTGAGGCGGGGTAAACAGCGGCGCGCTGCGGTGACAAAGAGCGAGCGAATATCGCTGCGCAGCCCGGCGGGCCGGTGGCGCTGCCGGGCCTTGTTTACAACCGCAGTGTAAGGTCGGATTCAGGGGATTCCGACCGATAACAATAGAGTGACAGGTGGGCGGTTGCACGAAGAGCAGGGCCACTTGCCAGCGTCTCCTATGAGAGCAACAAATGTGTTCCCGCAATAGGTGGGCTGGGCTTGGATGCGCTCACCAAGCGGAACACGCATACGCTGACGCTGCTTGGTTACGGACCTAATACTCTGAGAAACGAAAGTCTCAGAACCACCCCTGACTAGGTACACCATCCCATGAAGAACAGGTATTCGCCTGCGGGCGCAGCCGTGTTGGCTGCACTGCTGATGTCGGCACCGGCTAGCCTGCTGGCTCAAGCCGCGCAATCGACCGGTCAACCGCCCGGCGCAGAAGTGAACGAGGAGGACGTGATCGTACTTTCTCCTTTCGAAGTGTCATCCACCGCCACCACCGGCTACGCGGCAACCACGACTCTGGCCGGCAATCGGTTGGCCACCGAGTTGCGCGATGTCGGCAACGCGGTGTCGGTGATCACCAGCGAGCTGCTGAATGATATTGGCGCGACGGACAACAAAACGTTGCTCCAATATACCACCAACGCCGAGGTCGGCGGCTTCTACGGAAACTTTGCCGGTTTGGGCGATGGGTCGCATCTCGATGAATCCAGCAAATTCATCAACCCGAACACGAACACGCGTATCCGCGGGCTGACCTCGGCGGACAACACGCGCGATTACTTCATGACCGACATTCCCTGGGAAGGCTACAGTGTGGATGGCGTCGATCTGCAGCGCGGACCCAACTCGATTCTCTTCGGGCAAGGCAGCCCGGCCGGCATCATCAACACCCGGACAAAACAAGCGAGCTTCCGGGACGCCACCGAAGTTTCATTTCGCGTGGGCAGCTGGGGCAGCACGCGGGGAATGATCGATTACAACAAGGTCCTGGTGAAGAACGAGCTCGCGCTGCGGATCGCGGCGGTGGACAACCACGAGAAGTTCAAGCAGGATCCGGCCTATTCACGGCAGAAGCGCATTTACGGGGCCACGCGCTGGGAGCCGGGGTTCCTGAAGAAGGGATCGGCCCGGACCATCATCAAGGCGAATATCGAATTCGGCGATATCGACTCCAACAATCCGCGCCAGCTGCCGCCGAACGACGCCATCACGCCGTGGTTCTACACCGGCACCTACGCCGGGCACAATGTGCAGGATCAGGCGTTCAACTTTCCGGAGTTGAACAAAATGACCGTGAATCCGGCGCAGAACGAGGACGACAACACGGGCCGGCCGAACTCCGGGTTTGACCGCGCCAGCCACAACGGGCCGAACGGCAATTATCTGGGCTACCTGATTCCCAGGTATGCGAACGACCCGAATTTCGCGAGCGGCAAGTTTGCCGGCACGCCCAACGAATTCTACCAGCCGAGAATCGGCGGCGGCATGCTGGGATCCTTCAAGAGTCCGGCGTACAATTTCCAGTATGACGACCCAACGCAGGGTGTCGGCGCGGTGTGGGAACCCCTTGGCAACCACGGTATGGACTCCAGTGGCAACATCGGCACGCGCAATAACGCCGTCGTTCGCTACATGCGTCCCGCCAGCGTTTCGTCCTATTCCAGCTACGCACAGAAAGCCCGTCTCTACTACGGCAATCTGCCGGCGTGGAAGTTTGGCGTGTTCAAGGACAAGTCGCTCACCGATGCGTCGGTCTTCGACTTTTACAACCAGCTGTTCGACGGTCCGACCAAGCACGAGTTCCAGAACTTCCGGGCCTACAACGTGAGCCTGGCGCAAACGTTCCTGAACGAGGCGATTGGCTTCGAAGCGACCTACAACAACGAATGGTACAAGAGCGGCAAGGTACAGTTGCTGAACGACGATAGTCTGAATATCGACATCAATCGCGTCTATTCGGACGGCACGCCCACCGGCAAGGACGGCATGCCGTACGAAGATGGCACCGCCAACCCGAACCTCGGCAAGCCGTACGTCGGTGGTCGTGGACTTTACGGGAACAACGTGTCGGTCAAGAACCGCGAGGCCGGCCGGGTGACGGTGTTTGCCGATCACGACTTCAATGTGAACCATACGAACTGGCTCACCAAGCTGCTCGGTCGGCATGTGCTGACCGGAATGGCATCTGGCGACCGGGTCGAACAGGACTCCCGCGATTTCGCGCGCTGGACGATCGACGATCCGGCTTGGGAACGGGTGATCAACAGCAGCCCGACTGATGCGATCAACACCCGGACGAGCTTCATCGCCGATACGATGACGCCGTTCGTGTTCCTTTATTTGGGCGATTCGCTGGCGAGTGCCAACACGCCCGCGGGCGCGCATATCCCGAATCCTCGCGTGGACCCCTCGCTGGCAAGCAGCAGCAAGGCGATTCAATTCGACGCCACGTGGAAGCCTTCCACCAATCCGGCGGATCCGACGTATGTGAACCCGGGCGCGGTGTGGCACGACGACTACTATCCGTTGCCTGGCCAAGTTCCGTTCACGACCGACGGCCAGTACCGCGGCACAACGGGCACCCCTGGCGACGTGCTTACCTACAGCACCGTCGGAGCAGCTACGAATCCGCCAGGCTACCTTACGCAATCCGAGAATCTCGCCAACTATGTCGGTTACCGGCAATACCCGGTTAACATCCTCGACTCGCTCGCGTCCGACGCGAATCGGGACCGGAACACGCACAGCGCCCGGCTCACCAAGTCGAAGGTCGATTCGCGTGCCTTCAACTGGCAGGCGCATTTCTGGGACAACGCGGTGGTCGGCACGTTTGGCGTGCGCAAGGACACGGCGAAATCCTGGGCGTATTCGCTGAATCAAGATAGTGCCTCCAGCCTGAAAGAGAATTATCAACGGCTTAACCTCAGCCCGACCAACTACCGGCTGAATGAGAATCCGGATAACACGCTTTCGGTCACCTCACATGCGTGGACGGCAGTCGTCCATCTTAACCAGCTCCCATATCTCAGCCGTCTGCCGATCCTGGTGAGCTTCTTCTACAACAAGTCGACGGACTTCCAGCCCGAAGCCAAGCGCGTCGACGTCTACGGTGAACCGCTGGCCGCACCTTCCGGCAAGACCAAGGATGTTGGCCTGCTGCTCGAGACCAAGGACGGCAAATACAGCCTGAAGCTCAACAAGTACAACACGGACAGCGTCAATGCCAGCAGCTCGGCGCTGAGCAACGCTTGGTTTATCGGCTCCTCGCAGGCGTGGGCGGCCAACTGGGTGAACCGTTTCGAGTTCAACTGGACGGGCGACACCATCGCGAACGCGGCGGATCCCACGCTGGCCGACTACGAGACGAACACCATGTACAATTACGAGCCGGCGCCCGGCGAATCAGCGGAGCAGGCCAAGGCTCGTGAGAACAGCGTCATTGCCGCTTGGCGCGCGTGGCAGAAGCAGGTAGATCCGCGCTTCTATGCCGCGTGGCAGATCAACCTCGACGACAAGACCCGCGGCGTGGGGGCCACTACTCCCAATGGCTTTGCCGTGACCGAGGACAGTTCTTCGCAGGGCTACGAAATCGAATTCAACGCTTCGCCCACGCGCAATTGGCGCATCGCCCTGAACGGCAGCAAGACGACCGCGCAGCGGAAGAACATTGGCGGCACGAACCTCCGGGCGTTTATGGAAGCCTATACCAAGGCCCTGACGACCCCCGGCGCAGGTTACGATGGCGTCAAAGGTGGCGTGGGCGATCTGCGCATCTGGTGGGGCGGTGCCGGCAATACGACGACGCTGCTCGACTGGAACGGTGGCATCGGCTCGGAGTTCAACCAGCGGAAACTGCAGGAAGGGACCAACGTTCCCGAACTGCGGAAGTGGCGCTGGAACGCGGTCACCAATTATGAGTTCGATCGTGGCATGTTCAAGGGTGTGAACGTCGGCGCTGGTGTGCGCTACGAATCGTCCATCATCATTGGCTACAAGCCAATCCCGGGCGCGACGGCGAGCGAGATCAGCTTCGACATGGCCGATCCGTATCGGGGCCCGAGCGAGACGAATTACGACATGTGGGTAGGCTACACGCGCCGAAAGGTTTGGCGTAACGTTGAGTGGAATGTGCAACTCAACGTGCGCAACTTGGGCGTGGGCAACGAACTCATCCCGGTCACGGTCCAACCGGATGGCTCGGGTGCGGCATATCGGATAAGGCCGCCCCAGACTTGGATGTTGACCAACACCCTCAGATTCTAGCGCGCGCCAGAAAAAGCACAGTGTCTGTTCTGCGCCCCCGAAGGTCGGGTAACCTTCGGGGGCGCCTTTTTCTGTCGACTCATCATCCGGCTCCTGCCGGCTGGAGTTTTGGCGATCCGCGGAGGGGATGGGGCTTCGCCGCACCGTAGATGTCGCGTCGCCAGCCGTCAGCGGTCGCCGCGCCAGCTGCATCGTAGGCGTTCGAATCGCGTCGAGGTCCTTGGCCGGTCTGCCTTGCTTTCACATGGAGCGTGCTTAGCCGCGGATGGCGACGAGATCCGCGGGCTTGCCAGACCGGAGCGCACGCAGCGTCGGAAGCATCGTCCGTCGTGCAGATCAGATCGTATCCTGTCGCGCCTAGGGTCGGGCACAGAGGCGGCGCGCAACCGACGGCTGATCACCGACGATCTCGCATTTCAGGAGGAAGGAGCTGTTGAGCGAGCAGATAGATCTGTGGATTGTCGATTTTGAGACCGAAGGTCCGGGTCATCACGAGGAGGCGATGAAGCGAAACGGTGGTCAGCGACCGCAGTTGGTCTTCATCGATTTCGGCCAGGCAGTGTTTCACTTCCTCTTGGGCCTGCTCCAAGCAGTCGCCGTCCACCAATGCGATGGCGAGACTCACCCGCCGATCCCACGTCAAATTCTCCGCTTCATCGCGCGCAAGCCCCGCTTGGACATCGTCGATGGCGCGGCCAAATGCCTGAGGGTCTCTCGCCGCTCGAGCGACAAGAGTGCGGGCGACGGCGGCACCGAGGTCCGCTGGGTAGGAGCGCTCGAGCGCAAGGGCCACGGCGGCCGCTTCGCGCATCATTCCCATCTCGACGAAGTATTCTGCCAGGCGACTGAGCGCCGTGGCATTGTCCTGCAGTTCGGTGATGCGAAAAACTGCCACCGCCTGCTCTTCAAATCCGGCGACTTGGGGCAGGTGGTATGGCATCGGCCGGAGCCAGCGGGGCGGTCGCCAGGTTCGGAGGAATCCCCAGAGCGTCTTGGGTGCATCGGCGGTGCCTTGAGGCGCGTATTCGTCGAGGAAGGTATCCCACGACGGCATCACGATGTAACCGAGGCTGCGGGCCTGCGCGACGGCTTGGGCTTCGTCCGCGGATGGCGCTCCGGCGATGCGCATCGACGCCAGAAAACCGGCTTTATTGTCGGGGAAAGGCGTCCCTAAGCCGGACAAGCCACCGTGGTAAATGAGGGCCATGGTGAGGTTCGGCGGAGCGAGTACGATTGCGCCGTCCGGGCCTGCCTGGCGGGCGAGCCAATGGGCCAGGTCGCGCTCGATTAGTGCGGTGACTTCGAGCTCGGTCGCGGGTGCGTGACGGTCCGCGCGGGCTTCTCTCGTGAGCAGCAGGGCCCCGGGAACGAGCACGAGGAACATCCCCGCGATACCCATCGCGCGAACAAACTTGGCGGTCGGAGCGCGGTTGACGAACGCGGTGAGCGCAATCAGCAGACTCGGGATCGTCGCCCCGAACTCATTCCAACTGCGGAGCTGGGCGCACGACACGCCAAGCATGACGAAGGCCGGACCGAAAGCCGTCGCTATCGCACCGGCCGGCAGATCGCCCGTGGCCGGTCGCAACAAAAGAGCGGCGGCAACGATCACTAGCAGCGCAGGCAGACAGCTGGCAAAGAACGTGAGCGTGACGCCGTCATTGCGAAGCCATGTCCAGAAATTCTCCGCGATCGGGCCGCCGACGAGATTCGTCAATCGCGCGGCGTCGGGATCGGCCGTGAAGAGATCGTAGGCCCCCGTCGCGTGCAGCACGACCGGCGTAACGATCAACGTGACTACCGCGGCCGACACAGCCGCGAGAACTCGCCGGTCGCGCCGGGTGCCCCCTGGCAGCAGGCAGCGGTCAAAACGGGTCAGCACCTCGCCGAGCCCAATCCAGGCGAGACCGTAGAATGGATTCACGACTCTGAGATCCAGCCGTCCCAGATGTTGAGGAGAGTATTCCAGCAGATAGGTCGCGAGAGTGGTCACCGCGCCTCCGAGTGCCCAATACCGCCACGGCAGCAGCGACGCCGTCACGTCGGACTGACGCCCACGATGCGCGCGCCAAGCGATCAGGAGGCCGCCCAGCCCGATCCCACCAATGATGGGTGCCGAGCGAAGCGGGTTGAGCCAAAGGCTGATTCCGCCAGCCAGCCCAGCGGCCAAGAACCACCACGGTGCCGCCGGATTCGCCAGCGGCACGCTGCCGATCGAGGAGGCACCTGCTGACCTACCTGGACTGAGGCCGGCGAGCAAGAGGACCCCGCTTGCGGACAGGCAAACCAATATGAGACTTCCGTCGGTGGACTGCCCGGGTAGGAAGCTTCCGCCAAAGGGAAACAGAGTCGCAAGCGCGGTCGAGACGAGCCCAGCGGCCCACAGTCCGAATCGCCATGCGACAAACGCGGTCGCCCCAACCAGGAGCAGTAGCTGAAGCACCGGACCGCTGATCCGCGCCGCGCGTTCGACGGAGATGCCGACTGGCCGACCGGAAACCCAATGATCGATTTCGGCGAGGAGCCCGAGCCACCAGCGGAAGGGGGAGGGGGTGAGCACGGTGCGACCGACCGGGGCATTGTCATAGCGCACCTCCCGGATGCGCCAGTCACCTCCAGGGGCGAGCATCTGCTGGGTTTGGATAATCCACTGGGAGCTCTCGTTGTTGTGGCCGGGCACGATCAGGTTCCGCAAGCCGCCCGCGTAGCCCGTGGGCGAAGCCGGATCAATCGCCACGTCGGTTTCCACCAAATTCGTGACTGCATCCACTCGGTGAAGACGGGCATTGGTCAGGAATAGCCAAAACCCGAGAGCGGGGGCGAGAGCGAGGAGTCCGAACAGGAATCGGCGACGCGACGAAGAACTCATCAGGGATAGCGACGATCCGATTTCATCTGGCGTGGATTCGCCGAGCAAGAGAAGAGCGGACGCTCATGGGGGAACGATGGTCTCATTTGAGAGCGCTGGCTCCCTTGACTCGACCAAACGGGCGACTCGCTAGTTCGCCGCACGGATGGCAACCCGGTATTCTGATCACACCTCATTTGGGCCGATCGCAAAGACATGGGTGCGCAGTGTCGTGATCGGGATATGGCTTGGGGCGGGGGTGCTGGCCTCTGCGCAGCCAGACCGAAACGGGATGGCGGAATCGCCGCTGGCGCCGCGCTCGGGCCCGCGAGGAGCGACGATGTTTACCGCTCTGTCTCCAGAACAGACGGGCGTGGTGAGCGAGAATCGCTACGACGATCCGAAGATGTGGGGGGAACACTACCAGGAACTCGCCTTGGGAGCGATGGGCACGGGCGTGGCGATCGGTGACTACGACAACGACGGGAGGCCCGATCTCTTCGCGGTCAGCAAAACCGGAACCTGCCGGCTCTTTCGCAATCTAGGGAACTGGCAATTCCAGGACGTCACCGACCAAGCCGGTTTTGTGGGTGCGACGCAGGCGAGCGACACGGGGGGGCGTTGGGTCAATGGCGCCGGCGGCCAGGACGGGAGCGCGACGGCGGACCGGGAGGCGTGGCGGCAGGGCGCCGTGTTTGCCGACGTGAACAACGACGGCCGGCTGGATCTGTATATCTGCCGGTTCAGCGCGCCCAACCTGCTGTTCATCAATCGCGGCGACGGGACGTTCAGGGAGGAAGGGGCGGCGCGCGGGTTGGCGGTGGCGGACGCGTGCGGCGTGGGGGCATTCTGCGACTACGACCGGGATGGGTGGCTCGATGTGTACCTAACCACAAACATGCTCGACGTCGTGGAGCATCCGAATGGCCGGCGCGGGTACCTGTTTCGCAACAACGGGAACGGCACATTCGCCAATGTGACCGAGAAGGCCGGGATCTATGGCGATATGCTGGCGCATTCGGCCACCTGGTGGGACTACGATGGCGATTGCTGGCCCGATCTCTACGTCGCCAACGACTTCGCGGGGACCGATCGCCTCTATCGCAACAACCGCGACGGCACGTTTACGGATATCATCAAACAGGTGGTTCCCTACATGCCGTATTCTGCGATGGGCGCGGATCTCGGAGACATCAACAACGATGGCCGGCTCGACTTTTTCGTCGCCGACATGGCGGCGACCACGCACGAAAAGGACCATCGCGGGATGGCTTATTCACGCTCCCTCGCCAGCACCGCTCCGGAGATCGGCCAGGCCGACGTGCCGCAGTACTCTCGCAACATGCTGTACCTAAGTACAGGAAGCGAGCGATGCTTGGAAGTCGCCCAGCTCGTCGGGGTCGGAGCGACCGACTGGACGTGGTCGCCCCGCTTCGAGGACCTGGACAACGACGGTCGGATCGACCTCCACGTGACGAATGGAATGATCCGTGAGTTTCAGAACGCGGATCTGCGGGATCGGATCATTGTGGCGGAGCGGCTCGCGGACCGGACGCGGATCATGCGTTCGAGCCCGAAACTGATGGAGGAGAACCTGGCGTATCGAAATGTCGGCGACCTGCAGTTCGCCGAGGTGGGCGCCGAATGGGGGCTGAACCAGCGCGGGGTGACCTTTGGATCGGCGTTCGGTGATCTGGATGGAGATGGCGACCTTGATCTGGTGTGCGCCAATTTCGAGACCGGTCTCGCCCTGCTGCGCAACGACAGTGACTCGGGGCACCGCGTGATCGTGGCGCTGCGGGGTAGCAGCTCCAATCGGTTTGGCCTGGGGGCTACGGTGCGCCTACATACTGCGCGGGGGGTGCAAGTGCGCACGCTTCTGGTGTCGCGAGGCTATCTTTCCAGCAGCGAGCCCATCCTGCATTTTGGCCTGGGGGACGACGTGGTGATTGAACGGCTGACGATCGACTGGCCGAGTGGTCACAGCCAATCGTTCACCGAACTGCCGGCGGATCGGAGGTTCACCTTCACCGAGCCGACGAGTCCCGTCGCGCCGGCGCTTCCGGCGCGACCGCCGGAGACCCTGTTCCGCGACGTGAGCAAGGCGTGCGATTTCACAATCCTCGCCAGGGAAGACGTGCGCCAGGAAGCCAACCCGCAGCCGCTTTTGCCGGTTATGATGCGCAACCGCGGCCCGGCGTTGGCGATGGCGGATCTCGACGGCGACGGCGCCGATGACGTCGTGGTCGGTGGCACGTCGGCAGATTCGCCGCGCGTGTTGCTCAAGAAAAACGGCCGCTTCTCACCGGTGGCCTCTCCGAGTCTGGTGAACCGCACGGTCGCTGAGGATGGCCCGATCCTGCTCTTCGATGCGGATGGCGATGGCGCGAGCGATCTTTTGGTGACCCGCAGCGGCACCATTCTCCCTTACAACGACGCTGAATATCAGCCCGAGCTCTATCTCGGCGACGGGCACGGGCAGTTTCGCTCCGCCGCTGATGCGTTGCCCAAACTGCCGATCAGCGTCGGTGCCGTGGCGGCCGCCGATTTCGACCGAAGCGGTGCGTTGAGCTTGTTCGTGGGCGGTCGCGTGCGGCCCGGTCAGTACCCGGTCGCTCCGCGCAGCGCACTCCTCAAGAACCATGGTGGGCGCTTCGAAGACGTCACGGACACGCTCGCGGTGGGCTTGCGCGATGTTGGCATGGTCAGTTCCGCTTTGTGGAGCGATGTGGATGGCGACGGCTGGCTGGATCTCTTGCTGGCGCTGGAATGGGGCCCGGTGAAGTACTTTCACAATGAACAGGGCCAACGTTTCGTCGACCAGAGCGACGCGGCCGGCTTCACCGCGGCCGGCACGGGGTGGTGGACCTCGCTGGCTAGCGCCGATTTCAACCACGACGGCCAGCTCGATTATGTGGTCGGCAACGTGGGGTTGAACACGCAATACCGCGCCAGTCCTGAGTATCCGGCCTTGTTGTATTCGGGCCGCTTCAGCCCCGGGCGTCCCCAACTCGTCGAAGCCTACTATGAAAATGGCCGGCTTTACCCATGGCGCACGCTCAAGGAACTCGGCTCGGTGATCCCATCGGTGCTTCAGCGCTACCCCAAGAACGATCTCTATGCGCGAGCAACGCTGCCCGAAATTCTCGGTGCGGACAAACTCGCCTCCGCCCGACGCTTTGCCGCCACGGAGCTGCGTAGTGGGGTCTTCTTGAGCGGACCGGATGGCCGCTTCCGGTTCGGGCCATTGCCGCGGATCGCGCAGGTCGCCCCATTGCAGGGAATCGTGGCGGGCGATTTTGACGGGGACGGACACGCGGACATCTATGCCGTGCAAAATTCCTACGCGCCGAGTCCGGGCGTGGGGCGCTTTGCCGGTGGACTGAGCCAGCTTCTGCGCGGCGATGGACGCGGGAGTTTCACTCCCGTTCCCGTAGTCGATACTGGTTTGATGGTGCCGGGCGACGCGAAGGCGCTCGTCGTGACTGATCTCGACGGTGACGGGTGGCCGGATTTCCTGATCACACGCAATCGTTCGAGCACGCTCGCATGGCGCAACGGAGGGACTCCGGGCCACCACTCCTTCGCTGTGCGGTTGCGCGGCCCTGCGGTGAATCGGAGCGCGATCGGCGCGAGGGTTACGTTGGAACTCGCCGATGGGGCAAGACAGACGACCGAAATGGCGGCTGGCGGGGGCTACTATTCGCAATCCGCACCGGGCGTGTTTTTTGGCTATTCCGGCACCAACCTGCCGAGTCGGATCTTCATTCTTTGGCCCGATGGGGTCAGCTCCACACACGTGATCTCCTCCGCGCCGGGCGCGGCGTTGCAGTTCGATCATCCTTGATTGGATGTCGGATGCGAACGCCTAGGCCGATTCGAGGATCAGGTTCGCGTAGGGAGTGGAATCCCCGGTCCGAATCAGACCGATGGCGTGCGGGACCCGGCGCTTGAATTCCACATGAGGCTCGAACACCAGCGGGATCGCACCGGTGTGATCCCGGAGCGCTTCGACTACGGAAGGAGAATTGACCTGACGAAACTCTTCCTCGGCGAAGATCCGCCCAATCACATATTGCGGCAAGATGGCATCGAGCACCTGACGCACGGTGGGCACATCATCGACGAGCGAAAGGTCCACGGTCTCAATTTGCGGCCACAAAGGAAACCCGCGATCGGCGACGACCACCGTATTGGTATGTCGGACGCGGGCGAGGAGCGACAGAACCGCGGGGTTCAGGATACCGGTGCGGATCACTAAGAGGATGGGAAGTGCTCGCCCTTAGCGCCTGGCGGGCGAGCCGTTGGAGGTAGTCTCCGGCATCGGATGCGCGGTCATGAACCGGTGGGGGCCGAGAAAGGGAATGCATGCCAGATGGGGCGGAAATCCGTGCGCGAAGGAGAGCACTACGACCGGGAACAACCGTTGAGGTATATCGCACGTTGGTTCGGTCACGAGCTGTCCCTCGACTCTTGGCAGCGTCAGATGCTGCCGACCAAGCTTGGTGTCTCGGCCGGTGCGGGGACGCGCGAAGGCAACGACTCACCGTCAAACCACGTGCCTTCGACGAGCGTCGTGGTGGGGAATTCCGGCACACCGAGCGCGTGCTGCTGCAAGTCACGGGTCAGGAGGTCCACACTCAGCTCACCGACGCGCCGGCAGTTTTGTCGGATGCCCGCAGTCTTGCCGTCGGGCTGCTGAAGGTGCATGTCGACAAAGGCGAGGTCCCGTGGAATCGAGAGGCCGAGCGCATCCAGCTGAGGTCGCGCGAATGCTCCGTTGCTGATCAGCACCTCGGGCGCGAACCGTCTCAGCCAGCCCTGGAACGCATCGCGCGCCGCGCGATGATCCAGCTCGTGGGGTGTGCTGTCTGGTGGGGAATCCGGGAAAATGAAGGGTGGCAACTGATCCGCTAGCGCCATCATCCGCTGCTCCACGGCGAGCCCGGCACTCCAAGCCAGGGCTGCGCCCGGGTCGCACCGCGGCGGGACCGCGAGTCCGATCCGGCGATAGCCGGCGGCCGTGACGCGTTGCATGACGAGCCGGATCGCGGCGAACTGGTCGTTCGCGACGTGGTGCAGACCTGGCTGGTGCGGAAAAGAATCGATCTTCACCGCACTGAACTTGGCCCAATCGAACTGTAGCGGAACGTTGCTCTCGTGGTGTTGGGACGCGAGAATCACGCCGACAATCCCGCGCGAATGCAGGACGACGCTTAGCCGATGAGGAGTAAGTCCGGGCTCACCGAGCCAGAAATGTTCGACCTCGTATCCGAGTTCCGATGCGCGGTGCGAAGCTCCCGCGAAGAACTCTGCATCGGGGCAGGACTGCTTCCATCCCCAGCGCGTGTCGCACTTGGTGACGTAGGCCAGCGTGGCGATCTGACGATGCGGTTTCCGCTGGCCACGATAGTTCATCAGCGCCTGCAGCACCGGATCAGGGCGATATCCCATCTCTTCCGCGAGCGCACGCAGCCGTTCGCGGGTGGTAGCGGGAAGCCGGGGATGGTTGCGCAGCGCCATCGACACCGTCGTGTAATGCACTCCGGCGCGTTTCGCCACGTCGGTGATCGTGACCCGACGGCTGGATTCGGCAGTTGCGGTAGGCATGCTACGAGGGCGGCAATGTGGTTCCGAACAAAACTCTGGCCGGAAACGAGCGGGCAGAGCTCGGAGTCCGGTGGGGGGGTGGGGGGGTAGGTGGCGAAACGCGGTGCGCGCATCGCTCCCGGCACTCTACTTTCCGGCAGTCAGGCGGAGAATGGCTCGGCTTGACCAGCTGATGGCGATTCTTGACCGTTCAAAGCCTGATCGCGGTCCGGGCGGGTGGGATTGATGCCGCCCGTCGCTGGGCGATAAAGGCCGAGGGAGAAATGCCGTAGACGCGCTTGAATGCGCGAGAGAATTGGAACTGGTCGATGTTGAATTCGCTCGCGATCGATTTCACGAGGCAGTCCGTCGACTGGAGGCGCTCTGCCGCCCATTGCACCTGGAGCCGTTGCAGATATCGATACGGCGTCTCGTCCTGAAACCGGCGGAACAGGCGAGTCAGGTAGGCCACGTTGATGTGACACGCGAGCGCGGCGTCCTGCACGGTGCGAATCGTGCGGAAATGCGCGATGAAGTATTGTCGGCACCGATCGAAAACGGCGGCTGCGCGTCGGGAGGAACCGACATTGGCGCGAGCCCCACGGGCGATCCAGATGAGGAGAAGCTCCAACTGAAGACGGGCGGCCTTTTCAGCGAAACGATCATGGGACAGCGCTGAGTTGATCAGTGCATCGAACGCCTGCCGTGCTTCCGTCAAAAGTCCGATCCTCAGCACTTCTCCGGGCACGAGGTTGAACTGGTTGAGAAACTTCCTTGCGCCACGTCCGGTAAAGTCGACGAAGTATTTGCGCAGGCGTTCCGTGCGAGACGAACGCATGGCGTGCGGAATGTCGGGCCCATAGGTGAACACGACCCCCGGGGCGAGTTCGTGACGCTGATTGCCGAGCTCCACCTCGCCGCGCCCGGAAACCACCAGTTCGATGGAGTAGTACGGAAATGTGCGCCGATCGACGACGTAATCTTGGGCGCACTCCTCCCAGCCGCCGCATACAATCGTGAGTTCCCGGCGCGTCCTGGGATCCAAATTCAAATAGAAACGCAAAGCATCCGTCACCTGCCGCGAAATAAATGACGGAGGATGGGCCGGCGGATTGCCATCCGCAGGGCAGTCCGAGCCGTCCGTTCCCGCGTCAGCCCTCATCGCGGATCGCGGGGGTCAAACGGGCCGGTGAAAATGACGGTCGAGCAAACGCGGCGCAGCGTCATGCGGAGGCCGGGGTGGTGGTTGGCTTGGGGGAGCGGCAGTGGGGTTTTGCTGCTCGATTCGACGGAAGCGAGGCGGGAGCTCGTAGCAACCTGTCATTGGACATAGGTCAACCTATGTCCGGGGTTAGTGGTGCCGCGACTCGACGGACGCCTAAGCGGTTTCAAGTTTGCGCTGTCAAAAACCGAGAGCTGTCATGGCCGCGCGGATCCGCAACCGATGCTCGGCGGTTCCCCGGTGAATCGCCCCATGAAGCCCGTACTCGCGAAAACGGTTGTGACAACCGTGCTGCCGCTGGTGTTGTTGGCCCTGCTCGAGGGCGGGCTGCGGCTTGTTGGTTTCGGCACGAGCTTCGACTTTCTCGTTTCGGAGAATGGGCGCGACGTATACCGCACCAATCCGCACTTTACCGAATTGTTTTTTCCCGCGTCGTTCGGGTTGAAGCCGGCGACCCTGCGCCTGACGAAAGAGAAAGCGCCCGGCACCTACCGGATTTTCGTGATCGGCGAATCTGCCGCGACGGGCGTCCCGGAACCGGCGTTCGGGCTGCCGCGGCAGCTGGAGGCGCAACTGAATCAGGGCGAGTCCTCGCCGCGTGTCGAAGTTTTCAACTTCGCGGTGACGGCGATCAACTCGCACGCGATTCTCCGCATCGTCCAACAGGCCATCCGCTTCGAGCCGGACTTGCTCGTGATCTACATGGGCAACAACGAAGTGGTGGGGCCGTTCGGCCCTGGCTCAACTTTGGCCGGTGGGCCGCGCCCCCGATGGCTGGTCAAAACTAGTTTGTGGGTCGGAGAGACACGAGTGGCCCAGCTGATTCGCCGGGGCTTGGAGGCCGTGCAGTCCGCGCGTCGTCCGGTCCAGGAGTGGCGCGGGATGGAGATGTTCACCCGCAATGCAATCGAAGCGGACGATCCCCGGCTCGAGGGCGTATACGCGAACTTCCAGGGTAACCTGGCGGAGATGCTGGCGCTCTCGCGCGAGGCGAAGGTCAAGATCGTGCTCAGCACCGTCGCGGTGAATGTGCGGGACTGTGCCCCGTTCGTTTCCCGTCATCGCCAGACGCTCGGCGCGGCCGAGATGACTGCATGGAATCACTGCGTGGCGAACGCTGCGCGAGCTTGGGATCTGGGAGAAAGGAATCAGGCGCGGTCGAATCTGGAACAGGCTTTGGCGATCGATCCCGCTTTCGCCGAGACGCATTTCCGGCTGGCGCGATTGCTCGAAGTAGAGGGCGACCTGCGAGCCGCCCGCAGTCACTACCTCGAAGCGCTCCAGCGGGATGCGCTCCGCTTCCGCGCGGACTCGCGGATCAACGATATCATCCGCCGCGTCGTCGCAGACTATCCGGTGACCGCGACGCTGGTGGATGCTGCCAAGGAGCTCGGTGCGGACGCAGGCTCGTCGGACTCGCCGGCTGGTGCCGGGCTGTTTTTTGAACACGTGCACCTTCGCTGGGAGGGCAACTTCAGGCTGGCGCGTTTGATTGCTCCCGCGGCTTGGGCTGCGCTCGCCGGAGAGCACGCGCCGCACCGTGCATGGCGGGAGAGCGCGGAATGTGCCGCGGTCATCGGCTATACCGAACTCGGACAGCTGGCGATGGCGCGCGGGATGTGGGGGCTTACGGGGCGTCCGCCGTTTACCGGCCAAAGCTCCTATGCGGAAGATCGCGGCCGGTTGCAGAAAGAAATCGCGACGCTCGAGACGAAACTCGCCGATCGCGCGGCCATTTCTGCGGCGGCGGCGAAAATCGAGCAAGCGCTCCAGCGGGCACCCGCGGACGCGCAGCTGGTTTTCCAGGCCGCGGCTGCCCAGCTGATCGCCGGCGACTACACGCGCAGCCTTGAACTCAACGATCAACTCGCGTCGGGTCTGCCGTCCTCGCCGGAAGCCGTAGCGCAACGAGCCTACATCCTGCAGAAGCTCGGCCGGGTCCAGGAAGCGGAGGCGCTGTTGCTTGAATCCGCGCGTTCCGCTCCATTCTATTTTCAGACGCACAACCTGCTCTTCGAGCTCTGGGTCTCCACCCGGCAGTTTCCCAAGGCGCTGGCCTACTTCGCGGGTCTGGCTGCGCGCATGCCGGAAGGGGCTCGGAGCATTTATGCCGAATTGCTCGCGCGCAGCGGGAACTGGGCGGCCGCGGAGCAGGAATGGCGGGCGGTGTTGCAGCGGGTGCCGGACGACGAGTCGGCGCTCGGTCCCTTGCTGCAGCACCTCCAGCGATCGCATGAACAGCAGTCTGCGCTCGAGCTGATGCTGAAAGCCTACAGCTATAATCCGCGCAATTTCGTCAACAACTCGCGGCTCGCGCAGGTCTACGAGGCTCGAGGCGACTCGGAGAAGACGGTGCTCTACCTGAGCGCGTTGGCCGAGAGCGGTCCGGTGAACGCCCGGTTGTATTTGGACCTCGCCACCCATCTCGAGAAGCTGGGGCGGCACGATGCCGTGCCTGTTGCGCTGGCGAAGGCCAGGCGCATCGCCGAGGTCGCCCACGACGAAGCGACGCTGCAACAGCTCACCGAAATTTCCGCCCGAGGCAGCCGCTGAGGTGAAGCTGGGGAGCGAAAACTGCAAACACGTCGCCGGCTGCGGAGCAGCAGACGAGGCGGTGAATCTGCACCATCGCCGAGCGCGAGGAGGACCGTCGGCGGTGGCGTCGGGCTGCCGCGGCGAAGACGCCGGCAGGGGAAACCGGCCCAGCTTTTCCAGCGGGACGCAAACGCGCGTAGGAATGTCCCTACGGCTGACAATCGCTGGGACATCCCGCATGTATCCACCATTGTGGACTACGGGGTCCGGAGTCCGCCGGGAAGTCTGTTGACCCGTGCAATGGAGCGGCTACTGGTTTTCAGGAAAAGCGAGGTCCGATGGAAAAGCCTCTCATTTCGCTCCTCCACGGCATCGTGATTGTGGGTTTGATCTCGGCCGGGCCCTACCTCTACGCGGGGCCGAACCAACAGGTGGTCATCCGCGCCCAGGTGTTTAATGGCTATGCGCGGACCAAGCTGGCCAACGGAACGTTCAAGCCGGAGCGGTTCGCTCTCGCCCGAGGCACGCACTGGAAGAACAGGAAGCTCGACAAGTCGATCGACGCATTAGAATTCCCGAGCATCGCTCGGACGATCGCCGGTCCGCTAATCCAGCAGCAGTATTTGCCGTCGGCGGACCCACAGCAGACCGAGCTGTTGATCCTCGTCTCGTGGGGCACGACGACCGGCTCGGCGGAGGGGGACTATGATCATGCGCAATCTGCCGTGTTCGAAGCGATGAATGTGATGTCGGCGGCGAAGCGGACCAACACTCAACCGGCTGCCGGCACGATGGAGGCACTTACCGCGGCGCTGTCGATGCAGGAGATGGAAAACCGGCTCCGGGATCGTAACAACGTCCAGAATGCGGAGATCCTCGGGTATACCGAGGCGTTCGGCCAGGCGCAGCACCTGCGCGAGTTTGGTTTCGGGACGCCGGGCGACGCGACCTATTGGGAACTCGAGGCGAACCGCTACTTCGTCGTGCTCAAGGCCTATGATTTTCCGCTGCTCAAAAACGAAAAGAAGAGAAAACTTCTCTGGGAGGCGCGGTTCAGCATCTACGAGCAGGGAAATCGGTTCGCCGAGCAGCTGCCTGCGATGACTCAGGCAGCCGCACGGTTCTTTGGCCGGGACAGCGGTGGGTTAGTCCATCGGGCTGATTTGCCGCAGACGAAGATCGAATACGGCGAGCCGATCATCATCGAGACGGTGGAGAGCCCACGGTCAGACGCCGGACGGTGACGCACCCAAAACGATCCGCCGACGGTCTCCGACAGGCTGCTCCTGGAGCATCGTTCATCGAGGATCGGAAATTCAGGTCCCGCCGATCTCACCTTTGATCCGGAGCGTGTCGCCGAGGTCTTCAACTTCGAAGAACCGCGCACGCTCGACTTGGCGGTTCGGCTGGTGGATCACCATCACGAGCCGGCCGTCGAAGGTTGTGAAGAGCATGGGATGTCCGCCGTCATCGGACCAGAGCGGCTCAGGCAGTTGCTCCCACGGGCCGAAGACGCTGCCGCTGGTGGAGCGCGCGATGCCGACTGCATATTTGCGTGGGCCGTAACTGGACCAGAGCATCAGCAGCGTCCCGGTTTTGGTGCGGTGCAGCCAGTTGCCGTCGCTGACGTAGGCGTGATAGCGCTTCCCCTGGTAGAGTTCGCCGATGTCGCCGCGGCAGCGGACCCAGGGCGCGGCGGACGCATGAAAGAGCAGTCGCGGCTCGCCGATCGCTTTCGAGAGATCGTCGGCCAAACGGACCACGTCGAAGCTGCCGTCCATGATCTGCGCCCACTCGTGGCAGAACACCATGTAGGGCACGTCGTCCTCAATCCACAGGCTGCCGTCGAGCGCCATCCAGTTCGGCGGCGTTTGGGGGCCGCGACCGAGCGGCTGAAACGGACCGAGCGGGGAATCGGCAACGAGGATTTCGGTGCCGCGACGGACATTCTGCGGTCGACCCTCAGGTGTCGGCAGAGTCTCCTTCGACGTGATCGTCACGAACAGGTAGTAGCGACCCCGATAGCGGTGCACCTCGGGTGCCCACACGGTCTCGCGGCCCCAATGGTCGGCCGGAACTTCCCACACCGGCGTTGGATCCTCCCAGTGATCGAGGTCCTTCGTCCGGAAAACCATCACGGCCTTGCGCTCGATTCCGCCGTCGAAGATCCCGGCGGTGGTCGTGCCGTAGACGTAGTAGGTCTGCGTCGCCGTATCCGGCAGCACGAACGGATCGCGGATCCGGATCTCCGACCGGTGCGTGGTCGCGGCGCCGCCGACGGTGGCGAGCCCGACCAGCAGGAGAGCGAAACCGATCACAACTCGGGTCATCGAGGTCTTGGCCGCGGATTTCACGGATGAACACGGATCGAGCCCGAGGCCCATCCGTGGTGATCCGCGCAATCCGTGGCGAACCAGCTTGGGCACGTTCACAGCGTTGGGCATCCGACGTCTAGCGCGCTTTCGCCGGGAGCACGTAAAGGCTGATGCTGAACGGCGGCAGTTCCACCGTGTCCGGCACCGTGTTCAGGGTCTGCTCCTCCACGACGACTCCGGGCTTCTCGCCGACCAGGATGGTCGCGTTGATGTCGGACGGCGCCATGCGCCACAGCTTGCCGGTGCCGGCGAGCTGCGCGTCGCGAACGGTCCAGTTCAGCCGGTGCGCGATCTCGTTGGGGTTGAGCACGGCGATCGTGAGTGCGGAGCGGTCGCCCGTCCAAGCGGCGACGACGTCGAGCGGATGGGTGGGGCTGCCCGCGTTGACCTTCGGGTCCTGACCGCCGGCCGGATATTTCGCCGGCGGAGGCGGCGCGTCGCCGGTCACCGCGACCGGGATCGTGCCGAAATGATCGCGATACAGCTTGAACATCAATCCCGCGGGGTTGAGCACCGCGTCAGTGCGATTCGTGCTGACCAGCGAGGTGGCGAAGGTATACGCCGCCATCTGGTAGATGTCGGAGTTCCGGAACATCTCGTGAAACACCCAGGCGAGCGCCGGCACGGTTTTGTAGGAGCCCGGTGATCCGCCGGCGTAAGCCCATTCGTCGAGATTGATCGGGATCGGCTTCGCTTTGAACGCGGGGATCAGCTCCTGATACTCGCGATACGCCTCGACCTTCACGCGCGCGTGATTCGCCGGCCGGCGCATCCACTCGATGAGCGGCTCGTCCGGATCGAGCGGCACGCTGTCACCTTTCTCCACATCGAACCGACGATTCGTGTAGGCATAGAAGTGCTCGGCGATCATGTCCGTGTTCTCGAAACATTTTTGGAGGAATCCGCCCGTCCAGTCGGCGGGCCCGAGCAGCTCGGTCTTGATCTTGCCCGTAATCCGCAGCGTCTGCTTGGAGCACGTCATCGTGTCGGGCATCGCCCCGCCGGCGATCAGGATGATGTTGGGATCGACGCGCCGCATCGCCTTGGCGAAGAGGTTGTGCTTCACGAGAAACTGCTCCATCGCCATCGCGCCGAATTGCCAGTCGCCCCACGGCTCGTTGCCGATGCCCCAGTATTTCACGTGGTAGGGCTCGGGATGCCCGTTCTCGGCACGCGAGCGGCCCATGGGAGTGGTGACGGGGCCGTTGCAGTATTCGACGAGCTGCGCGGCTGACCAGGCGTCGCCGAAGCCGGCGCTGACGGTGATGTAGGGCTCGACCTCAAGCAGCCGGCAAAGCGTGAGAAACTCGTCCGTGCCGACGTCGTTGGGCTGGGCGAAGGGCCGCACCGGATCCATGGTCGGCGCGCGCCGGTCGCGCGGACCGACGGCATCGCGCCACTCGTGAGCGGAGACGAAGTTGCCACCAGGAAAGCGATACACGCCGGAGTGGAGCGACTTAAGCGCCGTGACCACGTCGCGACGAAAGCCTTCGATGTTGTCAGCCGGCATCAGCGAGACGGCGCCGATCCGCAGCGAGCCGCGGCCGGTCGCGGTGATCTCGATCCGCGCGTCCGTGTGGTCGGCACCGGCGGTGAAAGCAAATTCGTGGGTGGAGAACGCCGGTGTCAGCGCGGCGATCTTCTGCGTCTGGCGGTTCGATGCATCCGCGCCCCAGATCAGTGTCACCTCCGCCGCGGAGGTTCCTTCGGCGGCGAGCACCACGCGGCCCGTGTAGCGTCGGCCGGCGCGCAGCGCGAGTCCGGCCTGGCTGATACCCCGCGGCTCGTCGCCGGCGAGCGCCACGCGGGGCGAATGTTCACCGACCCACGGCGCCTGTCGGTCCATCGTGACCGCGGTGATTGGGCCGACTGCGAGCCAGCGGCGCTGCGGCGTGCGGCCGAAGCGTGCGGGTGTTTCCGGCGGCGGCGGCTCCGCGGCGAGCACGGGATGGTAGAACTTGCGGTCGTCGAGCATCTCGGCCCAGAGCGTGTCATTGACCAAGTCGTGGATGTGCTCGACGAACTGGCCGTAGACAAAGGGCGAGATCGGCGTGCCGGTCTGGCCGGCTTCGATGACTGCGCGGACAGGCGCCGGCTCGGCCGTTGCGGCTGCGTTCAGGGTGGCGGGGAGCGCGGCGACGCTGCAGGCGACGACGGGCAAGAGCAGGGATTTGATCAGAGAACTCATGGGGTGGGTGATCGGGGCCACGCGTCACGGGCGCGCGGAAAAGCCCGGTCGGATCAGGGAAGCTGGAGCTCGACTTTGCCCGGTTGTCCGGCGGCGAGCGTGAACGTCTTCTCAACCTGGCGACCGCCGACGTCGACATGGACGACGTAGTCGCCGAAGAACCCGCGCGTCTTCAGCGTGCCATCGGCTGCGGTGGTGCCGTTGGAGCGCGTGCGCCACTGATCGAGGACGAGCGACTTGTAGACGGCGGCGTTTGGTTTCTCCGACCAGTCGTCGCGATACATCGCCGCGACGGGAATCCAGTGCGACTTCTCCCAGAATCCCCAAAGCTGGATGCCGACGACGGAGGGATGACTGAACGCGAGAATGAAGAAGTCGCGCGTGTAGTCGGCCTGCAGTTCCTCGTCGCTCGTGCGGATGTCGAATTCGGTGAACCGCACAGGCAGCTTGAACGCGTTCCAATAGCGGTCGAGCACGGCCAGGACGTTTTCCGGTGCGTTGGGCCTGCCGCCGATGTGCGCCTGCAGCCCGAGGCCGTCGACCGGGGCGCCGTGTCCGAGCAGGAACCGCGTGGTGTCCTCGAAATGCTGCACGTGCTCGCGGTCGGTCGTCGCGTCGTGGTTGCTAAAATCGTTGAAGTAGAGCGCGATCTTCGGCATCGCGGCGCGGGCCGTCTTGAACCAGTCGACCATGATTTCCGGGCCGAAGAGATCCATCAGATCGTGGTTGGTGTACGGCTCGTTCAGAACATCGAACTCGACGAGCCAGTCACGGGTCGCGGTGCCGATCTCCGTGATGTGTTCCCGGACGAGCGCGGGGATCTCGCTCTGCTGCGGCGTGCCTTTGAGTGCGCGGATGTGCTTGGGCAGGTTGTTCCAACCCGGCCAGACGAGCACGTGTCCACGGGCGGGAATGTTGTGTTCACGCAGCCAGCGCAGTCCGCCCAGCGCCTGCGCCTGGCTGTAGGTGCCATATTCGAACTCGCCAAGCCAGCCGCCCCATTTCAGGTCGTTCTCGGGGCTGGCGGCGTTGAACAGCTCGAGGACTTTTTCGCGATAGATCTTGTTGTCGGGCGTGTCGTTGACGAGCCGGGCGAACGGGATGGCGGTGCCGAATTGAAAGGCGCTGCGGGTTTGCTCGAGCCGAACGGTGGCGTGGGGAATTGGCTTCCCCGCGGCGTCGACGACGCGGACGGCGATGTCGCCCTTGCGAATCTGCTCGATCCGCGCGAGCGCGGCCTTGCGCCAGGCGGCATCGGGCTCGCGACCGGCGTAGGTGAAGCGCGTGCGCGGCAGGTCCTTTAGCGCCACGCTCGTGCCGTAGAAGACGGCCTCGAGCCCGCCGAGTTCGATCACCTGACGCTTGAACCCGAAGCTGAGCGCGACGACAGCTTCGTTGGCGGGGTAGTCGCGAGCGCTGCGGAACGGCAGCAGGTATTCGGTCCATTCGCGCGGCGGGTTGAAGCTCTCGTCAATGGAGCCCATCTCCCGGCGCGTCGCGTGACGCACGCTGACGCTGATCCGCGCCGTGCCGCTTTCGTCGGCTGTTTCCACGGTGCGAGCAAAGAAGCGGATGAACCCGATGTCACCGCGCTTGAGCGCGCGCGAGCTCGGGGCGCGAAGCTGAATCGCGAACGACGGGTTCACGTCGCGCAGGGTCTGGATGCGCCAGGCTTCGGTGAAGCCCGGCGCGGCGGCCGCGGGCACTTTCTGCACGCTCACCGCGTCGACGGCGTTGGGCATGGTCTGGAGCCCAAACGCCGCGAGTCCCGGCGACCCGAGCAGCGGTTCGCCGGCGGGCAAGGAAGTCTGCGCGCTCAAGGGAGCGAGCACGGTGGCGACGAGCGAAACAAACAGCAACAGACGTGAGCTCATGATGAATAAGGTTCGAGAGAGACGGTGCGACTCGGGCTGATGGGGTGGCGGGGCCGGCTATCGGCCGACCTCGGTTTCGAACGGGATGGCGGGAAGACCGGCGCCGTTGAAGAGCGTGGCCTTGGGATTGGATTGCCAGGCGTAGCGGACGGCGACGGGGTTCAACACCTCGGAGGACGAGACCACGACGGTGTCATCCACAATTTTGCCGTGGGCGCGGTGCCACACGCGGTCCTCACCGCAGAGGGCGAACTCCTCCGGCTGTTCGCCTTTGACGATCAGTCCGCCGTCGGTGTGCGTGAACGTGAGGCGCAGCGCGTTGGGCAGCCGCTCCACCGAGGCGAGTCGCGGGCCGGAATACGGCACCTTCTTGCCGTAGTGCTTCGCCAGGGCGATCAGCGCGAGCCGCTCACCGACTTCCTTTTTGTCGACCGGGTGAATGTTGTCCGCGTTGCCGACGTCGATCGCCACGGCCAGCCCCGAGTTCGGCACACTGTGGGCGACGAAATCCTGCGCGCCGCGCAACTCGGCCCAGCCGTCCGTCTCGGGCGGCGTGTCCTTGTGCTGCATGAACGCGGCGAGGCTGACGATGTAGAAGGGGAAATCGCCCTGGCCGAAGCTCCGGCGCCAGTCGGCGATCATCGCGGGCAGCAACGTGCGGTATTGCTGCGCGTGACTGGCGTTGGCTTCGCCCTGATACCAGAGCGCGCCCGTGAGGGCCAGGGGCGCGATCGGCGCGATCATGCCGTTGTAGAGCACGGCGGGCATCACCGGCCAGTTCTCATACCCGACTGGCAACGGGTGCGGCGGCCGCGCATCCACCGCGAGTTTGGCCTTCCACGCGCCCGCGAGCGGGATTTCAGTTTTGTCGCCCAACACCAGCTTGAGGTCCTCGGGCTTCGACATGAACCCGCCGTCCGGTTTGGTCTTGAGCACGCGGATGGTGATCTGATTTGGGCCCGGCTTGAGCGTGCCCTCGGGAATTCGGTAAACGCGTGGGTTCTCCACCCACGAACTCGCGCCGACCTGTCGGCCATTGATGAACGCGGTGTCCATCCGTTCGACGACGCCGAGCCGAATCATCGCCATGCCGGCCGGCAGCGGATCAGGCAGCTCGATCGTGCGACGGAAATAGACCACCGCGGGCGTCTCGGGCACGCCCAGTTCGCGGAACCCGCCGGGAACAGTCACCGGCTTCCAGTCCGTCTCGTCGAACCCGGGCTGTGCCCAGGCGTTGTCCTTCTGGCCCGGATCATACTCGTCATACCAATGGGTGACGAAGTTGCCGTATTCCGGTGCGTGGTTCGCCCGCAGACGGGCCAGTTCATCGAGGTTCTGATCGAAGTCTTTTAGCGGCCGCAATGCTTCCGCACTGGTCCAGCTTTCCGCCGGCGTGCCGCCGACGGCGTCCTGCACGAGTCCGATCGGCACGTCCACGTCCTGCCGCAGCCGGCGCGCGAAGAAGTAGCCGACGGCGGAGAGCCCGCCCCAGCGCTGAGCCGCGGTCTCCGGCGAGCAAACCTTCCAGGAACCCTGCACGGTCGACGCGGGCGCGTAGGCGATTTGGGGGCGCACGATGAAGAATCGGATTTGCGGGTGGTCTGCCGCCTTGACCTCGTCGTTCCCGTTCCGCGCGTCGACGAGTGCCATCTCCATGTTCGATTGGCCGCCGCATAACCAGACGTCGCCGACCAGCACGTCGCGCAACTCGACGCGCTGAGGCCCGTCGATCACGATCGTATAAGGTCCGCCGACAGGCGGCGGCTCGATCGCGACGGACCAGCGCCCGTCTTGCTGCGCCACCGACCGAGCCGTGTGGTCGCCGACGGTCACGCGGACTTCAGCGCCCGGTTTGGTCCAGCCCCAGAGGGTGTTGGGCTTGCCGCGCTGCAGCACCATGGCGTCGCCGAAGATCGGACTGACGAACGGCAACGGAGCCTGGTCCGCTGCGCGGAGAACGCCCGACGCGAGCACGCCGCACGCGAAAAAGGCAAACAGGGACCGGCGAAACGCCGCGAAGAGAATTCCGGATTTCATGAAAGGGTTGATCGTATTCATCGGGTTGCGCCGGTTGCTGACGGACTGGGTTTGCCGGCGAGCAACTGGAACAGTTCAGGATCATGCTCCTCCAGTCCCGTGATGCTATAGAGGTGATTGGCCGAGATCCATGGCAACCAGAACCGGTGGCCGCTGGTGCCGCGGCCGCCGCCGCCCGGGCCGAGCCGGAAGCCCTCCTGTTGCCAGCCAATCCCCTTCAAATCGTATTGTCGGCCGGGGAGCGCGACCATCGATTTCGTCGCGTGCAGGAGCAGGCGCGCGACGTCGAGGTAGTGCTGGTCTTGCGTGAGCGTGTAGAGCTTCGCATAGGCGGGCGCGGACCAGTCGAGATATTCGTCCGCGCTGCCGGAATGCAGTGCGGTGATGCCCTGCAGCCCGATCGTGGGCACGCCTTTTTTCCAGCGCAGATCCGCGTCGTTCGCATCAAGCGGCATCGGCAGGTTCCAGATCCACATCCATGTCTCGGCGAAGTCTGCGGCCGCACGCGCGCGTTCGAGCCACTTGGCATCATGGGTCGATTCGTAGAGGCTCAGGAACGCCTCGAGACTCAGCATGCCGGCTTCCTTGTCGGTGATGTTGGGATTGTCGCTTGCGCCGCCGATATAGAGCCCGCGCACGCCCCAGCTCGTCCACACAAACTCGGCGGCGCGGAGGGCGGCCTGCTGGTAGCGAGGATCGCCCGTCTCGTCGCTCATCAACACCAGCAGCGGCACGGGACAGTAGCTCGTGGTGCCGGTCGGCTCCGCGACTTCATTGCTGCCGACTTTCCAGCGGCGGGGGAACGATCCATCCGCGCGCTGTTGTCCGAGCAGCCAGTCCGCGTAGGTCTTGACCCAGTTGAACCACTCCGGATGCGACCGGCCGAACGCGCGTTCGCGTTGGTAGGCCCGGATCAGCACGCGCATGTCCTCGGTCGCGTTGCGCAGCCACGGTGCGAGCCAGATGTGATCCCACGGCTTGCCGGTGGCGAGATCGTAGCCGGTGCCCTGCAGCGGGACGGTAGGCAGTGCCTCGATCAGTGACTGGATGATCGCGAGGCCCGTCTGGCGCATCTTCTGGCCACGCTCCGACGGATCGCGGTCGCCCTCGCGCAGCAGCTGATCCGCGCATTCGATCGTTTTCCCCACGAAGCCCATCGCGATCATCGTCCAATTCCACTGCTGCTGATTGACGACCGTGCTGCGCACGAAAGGAATGCCGGTGCGGCCGTCGATGGTGACGGCTTGCGCCGCCAAGTGATCGATCAGCACGCGGCGCATTTGTTCGACATCGATCGGCGTGACCTCGGGCCGCAGCGTCTCCCAAGCCCAGCGCCAGCTGTCGCGCGTCAGCTCGCGGAAAGACTCCTGTTGCCCGAAGCGGAAGCTCACTGCGTAGCGGTGAGCCGTGCCGGCGGCGATCGGATGATAACGACGGATCCAGCGCGGAGGAGTTTGCGCGCCAGGCGGACCGACGTAGAGCGAGGCCGAGCCGGGGAACCGGAAGCCGAACTCGACCGGTCTGCCTTCCGTCTGCCACGCGCCCAGCGCGCCGAATTGGATGCGCGCATCGATCATCACGGCCTGGGTGAGCCGGGTTTCTTCGACTGTAGAGTCGCCGCGCGGCGCGGGATTCAGCATGGCGACGGACGCGCCGCCTTTGAACGAGACGGCGAAGAGCGGCGCGGGCAGCATGTCCTCGCGCAGGAGAAAGCGTCGCGCAGCGTGGTTCAACGTGCCGCCGGGTGAGCGCTCACCATCGTAGGTAGGATCGCCATAAAGCGCGCCCGGGGCGAGGCAACTCACATCGCCCCAGTCGACCGACGGATCGACGGTGAGCTCAACCGACGAGCCAAAACCGCCCGGCGCGTTTCCGTTAACCTCGATGATCCGGTGCACGGTGGCGACCGCTCCGTCGATGGTCCAGCGATCCCACACGCGGAACACCACGCCGCCGTCGGATGGGATTTCCGCTCGTGCGTCGACGGTCCCTGCGATCGACGGCTCGACCCTGGTGTAGCCCGCGGCGAGCGTGCGCATGTCGTCGTCCGAGCGATAGAGCTCGATTCGCGCCGGCTGCGGTTGTCGGAAGGCAGGAGCGGCGGCGCCGTCGATCGCGACTCCCCATTGGCCCGTGGCGCTCCGGACGAACGCGACCGCGGCGCCGGTCGGCAACCGGCCTAGTTCGACGCGATCGCCGGACTGGGCGAACGCGGTGGAACCGACGAGGACCAGGCTCAGCGCCAGGCAGCGGTCAAGCTGCGAGGCACGCCACGACTTGAAGAGGCGCATGGTGGCAGGAGGGGTTCAGCGAAGGCGAAGACGCATGGGATAGTCGCTCATGGGAAAGCGAAGATGCGGGAAATTGTTCGTGGCGGAATTTTCGTGGCGCCGAAATCGGGAACGGACGGCCCAACCTATGTCCTCGGGTATAGGTTGGGCGGCAAGTTTCGGTCCGGGCAAGGTCGCGCAAGGAACTGAGGGCGGGGAATGAATCGCGGCGCTCGTGGTCTCGAAGTCCTACGGCCGCGCCGAGCCGCCGTGTATCTCGATTACGGCGACGGTGTAAGCCGGAAGATCGAGCGCGAGGTCGCGCGTGTAGGGCAGGGTGGATTCGACCGGGTGAATGGTCTTCGGCGCCGCCAGCGAGTTCTCGGCGTCAGGCGCGGCGGTGACCATCGCGACCGTCACAGTCGCGGCAGTTGGAAGGCGCGCGCCCTGGAGCCGGGCGAGGAGCGTGTGCGGCTGGCCGTCGTAGTTCACCGCCTTGATGACCAACCGCTGATCATCCTCGCTGCCGGAGGCGATCGCGTCGACGGTGCCCGCAGTCCAGTCCGTCGGCTTCATTTGCGAGATGTCGTCAAAAAAGTCCGCCCGGCGCGGAATGTCGCTGAAGGTGCCGGAGGTATAGGCGTAGCGTTTGGGCGCGTAATGGTCGCGAAACAGTTTCTCGGCCACGTAGCCTCCGCCGGGGAACCACGTGGCGTGGTCGTGATAAATCCAGGCCCGCCACTCGGGATTGTCGGTGGTGTTGCGCATCAGCAGCGCGGGACAGGTCAGGTCGACCATCGGGCTCAGCTTCTCGTAGCTCATGAGCAGGCCGGCGGCGTGCAGCCCCGCGCGCCAGTCGGCGGTGCGGCACAGACCCCATTCCAGCACGGCGATCCTGATCTGCGGATGCGCCGAAGCGCGCACGTAGTCACCGAGCTTTTCCAGGTAGTCCTCGATCCGTCGCACGCCGGTGGCGTAATTCTCCGGTTCATATTCGTAGTTGTGGCAACCGAGGAGGTCGAAGTTCTCGCCCGCCAGATCGATCAGCTTCTGACTCCAGTTGAGGTCGTTGGAACGTTTCTGCCCGGCCGCGACGATCTTCACGGCGGGTGCGATCTCGCGCAGCCGGCTGCCATAGGCATTGACGATCGCGGCATAGGCCTCGGGCGTGTGCCCGTGGTTCATCGGCTCGTTGTCGATCTGGATGTAAGGCACGCGATACGGCTCGGCATGACCATTGGCCGCGCGGCGGCGGCCCCATTCGGTGGTGGGTGCGTCGAGCAGGTAATGCACCCAGTTCATCGCATACTCGATCTGCTCCGGTGCGGTGCTGGTGGCGTTCAGCACGATCATCGGCTCCGTGCCGAGTTGGCGGCAGAGTTCGAGAAACTCGTCGGTGCCGAAACCGTAGTAGTCGGAATAGCCGCCCCAGATCGTGTTCGGGTGGAATTTCCGGGACACCGCCGGGCCGATGCCGTCCTGCCATTGGTAAATCGACGCAAAGGAACCGCCGGGCCAGCGGATGAACGGAGGCCGCAGCGCCTTGAGCGATTCGAGCAAATCGGGGCGGAGCTTGCCCTCGGCTCGGGAGTCGGCGCGCATCAGTGACACAAAATCCACGAGCACGGCGCCCGTGCCAGCGCCGACGATTTCGAGCGACGCTTGCGGATCGGTGGCCGGACTCTCGAAACGGAAAGGCAATTCCTGCCAGACCGTGCCGCTCGTTTTCAGCGGCAGCTGCGCGAGCTCGCGTCCCGCCGAGTCGACGACGCGCAACCGGACCGCAAGGTTGCCTTCGATGGGCTTGAGCCAGACCGAGCCATCGTAGGTTGATCCGGCCTCGAGGTAGAGACGATCCTGCCGCAACCCGGCGGTGCCTGCCGTCGCGGCGAGCCGCACGCTGCGCTCGCCCTGCTCAAATCTTTCCTCGACCACCGTGGCGGTGCCGTTTTCGCCGAAAGGTTTCCAGTAGTCCGCGAAGTCCCGGCCCTCGAAACCCTGGCCGCGGACCTGCTCGGCGTAGAGCCCGTCGACGACGGAGTGATTGATATGTTCGAGGAAGTGGCCGTAGATGCGCTCATCGATTTGGCCGGGCACGCGGTCGGTATCGACGAGTAGCACGGCGACGCCGGCGTTGGCCGCCGGGGGGACCAGGGCGGCGATCGCGAGCACCGCCGCGAGCCACGCGGCGGGGCGCCGGATTGTGGCGTGGCGCGTGAGCGCCGGGAAATGGAGGGCAGCGGTTTCCCACTGCTCGCGCAGCGAGCCACAGGAAATCGGGTGGGCGGGGAGGCAAGGAAGCATTTTGCGGGACGGGATAAGGGGATGGAAAGAGCCGCGCATCACCGTTGAAGATGCACGAACACGCAGGGGGGCTCGCGGCGGAAGTCCGGCCAGATCGCGCCGTTGCCGGCGCCGTCGATCGCCTCGATGAAATACATCACGTCCCAGGTCGATCCGACGAATTCCCCGGGAATCGTAGCGGCGAACTCGTTGGGCGCCCCGGTCGGCTGCAGGTCGGCGCTCTCGTAATCCTCGTATTGCGTGACGTGCCGGTAGCGGAGGCGCAGCGACCGCACGCCAGAGGGATCGGTCGCGCGGGCGACGAGCCGGATCGGTCGGCCGACGGGCGCTGTTGTGATCCGGGTGTGCTCCACGACCGGCGGTGTGCGGTCGCCGCTGGTCGCGGGCGTCCAGGCCGCCTCGTGGTCCACGGCGTCGGCCGGGTGAGCTTGCTCGTCGAGCTGGCGCAAGTTCGCTTCGAGGACCGGCAGCTCGTCGCGCCAGTGACCGCAGAGGTTCTGGTCGCGGGCGCCCATCGCCAGATCGAAGGCGTAGCGATCACCGGCGATCGCGACGAGTTCGCGCCAGGCGGCGATCGCCTCCTTTTCGCCGGCGGTGGCGGCGAGCAACTCGGCCTGCCGGTGGCCCTGCAGGAAGAGGTTGTAGTGCACCGCCGCCAGACTGCGTCGGGCGTGAAACCGCGCGAGCTGGGCCAGGATCTTCAGGTCGGTGACCGTCGATTCGAACTCTTTGCCGCGCCGGTCGCCGATCGCCGCCTCGGCCCCGCGCACGCTCGCCAGGACAGCGTCCGCCGTGGCGTCGAACCAGCGGCTCGTCGCGTCGGGCGTGACCTTGGCGGTGGCACCGCCCGCGAGGATCCGCGTCGCGGCGTCGGCGAAACTTTCGAACAACGCGACATCGGTCGCCTCGTTGTCGGCATACTCCGCCAGCGAACCGCCGAGCGTCTGGCGCTCGGCCCACCCGCGGGTGGTGGGAAAGCCAGAATACGGATACACCGAAGCCACGATGCGCGGCAGGATCTGCGAGGCCTGCTGCAGACCGGTCTCGAGCTCAGTCGCGGCATTGCCGAAACGGCGGCGGAACTCGCGCTGCCACACTGCGGGCGGCGTGGCGGGATTGTAGCCCAACCGGCCCCACAGCTGGAAGAAGTGCCAGTAGCGCTCGAACTCGTAGTCATAATACCGGTATTTCTCCGGCAGGAGATCGAACGTCGGCTGGTCCGGCTGCTGCGCTTCCATCTTGGTCGCGAGCGGCTCCTGCACGTCCCAGTTGGGGCTGGCGTAGAGCGCCGTGGTCGCGCCGTAGCGCCGGACGTAGTCGGGATCGCCCCAAAGCAGGACGCGCGAAGTGCCGCCGTTCCAGAGCCGCCAGGTCATCTGATAGCGCTGCGGATAGCGGAGAAAATCCGCGTAGCCGTGACGGCGGTTGTGCTGGTCGGGCGGATTGACGTGCATGGGGTGGAAGGGCAGCCCCATTTGCTCCATCCAGTATTTCGTTTCGACCCGCACGTTGAGGCCGCACTGGAGCGCGGTATCGATCACCACGTCGGGCGTGCCTTTGCCGCGCAGCTCGACCAGCATGCCCGGTTTCGTGGCCTGGAGGTTCGCGAAAACCGCGCGCCAGAAACCCTCCATCTCCTCGCGCGTGAGCCCCGATTCCTCGTGAATGCGGAAGTGCAGCGCATCGACCGCCGGCACGCGCACGAGCAGTTCGCGCAGCGAGGCGAGCGTATAGGCGTTGAGATTCTCCTTGGTGACGCCTTCGACCGAGTTGGGGATCGAACGGCCCTTGAATTCGTCGACCCAGCCGGCGCCGCCGGCTTGCACGCCACCGCGGTAGATGTGGTCCCAGATCCCGAGCGTAACGGTGATGCCGCGCGCATGGGCCAATGCGATCAGACGGTTGAGCGCGGCGAGATTGCGGTGCTGCAGTTCCGGCGTGAGGTCCACCATGTGCACGCCGGGGAAACCCGGGGTATCGAAAAAGTAGGGATACGGCGGCGCGAGGAAGCCGCCGTTCTCGTAGCCGAAGATGAGCAGGAAACGGTTGAAGCGATCGGCGGCGAGCAGGTCGAAGTAGCGCGCCCAGTACGCCTCGTCGTAGAAGCGACTCTCCCAGTAGGCACGGTTCATCGTGTAGACCGAGAGGGCCCGGTCCCGGATTGTCGGTCGTTCCTCGACCTCGCCGATCGCGGAGAACAAGTCAGACGCATCGGTGGCGGCAGTGATGCTGGCTGCCGCTTCGAGCAAGGCATACATCACCCCGCGATCGTCGGCGCCGGCAAACAGGGCGGCGGGCGTGGACCCGATCGCGAATTTCTTCACGGCAAGCGCTTCCGGCTGGTCGAGAGGCGACGCGAGCTTCGGAACCGACGGCCAGGCCGCAAGGGTGGCACCGAGACCCACGCAGACGATTCCGTCGCCGCTGGCGCGCTCGATGCCAGAAATCTGCTCGACCTGCCACCCGTGCGCGCGAACCGCAGCCTCGAACTTGGCGATGCCATGCCGGGCAGGTGCGCCAAGACCCGGCGCCTCTAGAATCGAAAGCGTGCGCGCCGGCGCGACGAGTGCGAAAGCGAACGAGAAGAGCAGAACGAGAGAAAGGCGCACGGGACGGTTGGCGAAGAGGTCGCTGTGCCCGGGAGGATGGCGGACGCGCTCGTCACCGCCCGGGCCGGAGGCGAGGCCTTGGTCGCGAGGCGAACTAATGGGCGATCGGCGGGAGGCCGTCGGCGCGCAGGAGCCGCACGTCGAACACGCCGCCGGCGAGCACTTTTTTGGCGACGAAGCGAACCGTCAGGCGGCCGTCGGGCGCCGCGGCCAGTGCGGCGGTGGGAATCGGGTAGCGTTTTTCGATGAATTCACCCGGTTGTTCGGCGGTGAGATCCTGGGTCGCGACCAGCGTGTCGTTCGCGAAGATATCGAACTGCCGCCCCGAATCGTTGCCGGAGTAGGTGACGGACAGAACCACGGATTTCTCGCCGTGCGGATTGAGCGTGTAGCGGAAGTCGCGGCCGTGGCGCCAGTGGCGGCCGTTGTAGAGTCCGCTTTCCGTGTCTTCGCCGCGGTAGTCGTGTTCGACCTCCGGTTGTTGCTCGCCGGGGGAGAGTTGGTCGATCGTGGCCGCTTCGCGGGCGGCGCGGGCGCGCTCGGCGGCGGCGATCCGCGCCTTTCGTTCAGCGAGTCCGTCGCGCGTGGTCGTTTCCCAATACATCTGGTAGCGCGCATCGTGCAGCCGGAAAAAGGGAATCAGCGTCAGGCCGTCTTTTGCGGGCGGTTCGACAATATCGACGAGCCGGAACTGCATCGGTCCGGCGGCGCGGTCGGCGACGACGCGCGCCGGGATGGCCTTGGCATCGGCCAGCAGCACCGGCGCCTGATCGAGCGGCACTTCCGGTCCGGAGGCGACGTGCGCCATTCGCGAATCGTCGGCGCGCAAGCCCTTCAACTCCCAGGTGCCGGCCGGATGCGCGAGCACGATCGGGCCGCGCAAGATCGCATACCAGGGGGAGCCATCGGGCAGACCTTCGATGGACGTGTGCATCGGGAACCGGATCTCGACGCGGTCGCCGTCGCGCCACTCACGGTGGATCGTGACATAGGACGACGGTGCCGACGTGACGGCGACCGGTTCGCCGTTGACGGTGAGTGTGAAGGTGCCCGCTGCGACCCAGCCTGGCTGGCGCACGTGGAGGGTGAACGTCTGCGGTTGCGCGAGCTTCAGCGTGAGCTGCGAGCGCTCGTCGTCGGGAAACGCGGTCTGCTGCCGCAGTGTCAGGCCGAGCGGCGCGACTGTCAGCTCAGACGCGATAAACAGGTTCACGAAAACGCCGTCGTGCGCACGCGCGTAGATGAACTCGCCGTATTTGCCGGGATTCTCCATGCCCGTGCCGACGCAGCACCAGAAGCCCTGGTCGGGCTGAGAGTAGACGCGGTAGTGATTGGGCCGGATCGGCGTGAAGTAGACGTAGCCGGGATGATCCGGGTTGATGGACGCGAGAATGTGGTTGAACAGCGCGCGCTCGTAATAGTCCGCATAGGCGGCCTCGGGAGCGGAGGCGAAAAGGCCCTCGGTGAGCCGCAGCATGTTGTAGGTGTTGCACGTCTCCGGCCCTTCGCGGTGGACCAGCAGCGCATGGAAATTGTGCGGATCGTTGAAATGCTCGGAGACGCTGTTGCCGCCAAATGCGACCGAGCGGTGCTGCGTGACCGTCTCCCAGAAAAACCGCGCGCCGGAATCGGCGGCCTTGTCGCCGGTCAGCGTGGCGATCCGCTCGAGTCCGACGACTTTCGGAATCTGCGTGTTGGCGTGCTTGCCGGTGAGTTCATCCCGGTGCTGTTCCAGCGGATCGAGGACCGCGTGATGATTGAAACGCTCGGCCGCGGTCAGGTATTTCTTGTCGCCGGTGATCGCGTAGATGTCGGCCAGCACCTCGTTCATGCCGCCGTGCTCCTGGGCAAGCATCCGCTGCATCTGCTCGTCGGTGAGCGGCGAAGTGAGCGCGACACACCAATCGCCGAGCCGAACCAGGACGTCGCGCGCCGTGGTGTTTCCGGTTTGGAGCCACGCGTCGCGCAAACCGGCGAACGTTTTGTGCAGGTTATACCACGGCACCCACTTGCGGTTGACGGCAGTGACATCGCCGGCGGCGACGCGTTGCCAGAGTTCGTGACTGCCCGGCACGCCGCCGACGTAGCCGTTGCCGTTGGCGTCCTGGCAGGCCTTCAGCTCCGCGACCATGTGATCGAGCCGCCGGCGCAGTTCGCCCTCGGGCGTGTCGTGGCCGGCGGCGATCATGTGCGCCAGCGCGGAGAGGTAGTGGCCGGCGGTGTGACCGTCGAGCCCGCCGCTTTCCCAGTTGCCGTAGGGCTGGGCCAGTGCGGGCAGTCCCGCCTCGCGGCGGAACGGCGCGAGCAGTCGATCGGCATCGAGCGCGAGCAGGTAGGTGCGGTTAGCCTTTACGGCGGTGAAGAACGGACCGCCCTCGAGCAGCCGCACGGAGGCCAGCGGCAAGATCTCCGCCGGCGTTTCCGGTGTGACTCGCGCGGCGGCGCTGCTGGGTTCGGCAAGCAGGCTCGAGCCGGCCAAAAGCGACGCGACGCCCGCGGCGAGGAGTCGAACTCCACGTTGGCGCCAGCCGGCTCGCACGCGCGACTGCCCGGTGGGGGACTGACCTGCACCGAGCGGTGAGGCGAAGTGGATCGCGGCGATGGATCGCGTTTTTTGGTGAGAGATCATGGTGAGACGGGCAGAATGGTTACGATGACGCGACGATAGCGGGTGAGAGGTGGCGAGCCCTTGTCGGTGACCTTGAGGATGAAATGAGCGTCGCGGGGCTCGGTGACTGTGGGCGCCTTGAAAGGCACCCAATAGATATTGGGGGCGCGGACATCGGGTTTGATCTCCTCGGTCCAGCCGCCGACCTCCGGATAGTGAAACCAGAGATAGCTGAGACTGTCGCCGTCGGGATCGGTGGTGCCGAGGGCGCTGAGGTTGAAGATGTCGCCGGAGTGCACCGTGAAGTGATCCGGATGAGCCAGGCGCGGCACGGGCGGGTGATTCGCCTCCGCGTAGGGCTTGGTCGTCCAATCCATGCGGGCGGCGAAGTCGCGCTGGAACTCGTCGCGCCAGCGCCAAAGCGTGACGCGGGCGTCCCGGAAGGTGCGCATCGACGGCACCGTTGCGCGCTGGAACTCCTGCGGCATCGACGGGGTGTAGGCGTCAATGGCGTTGGTCCAGATTGGCCGGGTCTCCGGCTCGTAGGGAATGCCGATGAAACCGCCGAGATCGAGCGTGGCCGGGTCGGGGATCTTGAGCTCGTAGCGGCCGCCCCAGCTGCCCCATTCGGGATGGTCGGGGACGCTGAGTCCGTTGGGGATGAGCGGGAGGAACGACGGCGTGTCGCCCTCCATACCATACGCGACATCCGGATACGCCGCCCCGAGCGGGCCATGGCTCTGCTGGATGTGTTGGCGCAGCCAGGGATTGCTGATCGTGGTGTTGTCGATCCCTTCGATCGGGGCCGTGATCGCGATCCAGATGCTGGCGCCATAACCGCCCGGGCTCACGATGTAGAACAGGTCGGGGAACTCGCGCCGGATCCAGTGGCCGGCGTTGTCCTGATCGGAAATGGTGTAGACGCGGAGTTTGGCAATGAGTCGGCGGGCTTCCTCCGGCGACGCGGTTGCCCGAATCGTGTGCAGCGCCTGGGCGAGCGTGTTCACGCCACCCCACACGCTGATCCACAGCGGCCGAGGATCCAGTGAGCGCAACGCAGCGATGATCGCGTTGGAGCCCGGCGAATCCTTCCCCGGTCCGACGGCGCCGAGTCCGGCCTGCGGCTGACCGGTGGACACGAGCGATTGCAGGTGCTCCACCGCAGGGTAGCCGGGTTCGTGCCGCAACAGCTGGTCGCGCACGCGACCGTAGGCCGCGAGGATGCGGCGGATCGACTCCGGATGCACGGCGTCCCGCTGGTGCACGGACGTGGTGGCGACCAGCCCTTCGAAGTCGATCTGGTTCGAGTAGAGCAGCAGACGGACGAGCGACTGGGAATCATCCGGATCGGCTTCGATGTCGGTGAGCACGAGAAGCCGCTGTCGCGGCCCGAGCGCGGCGTCGGGCGGGGAGCCTTCCGCCGACTCGGTCGCGCTCGAGCGAAGCGGATGCCAGAGCGTCAGGCAGACGGCGCAGAGCAACGATAGCCGGCGATAGCGGATGAGGTGGGCCATGACTGTTCCGGGGACGAGGGGGTTGGCCTCGTCCCCGGAGAAGAACGCTCGAGCGTGGCGACGGTAGCGGATGCTACTTGGCGGGCTTGGCGGCCAGGAAGCCGTTCACGTCGAGCCAGTGTGTGAAGACCTCGAACCACCAGTAGGTGGGGTGGCCGGGATAGCCCATGCCGAAGCCGTGGCCGCCGTCCTGATAGAGGTGAAACTCGACCGGCTTGCCGGCGTCGAACCACGACTTGATCAGCCCGAACTGGCCCTTGAAAAGGAAGTCGTTGGCCGCGATGGCGGTGAACAGCGGCGGGGCATCCTTCGGCACCTCGACCGCGGCCATGCCGCCGTAGATCGGGGCGATGAAGGCCAGCTTCATCTTCTCCGAGTGCAGCGTGCAATGCATCGTGAGACCGGCGCCCGCCGAGAAGCCCATCATGCCGATCCGGCTGGGGTTGACGTGCCATTTGTCGGCGTTCTTCAGGATCAGCGCGTAGGCCGCTTCGGCATCGGCGAGCTGATTGGAGAGATCCCACGCCGGCGGACGCGGCGGAGGCGGAGTATCACCGCCCGCGGCCGGAGTGACGGTGGCGAACATCCGGTCCATCGATTGCTTCAGGCCCTCGAGGGTCGGCGGGGTCGGCTGTAGCCGGTATTTGAGCACGAAGGCGGCGACGCCCTGCTCGTTCAGCGCCTTGGCGATTTTCCAGCCCTCGTTGTTGATCGACAACCAGCGGAACCCGCCGCCGGGCGCGACGATGACCGCGGTGCCGTTGGCCTTCGCCGGATCCGGCAGGAACGGGGTGAGCGTGGCGGTGGAGACGTTGCGCACCATCGGCTCGCCCCACTGACGGAACCAGCTCTCGGGCGCGGGTTGGTCTTTGACGTCGCCGGTGCCGAGCGGAATCGCACCGGGCTCGGGCTGCGCCTCGAGCGGATAGATCGTGCCGTCCTGCGCGAAGGCGGAGGCTGCGAGGGCGAGCACGGAGGCCAGGACGGCCGTTAGGGTCATTTTTCTGAACATGGTAGGGGTGGTCATGAGTTTATTGCAGGATCCCTGATTATTAGCGGGAAAAGCGGAGAGGCCGGTCACGGCAGCTGCGACAGTTCGGCGGCATAGCCGCCGGCTGGCGCGAGGGTGAGGGTGAGCGGAGCGCCGGCGCGAACCACCGTCGTGGTTTCCGCGATCGACGTCGGCGTGGTGGCGGATTCCGGTGTGTCGGCGAAGGCGCGGAGCTTCCACTCGCCCTTACCGAGAAAGTCGAGTGGCACGTTGACCGTGAGCGGCGCGTCGCCGTTCATCGCGGCGAGATACCAGCGGTCGCCCGAGCGGCGGGCGATCACGAGGTGCTGCGCGACCGTGGCCGAGAGCACAACGGTATCGTCCCAAACGGTGGGCAGCCCGCGGAAGAACTCGACGCCGGGTTGGCCGCGATAGTTCTCGGGGCTGTCGCAGAGGACGAGCAGCGGACTGAAATACACCACGGTCATCGCGAGCTGGCGGGCGCGCGTGCCGATGACCTCGGCGGGCTGCGTGATCTTGAATTCGGCCGGCGTGCGATTCAGGAATCCACCGGGCGTGAAATCCATCGGGCCGAGCAAGCCGCGGGTGAACGGTAGCGTGATCGTGTGGAGCGTGGAGCACGCGCCCGGCTTCCAAGGGATCTTGTTGTATTCGTTGCCGAGCACGCCCTCCTGCGTGATGTAGTTCGGCCAGGTGCGTGCGAGCCCGGTCGGCTTGTAGGCGCCGTGCAGATCGACCATCAGCTTGTAGCGCGCGGCGGCGGCAAGGACATCGGCATACCATTTCACCGTTTCCTGGCCGTCGTGGTTCATGAAATCGATCTTCACGCCGGCGAAGCCCCACGCCGCGATCTGCGCGAAGACCTTGTCGAACCCCTGCCGCTCGACGTCATGTGAATCCAGCCAGAGGAGAAGACGAACGTTCCGCTCGCGGGCGTAGGCCACGAGTCCCGGAATGTCGACGTGCGCCGCGGGCTTGGTCAGGTCGGCCTTCGGGTTGTTCATCGGCTCATACCAGAACCAATCGATCAGCTGGTAGGGGAAGCCCATCTCCGCGGCGAAATCGATATACTCCTTGTGCGAGCGCGTGTCGCCGCGAGAGTTGAGGCCGGTGAATCCCGGCTGGGTCGGATTGATTCCCGTCCACCACACATCCCACGCGGTGATGCCGGGTTTGATCCACGAGGTGTCGGTGAGCTGCGAGGGTGTCGCCAGCGTGGCGATGAGGTCGCTCGCGATCAGATCCTTGGCGGTGCGAGCGAGCTGCACGACGCGCCACGGGCTGAGCCGGCGTTCGCGGCCGACGACGAGCGCGTGCCAGTCCTTGCGCGCGGCGAGCGTGGTTTTCACTCCCGGCCGCGGCTTGCCGTCGCCCTGCGGGCCGGCGGCGGTCACGAACATTCCGGCCCAGTCGAGCAGATCGGATTCCGCGATGGCGGCGTAGCCGTTGGGCAGCTGCACAAGCAGGGGCAGCACGTGCGGCTTGGCTACGTTCGCGCTCAGCTGGGTGAGACGTTTCTCGGGATACTGGTTTTCCGCACACTCGGAATAGTCGCCCGCCCAGCACGTGAGGTCGGCGGGAAACAGAAACTCCGTCCGCTCGTTCGTGACGACGTAGCTCTCCAACCCCGGCTGCACGGGGAGTTCGTAGCGCAACGCCACGCCCTCGTCGTAAGCGCGGACGATCAGGTTTAACCGGCCGGGCGAATTGGCGTTTTCCTTCAACTCCAGCGTCAGCTCGTGATAGCGGTCGCGGACGGTGCGGCGTTGACCGAACGGATTCTCCCACGTGCCGTCATGTTCGGTCCGGTCCGCGCGGATGATCGTAGTGGCGCGACCGAGTGAGAACCCGCCCTCGAAATCGAGCCCGAGAGCGGAATCGACGAGCACCGGCGCGCCGTCGAGCGAGACGCGATAACGGAGACCGTCGGTGTCGCTCACGGCGACCACGATCTTCCCGTCCGGCGAGCTGATCGCTTGCTCGGCGGCGGGCGCGGACGCCACGAGCGCCGTGGCGAACGCGACGAACGAAATCAGCGCGCGCGCCGGCGCGCGCTGGTGAGCCAGGCCGTCGAAGCAGCGCCGGCGGGGCAAAGAGGAGAGATGCGGTGTCATTCGGATTTCTCGAAGTCCATTTTGTCCAGGTTCACGTAGTCGCCATCGATGACGACCTTCAGCACGTGCTGGCCCGCGTCGAGGTGGATGGTGTGCTTAACATTAGTCCAATTCTGAAACCCCTTGGTGTTGGGCACGTCGATGGTGCCGGTCAGGTCGACCCCGTCGGACTCGAGATGGAATTTTGCTCCGGGATTGCCGGTGGCGACGTGAAACGAAACGCCGTAGGAAGCGGAGGCGTCAACGGTCACGGTATACGCGGTCCATTCGCCGGCGTGGGTCCAGCCAAGGGTGTAGCCGCCGGCGCTGCATTCGCCGAGGTCGACGCCTTGGTCCGGCCGATACTGTCCGCCTTCATTGATCTCATCGCGGTCGCGATAGGCGTCGCCAGGGCAGCCGACGTCGAAGTCCTCGGCTTCGACCACGCCGGGGAGGGCATGGGGCTTGAACGCTTGCTGGGGCGTGTCGCAGACCTCGCGGAGCTGCCAGCGCGCGAGCAGCGGATCAGCGGCAGGCGCGAGCGCGGCACCGATGCCAGCGGCCGGAGCGGCCGAGAGGGAGAGCCGGGCGGTGGGATCCGACACGTTGGCGAGCGTGACCAGCCCGCCGGGCGCACGGGCGATTTTCCAAAGCTGAGTGTCCGCGCCGGTGACAGCCACGCGCACGAAGATCCGACGCGTGCCATCCCAAGCGAGAGCCGTGCGCGGATCTTCGCGGTTGAGGAGCCGGTGCACCCCTTTGCCGAGATGCTCGACTTTCCACTGGTTCGCGGGCGCCTTTCGCGCGGTGGTGAGTGTGAGGTCGGCGCCGAGGACCAGATCGCCGGAGTCGGAGCCAGGCACGAGGTGATAAAACTCCGCGCCTTCGAACGCGGCAAAGTTGTCGAAGGCCGGAATGCCGCCGGCGAAATCGAGCTTGAGCACGTAGGCCAGTTCGTCGAACGGCCGGGCCGGCAGGCGGACGCGCAAGCCCTGCGCGTCCTGTGTGTGCTCCAGCGGCAGGTAGGCGCCGGCGCGACCGTTGATGAGGGCGACCGACTTCAGCCGGCGACCGTCGATGCGTTCCGAAGACAATGCGCGCAGGACGAACTCCGACTGGCCGTCCGGCCAGCCGAGCAGAATCGCGTAGAGCGTGGAGTTGTCCTTCGCCCGAGTGTAGCGGACATCCTGCGCAGTGCCTTCCCTTGGCGGGCCCATCACGCCGTGCGCGGCGCCCATCTTGGTGGGGCCCTCGCCGTAGAGGTCCCACGCGCGCGTGGCGTAGACCGCCTCGCCATATTTTTTCAACCAGCCCCCCATGGTGAGCAGCAGGTTTTTCTGCTCCTGCGGGATCGTGCCGTCGGCGCGAGGTGAGACGTTGAGCAGGAGATTGCCGTTCTTGCTGATGCGATCGATGAATCCGTGCAGGATCTGCTTCGTGGAATAGTAGCTGATGCCCTCCGTGTAGGACCAACTCGAAGAACTGATGGCGTCGTCGGTCAGCCAATACTTCTCCACGGTGTCGGCCGGGCCGCCGCGTTCGTAGTCGAGCACGGCGCAGCGCGGATTCAGACCATCCTTGTAGGTGGCGACGACCTCCTTCTTCCATCCGGCGGCCTGGTTGTAGTAGTAGGCGAGGAACTCGAGCAGGACGGACGGCGAGATCTTGTGGAGGTTGAAGTCCTGCCAGATGATGTCCGGTCGGTAGCCGTCGATGATTTCCTTGTGCTTCGCCAGCCACAGCGCCTCGTTCCGCTCCTTGCCTTGCTGGCCGTAGAGGATCTGTAATTTTGGATCCTGCTGCGGCGGCACGCCTTCGTAAAAGCCCGTGATGTTGTAGGCGTGGTGCATGGACAGGACGGTTCTCAGCCCGCGCGCGCGAATCGCCTCCGTGAACAGCCCGACGAGGTCGAGCTTCGGGCCCTGATCCTTTGCGTTCCACGGATTCACCTTGCTGGCCCACATCGAGAACCCGTCGTGGTGCTCTGCCACCGGGCCGGCGAATTTCGCGCCGGCATCGGCAAACAGCTGCGCCCACTCCGCGGGATCGAAGTGGCCGCCCGCGGATTTCAGCTTGGGCGCGAACTGCACGAACCGACCCTCCTTGTCGCGCGCGCCGACGATGAAGTTGTGGTAGGGCCACTCGCGCGGATCACCGTAGCGTTCGACGTGGTGCCGGTGCTCGGCGGTGCCGTCGAGATACATCGTGCGCGGATACCACTCGTTGCCGAAGGCGGGGACGGAGTAGACGCCCCAGTGGAAGTAGATGCCGAATTTGGCGTCCTTGAACCACTCGGGTGCGGGGTTGGCGCGCTCCAGCGATTCGAAGCTCGGTTGGTAGGGCGCGGGAGCGGTTTGGGCGAATCCGCAGGCGGGCAACAACCAGATGGCGGCGAGCAGGCGGAATGTTTTCATGGCGAAGGCGGCGGAGTTCGGCCGGACGGAGCTCAGAGCTTGATGGTGGCCTTCTGGCGCAGGTCGGCGGAGGAGGCGCCTGCAGCGATGGTCCAGTCTCCGGACGGAATCGCGTAGTCCTTCTTCGCGATGTCCCAGCGACGCAGCGCGACCGCCGGCACGGTGACGGTCACCGTCCGCGTCTCGCCGGCTTTCACGTGCGTGCGACGGAAACCGCAGAGCGCGCGGAGTTCCTGCGGCTGTGACGAAGCGGGCGGGGTGGCGTAGAGCTGCACGACGTCGTCACCATCCCGCTTGCCTGAGTTGGTGAGGTCGAGCGTGACCGTGAGCGCGCCGTTGGCCGCCGGCGCGACGCGGAGGTTCGCATACTCGAAGGTCGAGTAGCTGAGCCCGTGGCCAAACGCGTAGAGCGGCCTGCCGGTGAAATAGCGGTAGGTCCGATTCTTCATCGAGTAGTCGCTGAAATCCGGCAGATCCGCCGTGGAGCGATAGAACGTGATGGGCAGGTGGCCCGAGGGATTGGTTTCGCCGAACAGCACCTCGGCGACGGCGCGGCCGCCTTCCTGTCCGGGATACCACGCTTGGACAATCGCGGGGAGATTTTCGTCCTGCCAGGTCAGCGCCATGGCCGAGCCGCTGCAGTTGACCATCACGACCGGCTTGCCCGTGGCGTGGAGCGCGCGGATGAGATCTTCCTGCTCCGATGGCAACTCAATCGACTCGCGGTCGAAGCTCTCGCCCTCCTGCGCCGGCGTGATTCCGCCCACGTAGATGATCGCGTCGGCCTCGGCGGCGAGTTTGAGCGCTTCGGCTTTGAGCTCGGCGACGGGGCGATCGGTGGTGTTGTCCTGGCCGCTCCACGGGGCGGTGCCGGGCTTGGTCGTCACCGGGCTGCCCATGGCGTGGGTGATCTTGATTTCCGAGCCCACGAGGTTCCGGATGTCGTCCAGGATCGAGATCGATCGCGAGGCGGAGCCGTGATAGTTGCCCTCGAGCATCGACTTCGACGCGGCGTTGGGACCGATGACGGCGATCTGTTTCAGCTTGGTGCGATCCAGCGGAAGCGTGCCGTCGTTTTTGAGCAGCACAATCGCTTGCCGCGCGAGCTCCAGGGCAACCTGGCTGTGCGCCGGAAGATCGTTGTCCTTGAGCGTGTAGCCCGAGAACGGAACCTGTTCGGCAGGGTCGAAGAGCCCGAGCCGGAAACGCGTCCACAACGTGTGATAGAGCGCCCCATCGAGGTCTTTCTCGGTGACGAGGCCTTGCTGCACGGCGCGAACGAGCGCGTTGTAGTCGCCGCCGCAGCAGAGATTGCAGCCGGCCTTCACCGCGAGTGCGGCGGCCTCCTCGGCGGTCTTCACGTAATGGTGCTGCTTTTCGCCGTAGATGTCGCGAATCGCGTCGCAGTCCGATGGGACGTAGCCCTCGAAGCCCCAGCGCTTGCGCAGCAGCTCGGTCAGGAGGAACGAGTTCGCGCTGGCGGGCACGCCGTTGACGGCGTTGTAGGCGCTCATCACGCCGGCGACTTTGCCCTCGCGGACGACGCGCTCGAAATGCGGCAGATACGTGTCGAACAGATCGCGCTCGGGAATCTCGGCGTTGAAGGAATGCCGGGTGCGCTCAGGCCCGCTGTGCACCGCGTAGTGCTTCGCGCAGGCCATCGCGAGCATGTAGCGGGGATCGTCACCTTGGACGCCCTTGACGAACTCGATGCCGATCTCGGCGGTGAGGAACGGATCTTCGCCGTAGGTCTCCTGGCCGCGGCCCCAGCGCGGATCGCGAAACAGGTTGATGTTCGGCGCCCAGTAGGTGAGGCCGGTCCACCATTTCGAATCGCCGTTGTGGCGGTTGGCGTAGTCGTTGAACTTCGCGCGGCCCTCGATGCCGATGACGGTGCCCTCCTGGTGGAGGAGCGCCGGATTCCACGCCGCAGCGGCGCCGATCGCCTGGGGGAAAACCGTGGCGATGCCGTTGTTCGCAATACCGTGTGCCGCCTCGTTCCAGTAGTCGTAAGCGGGCAGGCCGAGCCGCGGGATGCCGGGGGCCGCGTTTTTCAGCTGCGAGACCTTTTCGGCGAGCGACATCCGCCGGATCAGGTCATCGGCGCGGACGCGCAGCGGCTTCGACGAATCGCGCCAGATCGCCGGCTCGGCGACCGTGGGTGGAACCAGCGCGGCCGCGCCGAAGGCATCGGCGAGTTCGTTGGCGGCGAACGCCACCGCCTCACCGCCGGCGCGATCGGTGATCGTCACCGTGTTGAACTTCGCGTCGCCCTTGCTGGCCGTGAAGACGAGCTGCAACGGACCGCGTAGCGCGTCGTCGGATTTCTCGATCGTGCCGCGAATCTTGGCGACCTTGCGCGCGCCGCCGGCGGCGGCGAAGAGATCGAACTCCTGCGCGAGCACCTGGTCGCCGGCGCGAACGGTGAAGATCCGCTCACCTGCGGCACCGGCGGTCATCTCGGCGGCGCCGATCTCGATCGTGTAGCGGCCGGCGGGCAGATTGGAAATCGTAACGGTGAACTGCCGGCCGTGGACATCCTCGAGGTAGGCGTCAGCGTTGGCTCCCGCACCTTCAATCCGAGGGAAGGGTGGATCCTTGCGATGCGTGAAGTCGCCGCTCACGGCGACCTGGCCGGCGCAGGTGGGGCAAGTCTCGTCGGCGGCAAAGGTCGCCGACGCGGAGAGCAGCAGTGCGGCGAACAGCCGGCTCGCTCGGGCGAGGCACGAGGTGATCGAGGTCGATTTCATCGTTGGTGTGATTTGAAAAGAAACATCGCTGACGGGATGGAGCGCGCGAAGCGGCGCTAGGGGGTGGGGATCAGTCGGACGAGGACGACCCCGTGCGGCGCGACCTTGGTTTCGAACTGGTCCTTGAAGTCGCCGCGGTCCTGCTGCCGCCAGAGATCGCGCACGCGGAAGGTCGTGCCGACGTGCGGGGTCGGGAGATTGCCCCACGGTCCCCATTTTACGGTGACGGTGGTCTCGGCCTCGCCGCGGTTGAACAGCCCGACGGCGAACGAGCCGTCCTCGAGCGTCTTGGCGTAGACGACCTTGCCGTCGACGTTGCTGAACTGCGTGGCCTGCTTGCCGAGTGCGTCCTGGTTGATCGCGAGCACCTCGTCATTGGTGAGCAGGCTGAGCGTGAAGTCGTCGATCTGCGCGAGGTCGCAGCCGAGCAGGAGCGGCGCCGAGAGGAGACACCACAGGCTCATGTGGGAATACTGTTCGTCGGGCGTCAGGCGCGTCGGGTGGAGGTTCGGGCCCCAGCCGACCTTTCCGAGCACGAGCATGTCAGGATCGCTCCAGTGGCCGGGGCCGGTGTAGGCGGCCCAGCGGTCCTGGGAGAAACCGTTGCGGCTGACGCTGTCCCAGGTGTCGACAATGTCACCGGTTGTGCGCCAGAGCTGAGCGAGCCGCACGTAGTCCGGAGCGCTGTCGTAGAGCCCGGTGTTCGAGAGGCTGAAAACGATGTCGCGTCCGGTGGCGCGCAGGGCGTCCGTCATCTCCTGGACGTGTGGCACGTCGTTTGGAAACCAATCGTATTTCAGGTAATCGACGCCCCACTGCGCCCACTGTCGGGCATCCGACGTGGCGAAGGAATGCGCGCCAAACGTCCAGTTGACCCAGTTGGGTTTCGCGTCGGCCGCGTTCGGGTCCTTGTTGAGCTTGAAGAACTCGTTCACGTTGCCGGACTCCACCCATTCGTAGGTGCCATCCGCATTGTCCGAGGATCCGCCAGGATAGCCCGCATAGGTGCCGCGCCACGGACTCGAGTAAACGCCGAACTTGAGCCCGAGCGCATGGATCTCGTCGCCAAGCGCCTTCATGTCGGGAAACTTCTTGTTGGGCTGAAGACCGTTGAACTCACCGCCGCGCTTCCCCTGCCAGCCGTCGTCGATATTGATGTAGGTCCAGCCGTGGTTGCGCAGGCCTTTCTCCGCCATCGCGCGAGCGGAGCTGAGCACGAGCTCCTGACTAACGGCATCGCCCCAGCAATTCCAGCTGCTCCAGCCCATCGGCGGCGTGAGCGCGATCCGGTCGCCGACGACGATCCGGAATTTTCTCTCCGCTTCCCCGAGCGCGTTCTTTGCCCGCAGCGTGACGAGGTGCTCGCCGGCTTTTGCCAGCGCGCCGGTGATCCGGCCGGTGGCGGAATCCAGCGTGAGCCCGTCGGGCAGGCCATCGACGGCGAACGTCATCGGCCGCTGGCCGGTCGCGGGAATGGCGTAGAGAAACGGCGCGCCGGGCCGGACGCCGAACACGCTCGCGCCGTTGATCCGCGGCGTCGCTGGCGCGGGCGGCGTGAGAATTTGCGGGGTCGTTGCGGCCAGGGGCTCGACTGCTGCGAGGAAGAACCCCGCGCAGGCGAGCGCGGCGACGAAGAAGGATTTATTGAGCGAGGAGGCTTTCATTGAAGGCGAGGCTAACGGCCATCGGGTGGCCGGTGTAGGTGATGATCGTCGGAGCAGACGGGGTTTTCGCTCCGATGAGAACGAGCTCGAGTTGGCGTTGCGCGACCAGACCGGGGAACGAACCCTGGCGACCGCCGAGATGGAGCGTCTGGGCGGCATCGTCCCAGGTGAGCTCGTAGGTCGCGCGCTCACCGCGCTCGTAGGCATAGGTTTCGTTGTCGTCCTCGTAGAGCGTGAAGGTCGCGTTCGCGCCGGGATAAATGCGGATCGTGTAGGGCGCGTCAGGCCGCTCGGTCGCATATTGCAGATCGGCCGGGCCCATCGGCACGATCGAGCCGGCGCGAACGTAAACCGGGAACGTGTCGAGCGGACAGGCCTTCGTGACCGTGGCGCCACCCGCGAAGCGCTCGTTGGTCCAGAAGTCATACCACGCTGCGCCAGCGGGCAGATAGGTCGACATTGTGTTGTCGAGTTCCTTCCTGGCTGCGGCGAGGGCGCGACTCTCGCTCGGCGTGCGCCAGCCGAGCCGGAAGTAGCGCTCCTGTCCGCCCTGGTGAAACTCCGCCTTCACGGCGACCTGCTGACCGGCCGCGAGGGTGAGGCGAGCGCTGCGGTAGCGCTTGGCGCCGTAGCTCCAGTCATCGACGAGCAGTTTGCCGTCGAGGTAAAGGCGCGCGCCGTCGTCGTATTCGACGCCGAATTCGTAGTCGCCAGCCTCGGGCGCGGTCACGGTGCCGGTCCAGCGCGCGGAGAAGTTGTCGAAGTCGTCGAGACCGGACGGCGGATTGGCAAGCGGCGGACCGGGCCAGGCGTGCTCGACCTTTTCATCGACGCTCGTGCTGACGGCGCGGCCAAAATCAACGCCGGCGAAATACTGCACGGCGAGCCCCGGCTGGTCGTCGGGCGTGCGGAGCGCCTCGGCCGGAATCGTGGCGGCGGGCGGCGCGCTGACGTGATACATCGCGTGCGTGATCGGATGCACGAGAAACGCGGGACCGAACATGAAGGCATCGTCGGTTTTCCGCACCGCCGGATCGTCCGGGAAATCCATCGGCAGCCCGCGCATCATCGTGTAGTCGTGCGCCGTCGTCTGCCACGCGAGCGAGTAGAGGTAGGGCAGCAGGGCGTAGCGGAGCTGGACCGCGGAGAGAAGTGAGTCGTAGATCGCGGGCGCGAAGGCTTTGAAGCGATACGGCTCGCGCTCGATATTGGTCCCGTGGATCCGATAGATCGGGTTGAAGATCGCGAACTGGTTCCAGCGGGCGTAGAGCTCTTGATATTCCGGGTTTCGCTCGCCGTCCGGATAGTTGACGAAGAAGCCGCCGGTGTCCTGCGTCCAGTAAGGCAGGCCGGCGAAGGCGATGTTGATGCCGCCGGCGATCTGATGGCGGAGCGTTTCCCAACTCGCGGTCGTGTCGCCCGACCAGGGCAGCGCGGCGTAACGCTGCTGGCCGGCCCAGGCGGAGCGGGTGAGCGTGAAGACGCGCTGGTCGCTCGTTCCGCGCTGGCCCTCGTAAGTTCCGCGGGTGGTTTCGAGGCTGTAGGGATTCAGGTAGCGCGTGAAGTCGCCAAGCGCGTTGCGGCCGAGGTTCTTGATGTCACGCTCGACGGCGGCGGGATCGTGGCAGGCGGTGCCGACCTCGACTTCGGTGCCGTCCATCCAGAGTGCGTCGACGCCGACGTCGAGCAGTCCTTGCTTGATGTGCTTGAAGTAGATCGCACGGCCCTCGGGGCCGAACGCGTCGTAGACGCGCGCGTTCTTCGAAATCCAGTGCAGCGGGGCAAAGCGCAGCCCCTTCGCGTCCAGCTCGCGCGCCAGGGCCGTGTTGTTGCCGACCGACGGCCAGATGGAGACCATGAGCTTCAGGCGCAGCTCCTCGTGCAGCGTTTTCGTGAGCGCCGCGGGATCCGGGAACCGCTCCTGGTTCCACGTCATGCCGCTCCACGTGCCATCGGCGCCGCCCCAGTATTGCCAATCCTGCACGATGTAATCGAGGGGGAACCCTTCCTGGCGGAAGGTGCGCGCCACCTCGAGCAGCCGCTCCTGCGTGGGATAGCGCTCCTTGCTCATGAACAGGCCGAACGCCTGCTTGGGAAGCATCGGCGCGGCGCCGGTGAGCGTGCGGTAACCGGCGATCACGCCGTCCATCGTGTCGCCGGCGATGAAATAGTAGTCGACGCCCGCCGGCGCGCTTTCCGCCCAGAGCGTGGCACCGGAGACGTCGTCCTTGAAGGTCATCTTCGAGTAGATGTCCCAGAGGACCCCATAGCGTTGGGTGGAGATCAGGAACGGAACGACGATCCCGATGTTTGTCTGAACGAGGAGGACTTCCTGGCCGCGATAATCCATGTACGGCCGGTTGTACTGGCCGAGACCGTAGAGCGATTCGTCCGGCGCGAGCGTGAACGTGCGACTGATTTCGTACGTGGGCGCGCCAGAGATCGTGACCTCCTTGATCTCGTCCGGAGCGGCGGCGCGTTCGCGGGTGAGCAGCCGGCCGTCGGAGCCGAGGAAGGTCAGCGCGCCGGATTTTTTCGCGACGATGACGCTCAGTTTTGCCGTCCGGATCGTGAGCGCCTCCGGCGAGTCCTCCACGGTGAAGGTTACCGTGGCGGGTTGGGCGACCACCGCGAGGCTGGGCTGCGTGGTGTGCGCCTGGCCGAGGTTCGCATTCACGCGGACGATCGACGGGCCGTAGAGCAGGACGTTGGTGGTGACGTCGCCGACGCGGAACTGGACGCCGCGGTCGAGGCGCGCGAAAGCGAAGCCGTTTTCGTGTTGGGATACGACCGGCACCAGCTGGCCGGCTGCGTCAACGCCGGCGGCGGCGTGCAGCGCGGTGCCGAGGCGCAACAGGCACCCGATGAGCAGTACGAATTTCGTGCGGGATGTGGAGGTCACAGCGAGGCGTCGGTGCCGGCGGGCTTCCCCGGCGAGCGGGGTGAACGCCGGCTCAGGGGTCATTTGAAGTACAACTGGAGCGTTTCGTACAAATAGTGCCGGGCGTTCATCCACGTGTGGCCGCCCTCGGTGATCAGCGTGCGGTGCTCCAGCTTGCGTTCCTTCATGAGGTCCATGAACGCGATCGCCTGCGGATAGAGGAAGTCGGACTTGCCGACGCCGAGCCAGAGGAGCTTCAGCTGCCGGTTCGTTGCGGCCGGATCGGCCGAAACCCGGGGAAAGTGTTTGTCGAAAACCGCGGCGGTGAGGTAGGCGCTGTAGGAACCGATGTAGGCGAACTGATCGAGGTTGTTGAAACCGGTGAACAGCGACTGGCCGCCGCCGCGCGAGAATCCGGCGATCGCGCGGTGCTCGCGATCGGCGATCACGCGGTAGTTTGCCTCGACGTAGGGGAGGATGTTGCCGAGCAGTTCCTCGTTGAAGACCTGGTACATGCCGGCCACCTCTGGCGTATCCGGGCGCGGCATGCCCATCATCATGTTGCCGTAGGGCATCACCACGATCATCGGCACCGCGCGCTTGGCGGCGATGAGGTTGTCGAGGATGAAGTTGACGCGGCCGACCTTGACCCACGTCTCCTCGGTATCGGTCGTGCCGCTCACGAGGTAGAACGCCGGGTACTTGTCCGTGCCGGCGCGATAGCCGGGCGGCGTGTAGACGATCAGAGGCCGCGTGCGGTTGAGGGGCTTCGAGTGATAGTAGCAGGTGGTCAGCTCGCCGTGCGGCACGTCGCGAACGGCATACATCGACGGCTGCTCGCCGGGGATGTCGACGAGACTGGCCTTGAATCGCTCGTTCGGGAAGATGTCCTGATTCGCCGGATCGGCCACGCCGAGGCCGTCGACGACGAAATTGTACGGATACAGGTTGGGTTCGATCGGGCCGACGGTGATGCTCCACACGCCCGATTCGTCTTTCTGCAGCGGCTGACTGCTCCGCAGGAACTGTCCGCTGAGCTCGACCTTCTGCGCATTCGGCGCGCGGAATTTGAACGTCGCCGTTCGATCGGGGTGCACCACTGGCGAGTCGATCGGCGGCGGCCGCGAGCCGGATGGCTGCGCGGAGAGCGTCAGCGTCAGCCCGAGCGAGCAGACGATGCAGCGGAGGGCGGAGGGGAGGGAGATCTTCATTGGGAGAATTCGTCGAAGGGAAGGGAGGCGGCGTGCGGGTTACTCGTGCGCGAGCTCCAGTTTCCAATGCGCAGCCACGGTCTGTAGTTCGTCGGCGGTGAGGTGGATCACGGCGCCGTGTTTCGGTCGCTCGAAGTTCGAGCCCTTCATCACGCCCTCGTTGAACCGGCCGAGGTGGCGCCAGCTGTTGAAATCCTCGGTCTCGCTGAAGCCCATATTGTTGGGCCGGGCGCCGTAGACATCGTACATCAACACGTAGCTGTCGGTGCCGAGCCGCTTGAACAGGTTCGGCGCCTCGGTCGACACGGTCTCGGGGTCGATCCGCTGCGGCTCCACCGTGTACCCGTCGACAATGCCATCGGAGACACCGTGGCGAATCTTCGCGTCGGCCACGAAGAAGATGTGCCACTGGTCGCCGACGTGGGTGAGGTCAGCGTCGATGCCGCCGATGCCCGGGATCATCTTCGGCGTGGTCTCCAACTTGGTGAACGCGTCGTTGGCGTAGGACCAGTAGATGTTCGCGTGCTTGTTGCCGTAACGGATGGTGAAATACACCATCATCTTGCCTGCGACGGGGTCGTAGGTGGTTTCCGGTGCCCACGCGCAGTCGATGTCGCCGAGTTCGGGGAAAGCGAGATCGACGCGGAAATCCGAATGCGTCCAGTGGATCAGATCCCACGACTTCATGAGTACGATCGCGCGATTATTGCCCCAGCCGTACTTCTCCTCCGGTCGTTGCCAGCGCGTGGTGCGAAATCCGGCGCGATCGCCGAAAATGTGCAGATCGGTCATCGCGAGGTAGAACGCGCCATCGGGTCCGCGAGCGATATGCGGGTCGCGCACGCCCTTCTGTTCTGCGAGCTCCGCGCCATCGAAGACCGGATCGCCGCCATTGACGTCGGTGAACGTGTTGCCGTCGCGGCTGATCGCGAAATACGCGGAGTGCGTCTGGTCCTTGAAGTAAACCATCAGGTAGCCCGCCAGGTCCTTCTCCTCGGGCGCTCGCGCGCCCGTCGGCTGCTGCAGCGAGGGGACAATCACGATCCCGGTAGGGCGCCGCGCCGCAGTCGTGGACGCGACGGCGGCTGGCGCCGGCGCTTGGGCCGACGCGGCGGCGCACGCGAGGGTGGCGAGCAGGAGTTGAAAGAAGGGGAATAGCGAGGGAAGATTCATGACCGAGAGGCTGGCGGATGCGGGAGCGAAGAATCCTATGGTGCGAGCGTGGGCGGTCGTCGTACTGGATTCTTGGTGCTCACAAGAATATGCGGGGCGTGCGCTGGAGTCGTCGGCGGCATCTCGGGTGCTTTCCAGCGGCGGTGTTCACTCGAACCGGAGCCAGTCGAGTTCGACCGGATGGCCGCCCACGAGGGTTGCAAACAGATCGTGCACGCCGGCGGAAACGTGGTGAACCGGCGAGGATACCATCGTCCATTCGGTACCTGGATCGATCTGGAGCCGGGCCAGTACCGGGCCGTCAATCGCGTCGAGCCGGACTTCGATGGTACCGCCGGACGCGGACCGCGACCGCGCCTGCATCAGCTTCTGCCCGCCTTGCGCAAAATCCACCTGGTCGAAGCGGACCCACGCGCCAACGTCGTTCAGCGCGAGTTTCCAGCCCGCGGCAGGGCTCGCGGCGTTCAGGAACGACACCACGACGGCAGCGCCACTGGTGGCGCTGGTGCGGTCGATCTGGATTTCGCCGTCGGCGGCAACGAGACCCACGCCGCGCAGCGTGGGAATGACTTTGCGGATCGTGCCATCCTCGTTGAAGAACAGCCGGTCGGCGCGAATCGACCGGGCCTTGTCGAAGTTCGGCGAAAGATCGCGGTCGTGATAGAACAAGTACCATTGGCCGCGGTACTCGATGATCGACTGATGCACGGTCCAGCAACCACTGGCGGATTCGTCGAGGATGACGCCGGCGGGCTTGAACGGACCGAGCGGGTGATCGGCGATCGCGTATTCCAGCCGCTCGATCCGATTCTCCACGTGCGGATAGGTGAGATAGTAGATCCCGTTTCGCTCGAAAACGAACGGCCCCTCGATCAGCCCCTTCGCCGGCAGGTTCGCGATCGTCTGCACGGGACCGGCGAGCTGGCGCATGTTGTCCTGCAGTTTCGCGACGAAGATCTTGCGGTGGGAATAGTACAGATAAGGGGTGCCGTCGTGATCGATGAACACGCAGGGATCGATCCCACGCACGCCTTCGATCGGCGCCGGTTCCGGCCTGAAGGGCCCCGCGGGCTGGTCCGCGACCGCGACGCCGATTCGGAAGCCCTTTTCGCCTGATTTCGGAATTGCGGGGAAATAGAAGTAGTACTTGCCGTCGCGAGCTATGCAGTCGGGCGCCCACAGGCTGTAGCTGTCAGCGTTGACCCAATCGACGCCCGTCTGCGTGAGGATCACGCCGTGATCGGTCCAATCGGTGAGATTTACCGAGGAGAAGACGTGATAGTCCTCCATGCAGAACCAGCCGGGCCGGCCCCGGCCCTCGGTGGCGAGGATATCATGCGATGGGTAAACGTAGACCTTGCCCTCGAAGACGCGCGCCGTTGGATCCGCGGTGAACTGGTCCAGGATCAGCGGATTGGTGCCGAAGGCGGAGCCGACGACGCACAGGGCGGCGAGTCCGATGCCGATGCGGGCTCCGCTCATGCGACGGTGGAGAGCGAACGCGGGAGGAATCACGGAGAATGCTTTCGGCTGGTGGGGGCGCTATCGGTTCACGGCGACGACGATCTGGGTGAACGAGTGTGCGGGGAACACCCAGTGGAGGGTCGGGCCTTGCGCGGCGACATGTTCGACCTTGGGCGGATAGGCGTCGCGCGCTTCGTAGGTGTAGGGCTGGTTGGAAACGTCGGCGCTCGTGACCGAGCTTACCGTCGCCGTGCCGGTGAAGGCGCCGGTGAGGCTGCGGATGTCGGTCGCGATCGGCTCGTCCTTGTGCCGGTTGACGACGTTGATGATGACCTGCTGCGCCTTTTCGTCGTAAACGGAGGAGACGTCGAGGTAGGGGATCTTGTCGTAGTGGTCGCTCGTGCGGAACGTGTCGCAGTTGACCGCGGTGGCGAGGGCGGTGCCGCGGCAGCGGGTGGAGAAGAGCTTGAACGTGTAGAACAGCGGCGACTTGTAGGTCGCGTCGGTCTTCGGGTCGCGCGAGAGGAGCGAGGTCAGCAGGGTGTAGTTAGCCATCTTGACGACGTCGGCGTGGCGGACGAAGGCGTTGAAATACTGCGCGAGCGCGAGCGTCGAGAGATGCCCGCCGCGGAAGGGCGGCGCCCATTCGTCGACGGAGACATACATCGGCCTCTTCTGCTTGATCGTGTGAACGGCCTTGATCTGGCCGGCGACGATCTCGATGCGCTCCTCGAGGTCGAGACCGCGCTGGCCCACGAAGACGTAATAGTCATCCGAAGGATCCCAATAGCGGTGCATCGAGAGATAGTCGGCGATGCCGTAGAGACCTTTGACGACGGTCGCGGTCCATTCGACCCAGTCGAGGTTGTCCTGATAGTAGGAAGGACCGTTGGCGATGAACTCGAGCTTGGTGGCGGGTGAGCTAAGCCGCATGACCTTGGCGGCCTCGACGGCGAACTTCACGTAGTCGTCGGCGTTCTTGTGGCCGACGATCCAAGGTGCGCCATCGACCTCGTTGCCGAGGCACCAATACTTGATGCCGTAAGGTTCGGGGTGGCCGTATTCGGCGCGCTTGTCGGCCCAGTAGGTGCCGGTGGGCGCGTTGCAATATTCCACCCAGTAGCGCGCGTCGTCGAGGGTGCCGGTGCCCATGTTGATGCAGACGACGTTCTCGGAGCCGATCAGCTTGTTGAGTTGGACCCACTCGTCGGTGCCGACCTGATTGCTCTCGACGACGCCCCAGGCGAGCTCCATGCGCTTCGGGCGCTGCTCCTTCGGGCCGATGCCGTCGCGCCAGTCGTAGCCGGCGACGAAGTTGCCGCCGGGCCAGCGCATCTGCGTGAGCTGCAGTTCGCGGGCGGCGTCGAGCATGTCCTTGCGGAAGCCGTGCTCGTCGGCCAGTGGCGACTTCGGGTCGTAGAGCGGTCCGTAGAGCGTGTTGAACTTCATCTCGGGCCGGTTGAATCCGATCGGCTCCATGAAGACGCCATAGATGCGCGGGTCGACTGGGGCGATCGCGTGATCGATGTCGACCTTGATGGTGGCCGTCGCGGCGAACGCACCGAGCGGCGCGAGCAGGAGGAGCGAAGCGAGGCGGAGCAGGGGAGTCTTCATGGAGGGGAAAGCAGCAGGAAGTCGGACGTTCGGCCGCGGCGCAGGCGCAGGAAAGCAATTGCGGCCGGCAGGCGAACGGGGCGTCGGCAGGGAATCGTGGGTGGGGGCGATGACGATGGGCGGTCGTGTCGGAGGATGAAACGCCGCGTCTCCTTGACGGTTAGGCGGCGCGCGCCGTGCGCCGCCGCCCACGAGGTCATTTCGAAGCGGCTTCGCCCTCGGGCGTCCGGCGCCAGGCGAAGTAGCGGTCGAGCACAGCGAGCGCATCGGCGCTGGGGACCGGGCCAACCGTGGCACCGTTGTGGAAATACATCACGCGGCGATCGCCATCGGTGAATCGTGGCCACGCGGGGACGCCGGCGCCGTTGGGATCGCCGCGTTTGGCGAAATTCGTCCAGTAGGTCGAGAGCAGATCCGACATCGCGAGGTCGGCGGGCGTCGTGTTCGGGTTCTTGGGATCGAGCGTCTGGAAAACGTAGGGCACGTCGACGCCGTGCGGCGTGCCGTGGTCGGCCTCGGGCGAGCCCGCCGGGTGCTCGGCGTGTTGGTCGAAGTAGTAATAGAAGACCTTCGAGTCGCCGGCCCGCGCTTGAAACGTGGCCCAGGCCCACGTGTGCCAGCCGAAGGCGGCGTCGCGCATGAGGTCGCGGGCGGTCTTCGGGACGGAGTCGGTCCCGACGGGATAGACCTTGAGCAGGTCGTCGGCGAACTTGCCGTAGCGCGCCTTCACGCCGGCGATGAACTCGTCGGGCGTCTTCTCACGCGAGAAGCTCAGGCCCTCGTCGGAGTTGTAGCCGACGAGGATGTCGACCTGGTTGTAACGGCCGGCGGAGTAGAGCTTGTATTGGTCATTGGGGATCACCCAGCCGTCGACGATCGGCCACGCAGCGCCGCTGCCCCAACCGGCGGGCAGCTTGTCGGGCGCGAGTTGGCGGAGCTCGGCGATCGAGGCCGCGCCGGCCTTCTTCATGTAAGCGACGCCGGCCTGCTCGGCGTCAGCGAGGCCGCGCATGTTTTCGCCGGGATAGGTGGTCACCCGCACCGGTCCGAACGAACCACCGCTTTGGGAAATCGCGCCGCGGAACAGCCCCTTCGCCTCGGGCGAGGCGCAGAGCATGGAGACGGAAATGCCGCCGGCGGACTCGCCGAAGATCGTCACGCGCTCCGGGTCGCCGCCGAAGCCCGCGATATTTTTCTTCACCCACTTCAGGCCGGCAATCTGGTCCTGCAGCCCGTAGTTGCCCGAAACGTGATGCGGGGATTCGGCGCTGAGTTCCGGATGGGCGAGGAAACCAAGCGGGCCGACGCGGTAATTGAGCGTAACGAGTACGACGCCTTTGCGCGCGAGGTGCTCGCCGTTGTGGACGGGCGTGGAGGTGGAGCCGAACGAGAATCCGCCGCCGTAAATCCAGACGAGCACCGGCAACCGCTCGCGGGCGGATTTAGCAGGCGTCCAAATGTTCAGGTACAAGCAGTCCTCGCTCACGTTTCCCTTGCCGTCACCCTGGTAGGGATCGGCGGCGAAGCTCGTCGTCTCGCGCACGCCGTCCCATTTGGCGGCGGGGTGGGGCGCGCGCCAGCGAAGTTCACTCACCGGCGCCGCGGCAAACGGGATGCCGCGATAGACCGTCAGGTCCTGTTCAGCGGCGCCCTGCACGAGTCCATATTCGGTCAACACGGGCGCGGGCCGGTCGGCAGGTCCGTCGGCGGCGATCAGGAAGCACACCGGCATGAGCGCCAGCAGCGACGCGAAACGAAGCAGGGGAGTCTTCATAAATGACAAAATTGAGAGGAGCGCCCGCCGCGGTCACGGGTCAAGACCGTCCGCCGACGAACGAGCCACGACCGAGGATTTGGAGCGTCGCGCCAACGGCACACCCTGCACTCCGGCGATGGAACATCGCCAGCGAGGCAGATGCGCGTCGGCGCACACGGTCAGAAGAAATGGCCGGGGATTACGGGGTAGAATCGCGCCGAAGATATTCGATCCGGGGCCGGGTGAGAATGGGCGTTCTTGTCCGTTGGATGACGATTCTTGACGGGTTGCTTCCCCGCGGACCCGAATTCGGCCCAAGCCGCTGGGGCTCCTGCTGAACGGAACCTCGCCAGCTTCTTCAGTACTGCCGGCTGGGCAGGAGTTGCGCGGCGTTCGACGCGTCGATGACGATATCTTTGTTGAACGTCTCCTTCATGACGGTGCCGCCACTCGTGAGTCGGACGACGGCTTCGATCACCTTGGGGCCGAAGAGGGGATTGCATTCCACCGTGCAGTTCAGTTTGCCGGAGGCGACCGCCTCGACGGCCGTTTTGATCGCGTCGATCGAGACGACCATGATGTCTCGTCCCGGGCTGCGGCCCACTGCCTCGATGGCCTCGATTGCGCCGAGGGCCATGTCGTCGTTGTGGGCGAAGACGATCTCGATGTCGGAACCGTGCGTCGTCAGGAGTTCGGCCATCGCCTGGCGACCCTGATCGCGACGGAAATTGGCCACCTTGCGCGCGACGATCCGGAAACCGTCGCTCGTGTGCGTCGCCATGGTCGAGGCGAACGCGCGCTGGCGCTCATTGGCGGCCGATGAACCGGGCTCACCCTGCAGCTCGACGATTTTCCTTTTCTGATCGGCATGGGCGAGGATCCATTCCGCCGCCATCTGGCCTTCCTTGAAAAAATCTGAGCCGATGAACGTGGCGTAGAGTGACGGGTCCGCGACGATCTTGCGGTCCATGATGATCACGGGAATGCCGGCGGCCTTGGCGTCCTGCAGCACGGCTTCCCAGCCGCTGACCACCAGCGGGGCGAGTACGATCGCGTCGACCTGGTCGGCGATAAAACTGCGGAGCGCCTTCATCTGATTGTCCACGTTGCTTTGCGCATCGACGAAACGCAGGTCGATGCCCTGCTTTTCCGCTTCCGACTTGATGGACTCCGAGTTGGCAGCTCGCCAAACGCTCTCGGAGCCTGTTTGGGCGAAACCGACGGTGAGCTTGGCCTGGCTTACGGTGCACGCGAGCAATGCGAACGCGGCAACGAGGAGGGAACGTTTCATGGCTGGATATTATCGGTTATGGGGATGAGGGCTGTAGCTTGGAGCGGGGCATCAATCCGCCGGCGCCGTCGTCGGCCGCGCGTCACCCTCTTTTCGCGCGTGCAGCCCGACGGTCGCGCCGACGAACCCGCCGGCGACCTCCGTGGTCAGCAGTTTCGCATCGGCGTCGGCGGCCAGGACCTGCCAGGAGCCCGGTTGGACCGCATAAGAGAATGAACACGTGCCGGCGTGCGCCTCGACCCGCAGGGCCACGTCAGATGCCGCATCGATCCGGACAGAGCGGATCACTTCGGCCGGGCCACCGCGGAGCTGCTCGAGCCCGAGCGTGACGCCTTCCGCGTCGCGTTTGACCGCGAGAAAGTAGTGGAACCGCTCGCCCTGGAAGACGGCGAGGCCGGCCGAGACGCCGGTTTCCCTCGGCACGGCGACCGAGGTGGACGCGGTGAATCGGGCGTGTTGCACCCGCCGGGCGAGGAAGCTCGGGTTGCCCCGGCCTGAGAGAGCTTCCGCCTGCGGTTCGAGCGCCAGACGACCCTTGGCCAACGTCCACCAGGATTCGACCGGCGCGCGCAGCATGATCCAGAACGGCGACAACCCGGCCTTGTCGAAGTCATCGCGCCAGGTGAAATTGCCGTTCAAATACGACGGCTCAGAGTGGAGGCGCGAACCGGTGGGCGCCGGCGCCACGAGCGGCACGCGCCGGCCCGGCTCGAGGATGCGAGGCCAGCCGTCGTCGGTCCACGTCACCGGCAACAAAAAGGTCTCGCGGCCCATGGGCGAGAACCGCCCCTCATACGGGCGTACGCCAAGGAAAATGGACCACCATTGCCCGTCGGGACCGATGACGAGATCGGCGTGGCCGGTCGACGTGACCGCGTCGGGCACTTTCCCGTCGAGACCACGTTGCGTGAGAATTGGATTCTGCGCCCACGGAACGTACGGCCCGTCGACTTTCCGGCTGCGGAAGATCACCTGGGAGTGATTCACGCTCGTTCCGCCCTCGGCGCAGCAAAGGTAATACCAGCCCCCGTGTTTGTAGATGTGGGGCCCTTCGATCCAGACGGGTTTTTGTGAAATATCGACGCCGCCGTTCACGAGGACCATGCGCGGCCCGATCATTTTGCGCGCGCTAGGATCGAACTCCTGAATCCAGATCGCGCGATGGCCATCGTAGAGCGGGGTGCCTTCGGGCGCGCCGTTGTTGAGCATCCAGGCACGTCCGTCATCGTCGAAAAAGAGCGACGGATCGATGCCCTCGAAGTGCAGCCAGGTGGGATCGGACCACGGGCCGGCCGGGTTCGAGGCGGTCACGACGAAGTTTCCGCCGGCGTCCGCCATCGTGCACGCGACGTAGAAAGTGCCTTCGTGATGACTGATCGTGGGGGCAAAGAGTCCGCGCGACACGCCGAGTCCGTCGTAGGGCAGTTGCTGCGGACGATTGATCACGTGGCCGAGCTGTTTCCAATTCACCAAGTCACGGCTGTGAAAGATCGGGATCCCGGGAAAGTAGGCGAAGGTTGAATTGATGAGGTAGTAGTCCTGACCCACCTGGCAGATGCTCGGGTCGGGATAGAAACCGGTGAGGATCGGATTACGATAGCCGGCTGGCGGACGCTCGCCATCGGCGCTCGACTCCTGGCCGGTATACTCGAACCAGTCGAAGCTCGCGGGCGCGGCCCGCGCCCCATCGACGGCGGCAGTAGCGAGGAAAGTGGCGACGAGCAGAGGACGGACGAAGTTCATCGGTCGAAAAACAGGCGGGTGACAGGCGGCGTTGCCACTCAGGCCGCCGTGATTTTCATCCGGACGGCGGTCGCCGGCTGGGGCCGGCGGGGCCGGGCCGGTGGCTCAGCCTCGGCCCGCAGCACCCAATCGCGGTGCGCCTGGGGGCTCATGCCAAAATGCCGGCGAAACGTGCGGCAGAACGTGCCGACTCCGCTGATACCGACCAAGCCGGCCACATCGGATGTCTTGGTGCTGGGATGCATGCGCAGCAGCCGGGACGCCTCCCGCATCCGCACGGCAATGATGTTCTCGTGGATGGTGCAACCCGTCTCATCGCGAAAGCTTCGCTCCAGGTTGCGCCGGGACATCCCCAGCGCTTCGGCCACCTGACAGACGGTCAGCATCGGGTTCGAGTAGTGCTCGGCGATGTAGTGCAGCGCGCGGGCGACGCGCGGATCAGTCACCGCCGCCATGTCGCTGCTCAGCCGGGTCACGATCCCCCGCGGCGGAATGCGGAGCGTTCGCGTGGCGGTGCCGGCGCCACTGAGCACACTTTCCAAAAGCAGGGCGGCGCGGTAACCGAGTTCCGTCATGTCGTCATCCACGCTCGAGAGCGGCACCGGCGAGAGCTCGCAGACGAGGGAATTGCCGACGCCGAGCACGGCAACGTCCTCCGGCACGGCGAGCGCCGCATCCTGACAGCAGTCGATGACGTTGGCGGCGGTGCAGTCGTTGAACGCGAAGATGGCGGTCGGCCGCGGGAGCCGCAGCAGTTCGGCGGCGAGGTTGCGCCGGTAGTCGTCCCAATTGTCCTGCCAGTAGGGGCCGATGCGCGTGTGGGCCGGCGGCAGGAGACGGCAGGTGCGACCATGCTCGGCGAGCCGTTCCTGAAATCCGGCGAGCCGTTCGCGGTTGGCCGCGTCGTTCAGGAACGGCGCCCAGGCGAAGCTGCGATGCGCGCGCTCCAGAAAATGGTCCGCGGCCAGCCGGCCGATCGCGCGGTGATCGGGTTCAACCCGCGGCAGGTCCACGATCGGGTCGCCGTCGGTGAGCACCACGCACGGCAGGCCGGACGCCTGCAAATGGGCCAGCAGTTCCGGCTGGTGCGCCCCGAGGGCGAGAACGCCGCTGCCGTTCCAGCCGCGCGGCAGGGCGCCGGTGAATAACATGTCCATGACGAGGTGCCAGTCATGGGCGCGGGCGTGACGGGTGATTCCGCGGATACACTCGGGCGGGGCGATGGCCGCCGCCACGAGCACCTTGCGGGAAGATCGGACGAGAGGCGCGTTCATGACGCGAGGCGGCCCGCGGACCGGGGGGGCGACCGTGAAGCGGGTGCGTCGCCGGAGGTCGCACGGCGGCCGATGCGGTGGACACCGGCGGAGCGGCGTTCGCATTTCGGCCCGGCGGGCGTGTCAGCCGAGGCGAGAACGGCGAAGGGATAAAGCAGGATCATCGGGGACGCGGTCGGCGTTGTTGTGCGCCAGGGGGGACCGTGGCCACGATCAGGACGGCTGCGTCCAAACCGAGCAAATAGGCATTGGAGGTAGCTTCGCCTATTCCCCCGGTAATAGGTAAACGCGCGTGGCGTGTCTGGCGCGTGCGGAAATGTGCCGGTCGGGGCGAATCCGCTTTACCCACCGCGCCGCGGCGGTTCACGTTCGGTCCAGCGCTGACAGGCGCATCAGATGCTTTCGCTGATCGGAAAGAAATCGGCTAGGGCGGGCCACAAACTCCTGGTGACGTGGTGCGCGGTTATTACCCGGGTTGCGCTCTGCGCGGCCATCGGCGGGACGGCCATGCTGATGCTGGGCGCAGTGGCGTCGGCCAAAGCGCCGGTCCGCGGCATGCCCTTCATCAGGTCCTATTCTCTTGGAGACATCGGGCCGGTGCCGCGCGGATCCCGCTTGGGCTTTGATCGGTTCGGTCGCGTCGCGGTCATCCACGACGCCGTCTACGCCGTGCTCAATGATACGGTCTGGCTGAACATCGCCGAGCGGGGCGGCAGGGACCGGATCTCGATGACGAACGTCGTCCAGGCTCCCGACGGTCGCACCTACTATGGGGCGCGGGGTTCCTGGGGCTATGTCGAGACCGGCGCCGACGGGCGACTGCATCCGGTGCCGCTCGCGCCCTCCAACCTGCCGGGTTGGGTGGCGACCGCGACATTCTCGGATCTGATCGTCACGGAACGAGGCGTCTATTTCGCGAGTTGGAACGGCGTGGTTTATTGGGATTTCCAACTCCAAAAGAACCTTTTCTTCGACGTGCCGCGGATTTCCCGGGTCTTCCGGGTCGGCGATCGGGTTTACATTTCGGCCTTCGACGCCCCGCTGCGTACCATCAATGCCCGGGCCGGAACGCTCGAGTTGGCGGAGAATACGGGGCTGGGCCGGAGCGTGGTCGAATTTGCCGTTTCGCTCGATCAGACCCGCAGTCTCGTCGCCTTCATCGACGGCCGGCTGGTCGTGTTCGACGGGAAGGAGGCCTCCCCCTGGCTCCCGTTGGGCGACAACACTATCACCGGGCACATCTCGGCGCTGCAGAAGCTGGTCGACGGACGTATTGCGACGAGCGTTACCGGCCAGGGCCTGCTGTTGTTTTCGACCGAAGGGGAGTTGCTGATGGCGCTGACCACCTCGCAGTATCACAACATCGCCGCGCTGGCCAATCGCGAGCCCGGGGTGCTGTGGGTCGAAACCGACGATTCCATCGAAAAGATCCTGTATGGCAGCCCGCTTTCGGCGTTTGGGCAGCGACTGGGCCTGCCGATCGCCTGGCCGATCGTGGTGGAGTGGAACGGCCAGATCTTTGTCGCTTCGGGTGGCAAATTATACCGGGCCGTCGCCGGGGAGGCCGGTGAACCGACGCGCTTCGAACCGGCGCCCCACCAGCCGCCGCGCGGCGCGTGGTCGCTGGCGGCGTGGGGGACGCAGATGCTGGTCGGCAACGGCTATGAATTGTTCGCCGTCGAGCCCGATGGCTCCTTGCGGCCGATCCCCTCCGTGCCGGATCTCGCGCATCTCGTCATGGTGGACGAGAGTCACTGTTACCTGATCGGCCGAGGCGAGATGGCGCTGCTGGAGTGGCGCGACGGCGCGTGGCGCGAATCTGCTCCGCGCATTCCCGGCGCGGCGAACCCGGCGATCGTGCATCGGGTGAAGGATTCGGTGTGGATTGAAATGGGTGGGGCGGGGGTGGCGCGACTGTGGCGCGAGCACGGCCGACTCCGGCTGGACGTGATTCCCAACGAATCGTGGACCAAGGGCTCGTGGGTGAATATCGGATCGGTGGACGACATCGTCGTCCTGAGCGCGTTGAAAGAAGAGCCGCACCGGTTCTTCGATCAAAAAACTGGCTCGTGGCGGGAGGTGCCGGAACTCCAGCAGTTGCTTAACCGCTCGCCCTACTGGATTGCGCGGCTGCAGAAAGATGAGAGTGGCGTCATTTGGGCCGCCCACAACGAGGGGCTGATCCGGTTTGCGCCGGGAACGAACGGCTATGCGATGGACGCGACCAGCTTCGACCTGGTGAGCGATCGCTACCCCGTGGTCCGCATCCTGCCGGGGAACGATGTCTGGGTGGTCGCGGCACGGTCGCTCTATCATATTGAACGGTCCTGGGCGTCGGTGCCGCCCAAGCCGCCGCAGCCCACCCTGGTGTCGATGGTCGATCTGCAGCAGAACGAAGAGCTGCTCGCCACCGGCCGCCCGGAGGGGGCGCTCGGGCGGCTGCCTTACGCCCGGAACAGCCTGAGCTTCCGGTTCTTCTCCGGCACGGACGCCTGGCGTCGGTCGCCAGTGTATGAATACCGACTCGACGAGCGGGAGCCCTGGACCGTGCTGGACGGATCGCTGCTCAGCTTCCGCCGGCTGCGGGAAGGCGTGTATGGTCTGCAGGTCCGGATTGCGGCGGCGCAGGCGGACGCCACGGTGCCGTCGACTTTCCAGTTCGAGATCCTGCCTCCGTGGCACCGCACTTGGCCGGCGTATGCGGCCTTCGGCTCGGCCGTGGCGCTCGCGTTGCTCGGAGTGATGCGCTGGTCCAGCTATCTGGAAAGACGGCGCAACCGCGCGTTGGAGGAGCTGGTGAAGAACCGCACGCATGAGCTCGAGGCCACGATGGCCAAGCTGGGCGAGGAGACCCGCAAGGCCGCCACGCTCGCCGAACGAGATCGGCTGGCGAACGAGATCCACGACAGCGTGCAGCAGGGCCTGACAGGCGCGATGCTGCAACTCGACACGACGCTCAAGCTTCCCGCGATGAGCGGCGACATGCGTTCCCGGCTGAACGTCGTCCGCAACATGGTGGCCTACGCGCGCCAGGAGGTGCAGCACGCCGTGTGGGACATGGAATCCCCGCTGCTCGAGGGCACCGATCTGGCCGACGCGTTGCGGAACCTGACCACGTTTGTGGATGCGGATGGGATGAAGATCGAGGTGGCGGTCAAAGGCACGACGGTGCCGTTGGATCGCGCGGTGAACCACAACCTGCTGCGCATCGCGCAGGAGGCGACCACCAACGCGTTTCGACACGCGCGCGCCCGCCGGATTTCGGTTCAGCTTGAGTTTCGAACGGACGCGGTGGCGTTGGGGATCGCTGACGACGGTGTCGGATTCCGGCCCGGGGAGGTGCTGCAGGACCGCACGGGCCACCTCGGGCTGCGGGGTATTCGCACGCGGGTGAAGCGACTGGGCGGCACGCTGGCGATCGAGAGCCAGCCGGGTCAGGGAACCGCGATGCAGATTGTGGTGCCGTTGGACGGACCGGCGGCGGAGGAGGCCAATTGAACCCATGAACGAAACGAGAAAGACCCGTGTACTGCTGGTCGACGACCACATGGCCATCCGGATGGGCCTGATGACGGCGATCAACGACGCCCTGGACATGGAGGTCGTCGCCGACGTGGAGGACGGCCAGGAGGCGATCGCGGCCTACCGCAAGTATCAGCCCGACGTCGTGGTCCTCGATCTGCGCATGCAGGGCATGAGCGGCGTGCAGACCCTGCACGCGCTGCGCGCGGAATTTGGCGCGGTGCGGGTGCTGGTCTACAGCAACTACGCCCGGGGCGAGGAGGTGTATCAGGCCATCAAGGCTGGCGCCGCCGGTTTCGTGGTCAAGGAGATGGCGCTCGATCGGCTGTTGGAAGCCATCCGCGTGGTGAATTCGGGCGGACAATACATTCCGGAGCAGGTGGCGGCGCGCATTGCCGAGCGGCTGCTGGCGGGGCTGTCGCCGCGCGAGATGGAGGTCCTGAAACTCCTGGCGAAGGGGCTGAGCAACAAGGAAATTGCCACGCAGTTGGGACTGGTGGTCGGGACCATCAAGATCTACGTGGCGAATATCTTCAACAAGCTCGGCGTGTCAGACCGGACGCAGGCGCTCGTGACCGCGGTGAAGCGCGGGATTATCGACATCGAGTGAACCGCGGACCGGAGCGGCCCGAGTCGCTACACGGTTGGCCCGGACCGGACGGCGCGGCGAAACGATCGGACCGGCACGCGCAGCCAGCGAACGCCGCGATTATTCCTTGGCCGGATGCTCCGGCTGGTATTCCGCCCCGAGCGCGGCGGCGAGCGTGGCGAGTTGGGGATCCGGGAACGCCAGCCCGTGGAGGCGCGCCAAGGTCCGGAGCCGGTAGGCCTGGAGCGGCGTCAGCTCGAGGAGATCCGATGGCGCGGCGGTGGCCAGGCAGGCTTCGACTTCGGTGCGCGCCAGCTCCCGCTGGCGGCCGAGCGCCAGCACGATGGCGCGTTGCACCCGCCGATCCCAGGAAAAGGGGGCGCGGCCAGCTCGGGCGTCGGCAACGAGCCGCGCGAGTTCGCGCTCGAACTCGGCTGGCTGCTTTAACTGGGCGTAGACGATGGCTCGGCCGATCGTCGCATTGGGATCGTCCGGGTAGGTTTCCGCCAGCACACGTGCAACCATTGCCGCCGGTTCGGAGCGGTCCATTTCGACAAAATACTCCGCCAGTCGACTCAACATCAGCGGCTCATCCTGGGGCGGAGTCACCTTGAAGACGGCCATGGTCTGCCCCACATACACCGGAGCGGAGGGAAGCCGGTAGGGCATCGGACGGAGATAGGACGGGTAGGTCCATCGTTTGAGCCGGTCATAGAGCGTGTCCCGGCCCTTCTCCGTCGGCACCTGCACGAAAAGCGGCAATACCTTGTCCCACGAGGGCAAAACCAGGTGAGTGAGCTCGTGGCCCTGCAGGACGGCTTCGGCTTCGGTCGATTCCAGCGAACTCAGGATGCGGCGGGCAGCCAGCTGACCGGGATACGATTCCCAAGCCGTGGACATGAGCGCGTGCCCGCCACCGTGAAACACGATCGCATCGGACAGCTCGGGCGGGGCCAGCACCGATACCTTCTGGCCGGGCGTGTGTGAGGCGAGCCAGTGGGCGAAATGCCGGTAGAGCAGCGCCTCAAGGTCGGCCGCCGTCGGCTCGGTCCGGGCACTCGGAGGCCTGAGAGTGACCGGCAGATGCTGGCCCCAGGCGACCAGAGCAATCAGCCAGGCGCCGATGACGCCGGCGGCAACGCGCCGGAACGACACCGACTCGCGAACGACGAGCGCGATGACCGGCACGGCCGCGAGCGAAGCGACGACACCCCAGCGCGCGCGAAAAAATGCGAGCACGAGCAGTCCGGCGAGCACGACCGCCGCGGGAGCGAACGAGCGTCGCATTCCCTGGCCACCGTGCGGGGAGCGGAGGAACACCAGCGTGAGCGCGGCGATTCCGCCGAGTGCCGGCGCTGAGAGCAACACCGCTTCCACCACGGACGATTGCCCGATCCAATCGAAAAGGGAGCCAAAGGCACTCGTCTCATCGAGCGAGGTTATCCGCCGCATCCACACGCTGGGATAAAACCATCCCTTGAAGTCATGCTTCGCCTGAAAATAGCCGAGCGTGCCCACGAGAACCACCGCGCCGAGCGCCTCGACGACGATGCGCCGTCGGTTTGGCGCCGTGCCGCGGAACTGTTGGACCGCGTCGCCGGCAATTCCCAGCCCGAGCCAGGCGAGCGCATACAACGGATGCACATACCTGAGCTCGCCAGCCGCCGGTGACCAGGGGGCTTGATCCACGAGCCAGGCGAGGAACGTCAGTCCGGCGCCGATCAGCGACCAGCGAAGAAACGGCAGATGGACAGCGGAGGTGAACGCGGCGACGCCGCCGGCCGCAGCGATGATCAGCACGGCGGGAAATCCGCATGCCGGGTCAAGCCACAACGCGAGGCTCACCACGACGGCGGATCGCACGCTCAGCGTCAGCGGGTTCCTTGGTTCGGCACCGACAGGCAGGGTGAGCGCCATCCCGTAACCGGCGAGGAGCAGAGCCCAGGTCCGAGCCGTGAGCACACCGGGCAAGAACTGGCCGGAGACGGAAGGCAGCAACACGAAAACCAACGCCGTCGCGGCGGCGCTCGCGCGCCCATACCTCCACGCCATGAAGGCCACGGCGACGGCAAACGCCAGCATGTGCGCGACGATCGGCTCCCACAGCGCGGCTTGTTCGACGGCGATCGGCAGCGGTGATCCGTTCACCACGTGGACGCCCCAAGCCACCGCGGCGAGCCACGTGGCATACAACTTCGGCAGCAGCTGCGGGCGTCCGCTGGGAACGGTGTCACCGTCGTAGGTGCGTGCGCCCAACGGTCCCGAAGCGATCAGTTCCTGCGTCGCCGCGATCCAGCGATAGGTTTCTCCCCGTTCGTATTTTCCCAGGAAATGTCGCTCACCGAGCACGTATCCAGTGGCAGAACCGGAGTCACGCGCCGGCGGAGGATTTCCTTGGGCCGACAGATCGGACACCCATCGGAGCTGCGCGAGATCCGCCCGGATCATCAATGCGAGCGCGCCGGCGATCGCCGCGATCCAGAGCAGCGTTGGCCAGCGAGGCCAGGATGCGATCTTCGAGACGTTCATCGGTCGTTGAGGTTGAAGCTGGCGCGGGAAACTCCGTTCATCGCTGCAGGATCCAGGGCCCTTGTTCCGGCGGGGAGGAATGGCGCGAACGATGCCCATCCGGCCAGGTGACGATCGCCTCGACGAGCGAATCACCTGGAGGAATCGCCGCAAAGAGGCCGGGAGCGGATTGGCTGAACCAACCTCCGCCGACGGTGATCTGATAGTGGGCCGGCGGCAGGTGTGCATACACGAGCTCCACGCGAGCGCCGACGGCGTCGGGATTGGCCTGGGATCCCTGGAGTCGCACGGTCAGCCACCGGGGCTGGACGGACTGGTTCGTCAGCAATTGCGTGGGGCCGCCATGCCGGGTGATGAACAGGTCCGGCCGGCCGCTGCCGTGCGCATCCAGCAGCACCAGAGCGCGGGCATTGCCAGGCACCACCACGCCGGAGCGCGCGGGCGCCAGGGCCTCGAGGCGACCGTCGCCTTTGCCCTTCAGGAAAATGCCGAGTCCGCCGTCGAAGCGCGGCACCGCCGCGTCCGAATTTTGCACCGCGCAGACATCCACAAGCCCGTCGCCATCCAAATCCGTGGCGACGATTCCCTGAATGGGGCCAAGCTGGGCGATTCGGGGCAACGGGCTGAACCGATACGTGCCGTCCGGCTGGCTAAGAAACGCACCGGAAGAAAAGTTGTCCGCGCGCCGGACTTCGGCGGCGGCCACGATCTGGTCTCCGAAAACCGCGGCCATCGTCGCCCGGGCGAAATCATCATTCTTCGGATACCGCCGCGGAATGAACGGCAGCCGGGCGGCGAGATCCGCCCGGGGGCGCAAGGGATAGAGTTCGTCGCCATCGTAGACGGCCTCGGCGATGAGCTTGGTGCCGTTCTGGGCAAAGTCCCCGTAGAACAGCGTGGCCGGGTGTTTCGCCGAAGCCTCGTAGGTCGTGTTCAGGCCCAGATTGCCGGCCACGAAATCCGGTCGTCCGTCGCCATTCAGGTCGGCGGTGACGATGCTGTTCCACCAGCCACGTCCGCCCGAGGCGAATCCCGCTTGCGCCGTCCGATCGGAGAAGTGGCCGCTCCCGTCGTTGTGAAAATAGCGCACGGTGTCCCATTCCAGCGCGAAGAGGAGATCCGGGCGGCCGTCCAGATCGACGTCGCAAAAGAGGGCGCTCTTGACCAGTCCGACCGCGCCGACACCGGCCGAGCCGCCGCTGATGTCCGTGAATCGCCCGCGGTCGTTGCGCAGCAGCACGCTTTGTGGTGTCTCCGGATAACGTCCGGGCACAGAGCGGCCGCCCAGGAACAGGTCCAGGTCTCCGTCTCCGTCAATGTCGGCCGCGGTCACGGCGCCGACGTTGAGCGAAAGCTCCGGGAGCCAGTCGGTCGGCGTGAAGTTGCCGGTGCCGTCGTTGGCGTAGATCACCGGACGAAAGGCATCGGGCCAGGCGACGGTGTTCGCGCTCGCCCGGGTGACGAGCAGATCGCGCGTGCCATTCTGATCGACATCGAGGAAGAGCGCCGGGCCCTCCTCGACGCCGCCCGCGGCCACGCCGCGTGCCGGTTCTTCGACCAACCGGTTCGCTGCGCGGCGAAGCACCCGGCCGGGGGAGCCCGGCGTGGCGGTGAGGTAAACGTCATCGTCGCCATCGCCGTCGAGATCCGAGACGACGACGCCCGGCCCGCGCCGGTCGGTGCGAAATGGAATGAACCACTGCTCCTTGTCGGGAATCGCCAGAGGGGACGCGTCGTTCAGCACCAGTCCGGCGGTCTCGGCCCCCGGCTGGAACAACGGCGGTGGCGACACCGCGCCAGCGGGTGCGACGGTGCCCGCTTCCGTGATCAAATAGGCGTAGCCGGCCTCCAGATGGTCGAACACCTGCGTGATCCCCGAGGGCCAGTCGATGCGCAGCTGATCGACCCTGGTGTCCGAGCCCAAGCCGAAATGCGCCACGAGCTCGCTACCCGAGGCGTATCCGCGGGCCACGGTCATCGCCCGGATCTGGGGCCCGGAACCAGTTTCGATCCGCACGATGGCGCCCACGCCGTCGCGATTGGACGTGGTGCCGCGCAGCCGGACCTGCAGCGCGTGCGGCCCGATGCTGTCGTTGCGGAAAACGCTCAGCCCGCCATCATAGTTCAAATACACGAGGTCAAGATCGCCGTCGCCATCGAAGTCTGCGGTGGCGGAGCCAAAGCTTACGCCCACCTCGCCGAGGCCCCATTCGTCGGTGACCGGCTCAAACCCTTCGCCGTGCCGGTTGCGGAAAGCGAGATTCGGTTCGTTCAACGGCGGCGCCTTTTTCATCACGCTGATCCGCTGCATGTCGGAAAGCGCGCGCATCATGCCCGCGAGCAGATCGGTGTTGTTGGCCTCGCGCACCATGCCGTTGGTCACGTGCAGGTCTGTCCAACCGTCGTTGTCGAAATCCTCGAAGCGTGGCGACCAGGTCCAATCGGTCGCCTCGACGCCGGCCCAACACGCCACTTCCGCGAAGTTGCCGCGCCCGGAATTCAGCAGCAGCGCGCTGCGCATGTATTGGGGCGCCGTGCGCTCGGTGGTCACGGTCTGGAGCACGTCGTTGCGGGAGGCGGCCAGCCCGCGCCGGTCCTTCTCCCGGCTCGTCGTCGCCATGTCGGCGATCAGCAGGTCGAAGTGTCCGTCATTGTTGATGTCCGCCGTATCCGCGCCCATCGAGGAGTAGGGCGTGTGCGGCACCACCGCGTCGAGGACATTGGTAAAGGTGCCGTCGCCGTTGTTGTGATAGAACAGGTCGGCCCCGGAAAAGTCGTTGCTGAGGTAGAGATCGGGCCAGCGGTCGCCATCGTAGTCGAGCCAGGTGGCCGCATGTCCGAAAGTCTTCGCCCCGACGCCGGCGGTGGCCGTGGTTTCCACGAAGAAGCCCTTTCCGGTGTTGCGAAACAGCCGATCGGGCCGGCCCAAGGGCTCGGTGCCTTCCAGCAGATTGGTGAGGATCATCACGTCGAGCCAGCCGTCGCGGTCGTAGTCGGCAAACGCGCCGACCACGCTGCCATCGACGATCGCCAGCCCGCGCAGCTCCGCTTCCTCGCTGAACGTGCCGTCGCCGTGGTTGATGTAGAGCAGATTGGGAGCGCCCAACCGACAGACGAAGAGATCCAGCCAGCCGTCGTTGTTCACGTCGGCAAACACCGCGCCCTGGTGCCAGGTGCTCTCGCGATCGGAGGAGAGGGCGCCCTTGAGCCAGTCCAGCGTGGACACCTGCTCGGCCACTCCGGCACGGTCGGTGACGTCCTCGAACTTCCACCCGCCCAGGTTGCGAAATAGACGGCCGGGCTGCGTCTTGGTGCTCACGTAGAGGTCGACCTTGCCGTCGCGATCGAAGTCGCCGACGGCCACGCCCGAGCCCATCGCCCCGCCCATGAACGGCCGGTAGCGACTGCCCCACATCCGCGGGTCGTTGTAGCGGTTGTCGACTGCCAGCCCGGTGAGCGTCGGGCTGAGCGGAGCGAACAGCGACTGGCCGCTGCGCTGCGAGGGCGACGCGAAGGGCGTGCGCGTGAGATCAGCCGATGCGGCTCCATCGGCCGCGCTCAGCAACAGCAGCACGGCGATGAGGCAAACGAATCGAGGTGAGGGCATGCGGGCGAAAGGCGTTTCCGGAGCCGGTGGGCGCAGGGCCGGTGACGGTACGGGCGAGGGGGCGAACGCGGCCGGGAAAACATAGGGGATCCACGGAAGCAGCAACCCGTCATTTGGTATAGGACCGCCTATTACTCGGGACAGTGGTTGCGTGCGTCGCTCTTGGGCGGAGGCCGCAAAACCGCACCTACGATTGTCGCAAACCGCCCGTAGACCCCTCCGCAGCGGCTTGTTAGTATCAATGAAACCAGGCCGCTCAGCAGCACGAGCGTCCGCGTGTCATATACCCAGGACACAAATACCCCATGATCATTTCGGCGCCGCACGCTCCGGCCGCTCGCGTTTTCCCACACCGGGAACTGCGCGGCGGTCTGGGCGTTACCCGGCGACAGAAAGCAACGACCTCAACACCGCACCCATGACAAAACGAAGAGCGATCTATCATCTCAGGGCCGCCGGCACATTGCTGGTGGCGGTCCTCGCCCCGGCGGGCGTCCTGGCGCAGACCACGACGACTCCGCCCGCCCCGCAAGACGAGGATGTCGTCCTCCTGTCCCCGTTCGAAGTCTCCGCCGAGCAACAAAGCAACGGCTACGCCACGGCGACGACCCTGGCCGGCAATCGCTTGAACACCGACCTGCGGGACCTCGGCACGGCTCTCTCCGTCTACAACGCCGAGTTCATGACGGATATCGGAGCCACGGATCAGCGGTCCCTGCTCCAGTATACGCTGGGGACGGAGGTCGGTGGCGTGCTGGGCAATTACTCGGGATCCGGCGGCGGCAACGCGCCGAATACCAACGCGAGCTTGAGCCCGCAGTCGACGAATCGTGTCCGGGGACTGGTGAACGCAGACAATACGCGCGATCTTTACCTGACCAGCATCCCGTGGGACGGCTACAACGTCGAGGCCGTGGACATCCAGCGCGGCCCGAACGCCATCCTCTTCGGCCAAGGCAGTGCGGGCGGCGTCATCAACACGCGCACGAAGCAGGCGAGTTTCCGGAATCTGGCTGAAGCCGCTGTGCGCGTCGACCAATACGGCAGTATCCGCGGCACGCTCGACATCAACCGCGTGCTCCTCCCGGAAGAGCTCTCGCTGCGCCTGGCACTCGTCCAGAACGAGGGCAAGTTTCAGCAGAAGCCCGCGTTTGAAAACTTCAACCGGCAGTTCGTCGCCTTCCGCTACGAGCCGAAGTTCCTGAAGAAGGCGGGGGCACGCACCATCATCAAGCTCGACGGCGAGCTCGGCTCCTCGACCAGCAACCGGCCGCGCAACATGCCGCCGCAGGATCGGATCACGCCGTGGTTCAGCATCGGCACGCCGGTCTACAACCTGGCCTGGTTAAACGAGGGCAACTGGCAGATCCCCGGTCGCGGCGCTGCCGTGCGTCAGGATTTCGCCACGCCGGCCAATCCGAATCCCAACTTCCAGCCGTTGCTCGGCGGTCAGGGTGCGGGCTATTCGGGCAATTACTTCGGCGGTTCGGTCTTCCAGTATAACGGCGACTCGTCGACGCCGCTGTTCGCGATGGCCCTGAATCCGGTCACCTACTTGGGCCTGGGCGCGAACGGCCAACGCGACGGCAATATCGCGGGCCTGGCGCCGTCCGGACCGCGCGGCATGCCGGGATATCGCGATTACGCCTTCGAAATGAAGCTGCCGTTCGCCTCGCTGGCCAAGAACAAGTTCATCACGGATACCAACGTGTTCGATTTCTACAACAACCTGCTCGATGGTGACATCAAGCGCGAGTGGTACGACTTCAACACCTTCGACGCGTCGATCAGCCAGACCTTCTTCAACGACCAGCTGGGTTTCGACATCGGTTACCACGACGAGACCTACAAGGATGGTGGCTATAATCCGGTGAGCGACACGATCTTCATCGACGTGCAGGCGCGCTGGACGGATGGCACGAACACGCCGGAGAATGGCTGGTACTACGACGGCACGCCGAACGTGGGCACGGGCCGGCCGTTTGTTTCCGTTGGCAACGGCGAGGGCCGCGGCCGCATGGACCGGGAAAGCACGCGGGCGACGGCGTTTGCTACGCATGACTTCGCCAAGTCGGCCGACAGCCACTGGCTGCTCCGCATCCTTGGCCAGCACACCGTGACCGGTATGGTGTCCCAGGACGACACCTTCCGCACGACCGAAAATTGGGTGAAGAGCACCTTCGTCGGCGACTACTACAACCATCCGCAGTTTGCCGAGATCAAGGACAACAACGGCCGGTTCTGGGCCGATTTCGTGCCGCAGATGAACGTCTACGTCGGGCCCCAGCTGACCGGCAAGAGCCTCGGGCAGGACTTGGGCATCCGTGGCCCGTCGGCCACACCGATCATTCCCAGCACGGTAAACCTGCGCTACTTCGACTCCACGTGGACGGCGACCGGAGTCAACCCGGCCGATCCTTGGTACAATCAAGTCACTGCCGGTCTGCCCCAAGGGCCTGCGCTCTCGACGCAATCGGAGAACCCGGCGAATTATCGTGGCTGGGGCACCCGGTCGGTGTCGCTGATGACGGATGCGGATCCCAACAACATTCCGGCGCTCATGTCGGAGCGGACGTGGGACTCGCGGTTCAACGATGCCACCGCGCTCGTCTGGCAGGGCAAGTTCTGGGATGATGCGATCGTCGCGACGGCGGGCATGCGTCGCGACAAGGTGGGTCAGACGTTCACCCGTTGGAATCGCGAGGAATCCACTGACGATCCCACGCAGATTCGCTCCACGGTGAGCGTGCTCGGCCCGGTCCAGGAGGATTCCCGGAGCTGGGGTGTGGTCGCCCATTTCGACCAGCTGCCTTGGGTGGGCCGGTGGATGAAACGACTGCCGGTCAGCATCAGCGCCACGTATAACAAGTCCGAAAACTTCCAGACGGGCACGATCTATCAGGACTACTTCGGCCAGGAGCTGCCACTGCCGTCCGGTGAAACCAAGGACATGGGCGTCATTCTGGCGACGCGCGATGGCAAATACGCCTTCAAGGTCAACAAGTTCGAGTCGGCGGTGAAGAACAACCCGTCGTCCGGGCTGCAGTTCTGGAACTACGGCAACAACGTGGGCATCTACGCCCAAGCCTATCACCAGATCAAATACAACTACGTGAACCGCAGCCAGCCGAACAGCCAACGCTATGGCGCCAACATCATCAGCGATCTGCCGGTGCCAGGACCGGCGGATCCGCAGACGAAGTGGAACTTCGACTACCAGCCGCTGAACGGCCAGACGCTGGAGCAGGCGCAACAGCTCGAAGTCGCGGTGATCAACGCGTGGGATCAGTGGCTCACGGAATTGGCTCCGCTCCCGCAGGTCATGGCGAAAGCCTGGAGCTTTGCGTGGGATGGCAGCGACTTCACGGAGACGGCGCTGGCCAACTTCCGCTACACGGAAGACCTGCTGGCCGAGGGCTACGAATTCGAGCTGCACGCCCAGGTGACCGACAACTGGCGGATGACGCTCAATGCGTCGCGGATCAAATCGTATCGTGACAATCTGGGCAACACGCCGGTGCCGGGCGGCGGGATGACGATGACCGACTATCTGGTCGATTTCGACCGCCGGCTGAACGAGACGGCCATGGGTGACCTCCGCATTTGGGGCCCGGGCGGCTCGGCGAACGCGCGCGACAACTGGAATGGATACGCCAACGGTGACCTGAAGGCCCGGCTGGCGGAACAGGGCACCGTCGTTCCCGAGAATCGCCTCTGGCACTTCAACCTGATCACGAACTACGACTTCACCGAGGGCCGTTTGAAGGGGTGGAGCGTCGGTGGCGCGGTCAGGTATCAGTCGGCCATGACCCTGGCCTACAAGCCCATCCAGCAGCCGAAGTACATCGAGTACGATCTTAGCGCGCCGTACCGGGACAAGGCGCTCACCGACTTCGATGTGTGGATCGGTTATCATCGGAAGCTCTTCCACGAGAAGATCGATTGGCACGCCCAGTTGAACATCGCCAACGTCGGCGTGGGCAACGAACTGCTCCCGGTCACCGTGCAGCCCGACGGCTCGCCGGCGGCCTATCGTATCCGACCCCCGCAGCAAATATTCCTGACGAACACCTTCAGGTTCTAGTACAGGGTGGCTGCTTCATGAGCCCTGCACGTAGGTGCAGGGCTCTTCCTTTTTGCCCGGTGACTAAACTGCACTTGCGAGGGACCGACCTGCGATTGGCCGCGTGCTGGATCGGGTTGATCGGCGCCCTCCTCGGCGGCTGTCGTCGCGAACGCGCCGATCGCGCGGTCTCGCCCGCGGAGGTGGGGCGCGCCGCGACCATGCGGCTGGAGTACACGCCGGTTCCCATCGGCGCGCCGGTCGCGGAGTTCGGCCGACCGATGGTGACGCATGTCAAGATCGTCGACTTGGACCGCGACGGCCTGTCCGACGTGCTCTACTGCGACGGACGCAAAAACACCGTTCGATGGATACGCCAGGCGCCGCGCGGCGTGTTCACCGAGCACCTGATCGGAGAAGCTCCCGGGCCCGCGCATGTCGATGTGGCCGACGTCAACGGCACGGGGCGGCTCGACGTGCTCGTGGCCAGCATGGGCCAGATCATGCCGACCAACGATCAGATCGGCGCCGTGATCGTATTCGAAAATCTCGACAATCAGCACTTTCGTCGCCGCGTGCTGCTCGAGCAGACGGCGCGCGTCACGGATCTCCGGGCGGCCAATCTGCAGGGGCACACCGATGGCCGGCTGGACCTCGTCGTCGGACAATTCGGCTATGCCCAGGGCGAGACCCGCTGGATGGAGAACCAGGGGAACTGGCAATTCCGCAGCGAGGTGGTGAACACGCTCTCCGGGTGCATTCACACACCGGTGGCGGATTTCGACGCGGATGGCCGGCCCGATTTCGTGGCGCTGATCTCGCAGGAGTGGGAGGAAATTCACTGGTTCCAGAATCTCGGCCACGGACAACTGCGGGACAATCTGGTCTGGGGTTCGACCAACGAAGACTATGGCAGCAGCGGGCTCGACGTGGCCGACGTCAACCGCGACGGGAAGCCGGATCTGATCTATACCAACGGGGACGGCTTTGACTACGCGGTGCAGGTGCCGCGCCCGTGGCATGGCATCCAGTGGCTCGAGAACCGCGGTAACGGACTGTTCAAGCTCCGTCGCGTGGGCAAGATGGCCGGGGCGTACAGCCCCTGCGCCGCGGACTTGAACGGCGATGGTTGCGTCGACCTGCTCTCGGTGAGCACGCTCGCGTACTGGTCCGATCCCAACGCCGTTTCGATGATGGCTTGGCTGAACGACGGCCGTGAAGGATTCACGCCGGTCGTCCTCGCGCATCGCCCGATCCAACTCGTCACCGCGGCTGTCGGCGACCTCGATGGCAACGGTGTTCCCGTCATCGTGACCGGCGGGTTCCACGCCTTGCCGCCGTTCGAGCACATGAGCAGCGTCACGTTGTGGCGGAAAAAGTGACGAGTCGCGCGAACAATAACCGCCCGGAGACGGCGACGGACGAGAGCCGACGTCGGAGGTTGCGGAGACGTCGCCGGGCGTGGCTGTCGGTCCTCCTGGCTGGCGCGCTGGCGGCGGCCGGCGCCGGTTGGGCGTGGCAGCGGAATGCCTGGGCTCGGGAAGTGCGCGCGGCGCTTCCCGCACGCCCCGATGTTCGGCACCATCCGGCGGTACTCGGCGAGCGGATCGCGGCCGCGGAAGCGCGGGCGAGGTCAGCACGCACACTGCTGCCAGCGGTGGAAGAGCTCGGGCGGCTGTACCATGCCAACGGCTACACGCCGGAGGCCGAGGCGTGCTGGCGGCTGCTCTGTGCGCGCCGACCGGATGAACCGCGCTGGTGGTACTACCGCGCGGTGCTCCGGTTGGCGGACAACGACTATGACGCGGCGACGACGCTGCTGCGGGAAACCCTGTCGCGTGCCCCCGACTATTCGCCCGCTTACCTGCAGCTGGCCAACCTGCAGCTCAAGACCGGCGAACTGGAAGGGGCGGAGCGCGACTACCAGCGTCGCCTGGCATTGGTGCCGCGAGACCCCTACGCCCGGCTCGGGCTGGTCCGGCTGGCGCTGCTCCGGCAGCGCACCGGCGAGGCCCGTGGTTTGCTGGAGGAACTGCTCAAAGACGCACCGAACTTTTCCACCGCGCACAGCCTCTATGCGGAGATTCTGGCCGGAGCCGGCGACGAAAAGCGGGCCAGCTGGCACCGGTGGCTCGGGGTGGAAACCATCCGTTACACCGAGCCGGAGGATTCCTGGCTGGAGGAGTTGGAGCCATGGTGCCACGACTACGACCGGCTCTGCGTGCTCGGCTCGGTTGAGTCGATGCGCGAACATCGTGACCGGGCGCGAGCGCTCTTCGAGCGGGCGATCCAGGTTAATCCCGCCGCGTTCGACGCCTATCAGCTCCTGAGTGCGTTGTACTTCAAACAGGAGCAGCCGGCGCAGGCGCGCGACCTGCTGGAACAGGCCCGCCCGCGGCTCGCGCCGGCGAATCCCACGGCGTGGTTCACGTACCTTTGCCGCGCCTACCGGCTGTTGGGCCAGCCGGCTGAAGCCGAGCGGGTGGCCCGGGAGGGGCTCGCGTTGAAGAGCGACAGCCCGGAGTTGCTCGAGGCGCTGGGCCTCGCGCTCGCCGACCTGGGCCGGCACACCGATGCGGTTCCGGCCTACGAAACGGCGCTCGGGCGCAATCCGAACGATGCCAGCATTAACTACAATCTCGCGGTTTCGCTCCTCGCGTTGCGCCGGTTGGACGACGTGCTGGCGGCGCTCGACCGTTCGCTCACCTTGCAGCCGGCCTTTCCCCCCACGCTGCTTCTGCGGGCGCGAATCGAAATGGCCGCCGCGCATTGGCCGGAAGCCGAGACGTACCTGCGGCCGCTGATCGAGTCGCACCCCGACGACGCCGAGGCGCGCCGGCTGTTTGCGGAGTGGCACCAACACATGGGCGCAGCGGCGGAGAAACGCGGCGAACCCGCGGAGGCCGAGCGGTATTATCAGAGCGGACTCGCGCTTGATCCGAACGCGGCTGAGCTCCACGTCAGGCTCGGCGCCTTTTACCTCGTGCACCGCCGCTTCGCCGACGCGATCCAGCCACTGGAGGCGCATCACCGGCTGCAGCCGGAGAGCGCGCCGGGCTGCCTGTTTCTCGGCCAGGCGTACGCGGCCACTGGACGCCGCGACGAGGCACGCGAAGTCCTGAAGCAGGGGGAGGAACTGGCGGGCCGTGCGGGCAACGCCCGCACCGCGCGGGCGTGCCGGGAACTCCTGGAACGGCTGTGAGGCAACGCGAATGGACCGGAATTTGGATACAGCGGCCGGCGGACGGCCGCATCGCGGGCAGCAGCCGGAGCCTATTTCCCGGGAAATACCGATGGCTATGTCCTTTGCTTGATTGCCCCAACCGGATTTTCCCCGCGCACTGAATCGCCCCAATACTCCCGATGTTCACGTCGCTTACCCGCGTCTTCAGCACTCTTGTGTTCGTCGGTATGGCCACGGCGTTTGCCTGGCAGTCCGACAATGGCGACGGCACGTTTACCAACCCGCCGCTCTACGCGGACTACCCCGATCCCGATATCATCCGGGTGGGGGAAGATTTCTATTTCGTCACGACGACGTTCGTAAACACCCCCGGGCTCAGAATCCTTCATTCCCAGGACCTGGTGAATTGGGAAATCGTCGCCCACGTGGTCCCGCGGCTCGACGGACGCGAGCAGTACGACCTGACGAACGGGACCGCGTACCGCAATGGCGTGTTCGCTCCCAGCCTGCGATATCACAACGGCACGTTCTACCTCGCGGTGACACCGAACGGACAGAAAACCCGGATCTATCACGCGTCTGATGTGCGCGGTCCGTGGGAAGTGAACGAACTTGATCGCGCAGCCTTCGATCCTGCGCTCTTCATCGAATCCGACGGCACGGGCTACATCGTGACTTCGGGCGGCTGGGACGGCACGGGCACGTTGCTGACGCTGGATCCGACGTTTTCGCGCGTCGTCGCAGAGCAGCAGACCTTTTATATTCGCGGCGCCGAGGGTTCAAAGATCGTGAGACGCGGCGACTGGTATTACCTCTTCAACTCGATTCCATCCCGTCTTGGCCAGACAGTGTCGCGTTCGAAGAGCCTCTCCGGCCCGTGGGAAACCAGGAACCAACTCGACGATACGAAGGGCGGACATCAGGGCGCGATCGTCGATCTGCCGGACGGCCGATGGTTTGGCTTCATCATGCGCGACTCCGGCTCGATCGGACGGATGACGAACCTCAGCCCGATCTACTGGCAGGACGACTGGCCCGTCTGGGGTTCGCCGACTGGCCCGGATCAGGTCCCGGCAGTCGCCGAAAAGCCGGTGCAGGGCCAGCCGGTGCGGCAGCCCGCCACGAGCGACGAGTTCGACTCCGCGGAGCTTGGCCTCCAGTGGGCGTGGAATCACAACCCCGACAATTCCCGCTGGTCATTGTCCGAGCGGCCCGGCTTCCTGCGGCTGAAGCCAACCCAGGCAACGGAATTCTGGACAGCGCGAAACACGCTGACGCAGAAAGGGCAGGGGCCCTGGAGCAGGGGAGAAGTCAAACTGGATCTCTCGCAACTCAAGTCTGGCGTCGTGTGCGGTTTCGGAACGCTGGGCAAGATCAACGGACACATCAGCGTGAGTCGCGGCGAGGACGGCGGCGTGTATCTCAGTTCGCAAGTCTACAATGACGGTGTCGGTAACGAGACGCGCGTCGCGCGTCAGCCGGTGGAGGCGACGGAGATTTTCCTGCGCGCGGAGCTGGACTTCCAACGCGACCGGGCCGTGTGCTCCTACAGTCTCGACGGCGCCAGCTGGACCGCGCTCGGCGGCGAGTTCCCGCTCGCCTACGACTGGCGGACAGGAACCTTTCAAGGCGCGCAATTCGCGATCTTCTGCTACAGCCCGCAGGCGAGCGACGGCTTCGTCGACGTCGACTGGTTTCGATTCACCGACACGCCGGCGCGCGCGGCAGAGTCGACGGCGGCGAGCATCGCCGCGCTGGCGCCTTTCGCCTGGACCTCCACCGGCCCGTTGATTTCGCCGGTTTCCGACACCACGCATTCGATCGTCGCCGTGAAGGATCCCACGATCGTGTACGGCAACGGCAAGTGGCACGTGTATGCCACGACGGCGGACACCAGAGGCAACTGGAGCATGGCGTATTTCAACTTCCGCACGTGGGCCGAAGCGGCGAATGCGAAACCTTACTACATCGATCAGAACCCGAACCTTCGCGGCTATCACTGTGCGCCCCAGGTCTTCTATTTTCGTCCGCACAAAAAGTGGTATCTCATCTACCAGTCTCAGCACCCGACCTATTCGACGGCCGACGACCTGGAGAAGCCCGAAACCTGGACGGCGCCGCAGCCGTTCTTCAACGGCACCCCGAAATCCGTCGTCCAGGGCTGGATCGATTACTGGATCATTTGCGACGAAACCCACGCCTACCTCTTCTTCTCTGACGATTGGGGGCGGTTCTACCGCAGTCGCACCAAGCTCGAGGATTTCCCGCGCGGGTTCGACGAACCGGTGGTCATCATGCAGGACGCGAATCGGTTCAACCTCTTCGAGGCCTCCTGCATTTACCGCGTCAAGGGGACCAACGAATATCTCTGTTTTATCGAGGCACTGGGTGGACCCAGCGGCAAACGCTACTTCCGCGGCTTCACCTCGAACCGATTGGATGGCGAATGGAAGCCGCTGGCGCAGGCCAACTCTTGGGAGACGCCGTTTGCTGGCCCGGTGAACGTCAATGCGGCCGACGGGGGCGCGCTCTGGTCAGTCGACATCAGCCACGGCGAGCTGCTGCGCGACGGCAATGACGAGACGATGACGATCGATCCTGACCATCTTTATTTCCTTTACCAGGGGCGCGGGGACGCCCCGGCCGGAACCGAGTATTCGCAGCTGCCGTATCGGCTGGGGCTCCTGCAATCCACCCGGGCGAAACACTCGCCCGACACGCCGCCCAGCCAGGTGCTGAATGTCACGCGGCCGCAGGGCGCGATCGTACCGGTGGGTGGGAGCGTGACGTTTTCGGTGACGGCGGAGAGTGCGGACGCGGCGACCTTCACCTATCAATGGCGGCGCAACGGCGCCGACCTGCAGGGCGCGACCAGCCCAGCGGTCACGATCGAGAACGTCCAGCCGGAGAACGCCGGCTACTACACCGTCCTGGTGTCGCGTGGCAGCGCTTCCGTCCTCAGCGAGCCGGCGGTGCTTGAGCTGTCCTCGTCAGCCAAGGTTGCCGGCGGCGCATCCGAAGTTGACGCCGACGTTCACCATCAAAACGGCAATGTGTACGATCAGGTGCTGCTCAACGGTGCGTCGGCCGCGGCCATCGCCGATCCCGGGCAGATCCTCCGCATGTCCTACGTCGATCTCGATGACGACATCGTGCAGGTGGAGTTCTCGGGGGCAGGCACCGTGTCGCTCGTGCTCGACGGCTATTCGGCTTCCGCGCCTCCGGCCAAGTACAACCAGTCCGTCAGCTATGTGAAAGGCAACGCGGGCATCGTGATCACCGGCGCCGATGATTCGTCGAACCTTTCCATCTTCAGCGTCGGTCGGATCACCGCGGTGAATCAGGCGCTCTTTCGCGACGAGGTCAGCTACGACGGCTTCGCTGATCTGGCGTATGTGGCGATCGCCAGCGCGAACGGACGGTTCGGCGGATTGCGCGCGGCGAATGCCGGGTTTCGCGCCACGGCCGGCCTGACCGGCGTCTATGCGCCCGGGGTCGAGTTCGCCGGACCCGTGTTTGTGAACGACATCACTGCGTTCGACGCGGCCACGCCGGTGTTGCTCCTTGGCGCGGCCACGGACGTGCGGATTACCGGGGGAGCACTGGCTCAGGACAACGGCCGCGCCGTGGCCGTTAGCGGTTTCGACCGGCTGCAGTTCACCAACGGCAGTAACTCGCACGGAGCGATCGCCGCCGCGCAACCCTGTGGGGCACGTTTGGAACGCTACGGCCTCGATGTCACCGCTCGTCTGGTCTCGCAACAGTAGCGGTGCGGTGCGACCAATTCCGCCCAGCTAACCGAGCGGGCCGGCGTGCTCGATGAGCATGACTGCGCAGCGCATTGAGAAGCCCTGTCAATAGCCCGCTTATCCCGAGCCCATAGACGCACAATGATGATTATGTTAATAATACACAGCGGCCGGTGATCTGCTATTTCGTGTCGGTTCTGACCTAGAGTTAATCAAGGCGCGGCATCATCGCCCGCCGCTGAGGTCTTCCGAACGGCTCGTGCTACCGCGTCGCAAACGCGGCGTTTAGGAGGGCCGGCTCGGCATCCCCTCCGCAGTCCACCGCCGCTTTGTCCGCGCGGCTTCCCACTTGGAGCTTCGACATGCGATTTCACGACAAGATTTTCGAAATCTTCGCGCGGCTGCATGGCGAAGCTGAGTTCCCGGGCACCGGCGTGGGACTAGCAATCGTGAAAAAAAGCCATGGAGCGGATGGGCGGCGCGGTCCGCGCTGAGAGTTCGCTCGGAAACGGTTCAACGTTCTACCTGCATTTGCCCAATGAGTCGTCGCAGGACCTGCCCGGCTAGTCGGTCGAGTAGAAAGCTGGGCCAGTCCTGAAGATGAGGCTCACTGGCCGCGTACCCAACGAATGCGTTCGGCAGCCGAAGCTGCGCGAAGCGCACAAGAGGTGTTCCTAGAAAGAAGGAGCCCATCGGCCCAGCGCGGTGGCTGGGCTCAGCGGATTCGCCTGCCGGCGAATTCCGCCACGACTCAGCCGGCTTGCTGCAGCGCCGCCGGCGGCTCGGCGATCGCGCCCACTCCGGCCGCGGCCTTATTCTCTTCCACCCACCGGACGCAGAACTGCACCAGCTGCGTGGCATTGGCCAGGTTCAGCTTCCGTTTGATATGCACGCGGTGCGTCTCGACGGTCTTGATGCTGAGGAAAAGTTTCGCCGCGATTTCGCGCGTCGGCAGGCCCTCGCCAATCAGGTTGACGATCTCGAGCTCGCGATCGCTGAGACTGCTCACCGGCGAATCGGCCGCACCGTCCTCGGTGCCATCGACAAACCGGTTCAGCATCTGCGTCGCCACCCGTTCACTGACGAATAGCTGGCCATTGCGCGCCCGTCGAATCGCATCCAATACCCGGGTCGTCACGTCCTGCTTCATCACGTACGCGCGCGCGCCCGCCTTGAGCACCCGCAACGCGTAGATCGATTCGTCGTACATCGAGACGACGACGACATCGATGCCGGGATCGAAGGCCTTGACGTTTTTGATCAATTCGATGCCCGAGTTGCCGCGCAGCGAAATGTCCGCGATCACCAGGTCGGGCCGCAGCTTCATGATCTCGGCGGTCGCGGTCGCGGAGTCCGCCGCTTCACCGATGACCTCCATGTCCGGTTCACCGTTGATCATCGCCCGCAGGCCCATCCGCATCAACGGATGGTCATCCACAACATAGATACGAGTCTTCGTGGTGGCGGGAGGTTGTCCGACAGGTCCGTTCGAATAAACGCGAACGACCGAGGGGGATTTGACGCTCTTGGCGTTGGAAGTGGATGCGACTTTCACGAGTTGGAAGGAGCGGCGCATGGACCCCGGCAAGCGGCGTTGGTTCGCGACAAACCAGCGAAGTTGCCGGATTTCCCAGGGATCGGATTCCACTACTGCGATTTCGGTTGTTTTTTGGGAGCGGCGCACTTGCTTTCCCGCCGCTCGTTTCCTCGAAAACAGGTGAACTGTCTCACCCGTTGCGCGCGGTTCCGGCGCTCGGCGGCTGTTCCTCTGGCGACGGGCCGCGACGTGCTGCCACGCGGCGGCGGCCGCCAAAGGTGGATCTCTACGAAAATGCCGCGGCATTTTTTCAGAGCAGCCGGCCAGGACGCCCTGTCGCACTGGCGCGTCCAGGGTTCAGGAACCGGCTTCGATCCCGAGTCCGATCGGCTGCTCGCACCAGTCAACGCCCTCGGAATCGGTCTCTGACGACGTGTTCAGGCCGTCCGAAATCCCAATTTTTCGACGAGGTTCGGGCAGGAGGCAGGGCGCACGGTCCCCGGCGAGCCGCGGGTTGGCGAGGATGCCTCGCCCTACCCGCCCGTCAGTTCGGACCGCCTCTAGTCTAGTAGGCTGAGCGTGGCGGCTTGAATACCTGCCGTACGGTCTCCACCAAGATCTGCAGGTCCAACAGCAACGACCAGCGGCGGATGTACATCATGTCGTAGCCAATTCGTTTGTGGAGCAACGACACCTCCGAAATTTCGCCGCGGAATCCCTTGCTCTGCGCCAGCCCCGTGATGCCCGGCTTCACGAAATGCCGGGTGTAGTAAGAGTTCACGATCTTGGCGAACTGCTCATCATGCTCGATCAGGTGGGGCCGCGGGCCGCTCACGCTCATATCACCCCACAACACATTGAGAAACTGCGGGATTTCATCGAGGCTCGAACGGCGCAAAAAGCGTCCGAACCGATAGACGCGGGAGTCTTCCCGCTGCGCCTGCTTCGCCATGCTTTGCGCCGTACCCTGCACGTGCATGGTGCGGAACTTGAAGATCAGAAATTTGCGGCGGTTGAGGCCGGAGCGATACTGCCGATGAAAGACGGGGCCCGGCGACTGCAGCCGCTGCATCAAGGCCACCATCGCGACCAACGGCGGCAGCACGAACAGCACGACCGGGAGCGACACCACGATGTCGAGCGTGCGCTTGATCGCGCGATTGGCGGGGTTTTCCAGCGGTTCCGCCGCCAGCATGACGAACGTGTAGTCCCCCTCGTGCTCGATGCTCACCGGCAGGCTGCCAAAGTAGCGCCGGCTGTTCGTGTAGAAGCGCACGCGGCAGCCCGCATCCTCCACGCAGCGCGCGATCTCGTGCGCCTGGCGCGGCTCATACGCCGATTGCGAGACGACCACCTGGCTGACATCGTGCTCGATCACCACCCGGCGCAGCTCGCTCAGCGGGCCCAACAGCGGGAGCGTCGTGGTCGTCGGATGGCCGGACCCCACCCAGCCGATGACCTGGATGCCGAGGTGTTCGCGCGATTTGATCCACTCGGCGAGATCCTCGATGTCCGCGTCCGGCGCGACGAGCACCGTGCGCATGACCGCGCCATGAAAGAACCAGCGCACGATCAGCCGCGGAAAAATCCGGTTCGCCAGCACGAGCGTGGGCGCCATCAACACGACGTATCCGCACAAAAAGACGCGGGAGACGCCGACGTCTTTGGTCGCAAACGCGATGGTAAACAGCACTGCGACGATGCACGTCAACTGATGGCGCGCGATCCGCGTTGCTTCCCACCAGCCGAGATTGCCGAGCCGGGCCTGGCACCCTTTCAGTCCTCGCGCTATCCAGAGCGTGGCGGCGAGGACGCCGAGCAGATAAGTGGATATCCGGGCGGGCTCGGCAAATTTGATCCAGCCGGTCCAAGAGACCAGCGCAGACCAGAAGACGTAGAGTCCAGCCGCGGTCAATACGATGGCGCATCCGTGTAAACAACGGAGTCCTTCCTGTCGGTGCTTCAGCATGTATCGGTGTGTGGGTTGAAAGGCTGCGCGCCCTTCGACCCGGGAGAGTATCACCGGTCTCGAATTTTGGCTCCCGGGCTACCCCGGGTCTCCCCCTCCGTGCACTTCGGATGCAAGCCATAGGGCAATCCCTGAAGTGCAGTTTCTGCCGGAGAACACCCTTGTCATTGCGCGCATGGCTTCGAGCGTACTCAAAACGGCAATCCGGCCGCCGAAGATATCATGTCTTTGAGTACAGACGACACGCCTGAACCACCGCGCCGGTCCGCCGACGAGCCCCCGGCGCCCCCGGCGGTCGGGTCGGGGGCTTCTGTCGCGACGCCCGCCTCTTCCGGCCTCACGGCGGGCCTGCTCCCGCCCCCCTCGCTCCCGCCCCGCTCCTATCTCACCCGGCTCCGCGCCGTTGCGCCGACGAGCCTTAGCCCCACCCATAGGACTCGGCTGCGCGGCAGCTGGGTTGTTTCCAAATCGTTGCTGGGTGCCGCAGAACCTCGGGCACCAGTTCGCGGATAAGAGGTCAGTGGGCCGGGTGAAACTTCCCAGCCACGCGGGAATTTCGATCCCGCACCGGTTTTTTCGAAACCGGCGCGAGACCTAGCTTGGCACCTTCTGGCGAATCGGTGGGCGTCCAGCTCGCTTCGCCCAACTCCCAACACACCACGATGAACATTCGACAATTCCTCCTGCTGGCCGGCGCCACGGGCGCCGCGCTGGGCACCGCCCCGGCGGTTTTTGGTTTCGCGGAAGTCGCCCGCGGCGAACTGCTCCTCTCGACGAGCGGCCGCGCCATGTATGACTCGCGCGTCTTCGGCGGCTATCGTTCCGGCGACGACTACATCTTCAGCCTCGATCCGAAGCTGATCTACAAGCGCGAGGCCGGGCAGATCAAAATGGAGGCCGACCTCGGCGCGCGCATCAATCGCTACCTTGATTATACCTCGTTCAATTCCGAGGACCTCGTCGCCTCGTTGACGCTGCGACTCCCCCCGGGCGGCACTTCCCTCGCCTCCGGCTCCTTCCTCGTCAGCTACGATGAGCGCACGGACGTCAACTACGACGTGAACCGCCGGCTACGCGAAAAGAGCTTTCTCGCCGACCTGGAGACCAGCATACCCGTTAGCCTCAAGGTGGCGGTGCTGCTCGAGGGCATGTTTCGCAAGGACGAGCGCAACCAATTCAGCGACCGCGAAACCCGCTCGGGCTCCGTGGGCGTGCGCTACCAGAACTTTCTGGGCGGCAGCCGGCTCGACCTGCGCTACCGCCGGCTGGAGGTGGAGACCAGCGGCGGCAATGAGTTCGGCATCCCGCTGGACCAGAGCAGCGACATTTACAGCGCCACATTTTCCCGGCCGCTTTACGAGGAAATCGTGCGCGGCTTCGTGAGCTACGGCTATCGCGTGCTGCATCGTTCGCGCGCGGAGGTGTTCGGCGGCGACGCGAGCGAGGGCGGATCGATCTTCTCGATCGGAATCCAGGGGCCATTTCTGCCGCCGAGCCGGTTCCCGAAACTCGATAGTTCGCTTTCGTTCAGCTACATGAAGGCGGAGACCCCGGGTCTCAACGACTCCACCGGCGAACGGTTCCACGGCAACCTGAGCCTCGCGTGGCAGGCGCGCGAGCGCACGAAGCTGACCTTCAATGCGCGGCGCTCATTGGATCTCTCGGTCGAGGACCGCACCGTCGAGACGACCTCGGTGTTTTTTGGCGTGGACCAAGCTATCGGCAATTTCATGACGGGGAATCTGTCGGCCGGCTACGAAGCGCGCGACTATCGCGCGCCGACACGCGAAGATGACGCCTTCATCTTCCGCAGCTCGCTGCATTACCGGATCACCCGTTCGTGGTCCGCCACCGGGGAATACCGGTTGCGCGCCACCGACTCGACCTCGCGCGTCGCCGATTACGCCCGGCACGTCGTGGTGCTCTCAGGCAACTACACGTTCTGATTTCGTTTCGCTATGCGCTGCTTCCGTCTGCTTGCTCCCGCCCTGCTTCTGTTCGCCACCGCATCGGCCCAGCTCGAGCCGCCTCCCGGGCCCGCGGCCCCGATGCCCGCGGCGAACGACACCGACCCTTCCTACCGCCTGGCGGCCGGCGACTCCCTTTCCGTCAACCTCTACGGCGAACCCGACATGTCGGCGTCACAGCGGCTCGACAATAATGGCGTGCTGCGTCTGCCGATGATCGGCGAGGTGAAGCTCGGCGGGCTGACCGTGCGCGAGGCGGAGGCGACCCTCGAGAAGCTCTACCAGTCGCGCGAATTGCTGAAGAAGCCGCTCGTGACGATCAACGTGAGCAATTACGCGCTGCGCGAGGTGTCCGTCCTCGGGGCGGTGCGTTCTCCGGGCAACTTCCAATTCCCGAAGGAAACCACGAGCCTCGACATCGCCGATCTGATTACCCGGCTCGGCGGGTTCACTCCGACCGCGAAGTCGGACGCCGTGAGCGTGATTCGGCGGAAACCGGACGGCACGGAAGAAGTCACCACGGTCGATGTGGAACGCATGATCTCAGGACGACGTCGGGGCGACTCGACCCGGCGCGAGTTTGCCGTCTTCCCTGGCGACCGCATCTGGGTACCCGAGCGTCTCTTCTAATCCGCGTCGCGTCAGCATTCCTCCCTTTCCCTGCCCATGCCCACTTCGAAAAAACCGGCGGCCGACCGCCGCAATCCTCAGGCGAACACTGGATTTCGTATCACGCCGCGCGATCTGCTGCAGATGTTTCAGGAGCGGTGGCTGCTCGGCCTGTTCCTCGGCGCGATCGCCGCGGGTGTGTTCGTCTATTTTCAGCCGGAGAAGGTGCCGCTCTACTACAGCGAGGTCAGCCTGCTCTTCGAGACCCGCAAGGATCGCGTGCTCAACATCCAGGACGTGGTCGACACAGGGGTGCGCAGCACCACGGAGCTCAACGTCCACGCCGAACAACTGCGGAGCCAGACGTTTTTTGAATACGTGCTCACGTCCTTCAACAAGGAGGAAGCGGAGCGGATTCAGCGGCCGTATCGCGATCCGACCCAGCCCGACAAGCCGGTGCCGTCGCTCGCGGAGATCATCCGACCGAACCTCACCATCTTCGCGCGACGTAACACCACGATCCTCGTAGTCGGCGTCACCAACCGCAACCCGGAGAACGCCGCGCTGATCGCGAATCGCTTCGCGCGACGCTACATCGATTACAACCTCGACCGCGCCAACAGCGGCACCAACTCCGCGATCATCTTCCTGCGCAACCAGGCGGAGGAACTTCGCGCGCAGGTCGAAGCCGTCGAGTCCTCGCTGCAGGAATTCCGCGCGCGGAACAACATCGCGGCCTTGGGCGAAAACCAGAACGTCGTGCTGCAGAAGGTCGGCACCGTCGGCACCGCCCTGGTGCGGGCGCAGATGGAACAGGTCGAGATGCGCTCGGTGCTGGATAAGATCGACGAGTACCGCAAGGAGGGCAAAGACCTCTTCGAGATCCCGGCCATCCTCGGCTACGGCCAGGTCAGCGCGTTGCGCACGCGCTACGCCGAACTGCAGGCGCAGCGAAAGCTGCTGGGCGAGAAATATCTTCGGCTGCATCCGAAGATGACCCAAAACGAGCTCGAGACCACCGAGACCAAGCGGCTGCTCGACGAAGCGGCCGCGCAGGCCATCGCGAACCTCGAGACGCGCAACCGCATCGCTGCGCAACACGAGATCCGGCTGCGCGCCGAGCTCGAGCAGGCCGAACGCAGCGCGCACGAGTTGGACAAGACCTCCGTCGACTACAAGTTCCTCGAACAGGATGCCGCCACCAAGCGCGCCACCTACTCGCGCATCGTCGACCGGCTCAACGAAGCCAGCGTCGCGAGCCAGATGGAGAACACCAACATCAAGATTTTCGATCCGGCCTACGTGCCGGGTGGACCGATCGGCGACGCGCTGGCGATCCTGATCGCGAAGGCGAGCTTCATCGGCGTCGGCTTGTTCGTGCTCATCCCGCTCGGGATGGGATTGATGGATACCCGCATCAAAACGGTCTCGCATGTCGAGGACGCGCTGGGCGAAGTCCTGCTGGGCGCGGTGAAAACGATCGACGGCTTGGGCGAGATCGAGCGCGCGCACGTCTACCGCCTGCACAAGGACGACGGGCTCACGGAGAGCTACCGCGGCATCTACAGCGCCATCGACATCCACTCGACGGAGCCTTTCCCCAAAGCGATCATCAGCACCAGCAGTATGCCCGGTGATGGCAAGAGTCTCACCGCGAGCAACCTCGCCGCGGCCTTCGCCGCGCATGGCCGGCGCACCCTGCTCGTCGATTGCGATCTCCGGCGGCCCGTACTGCACCGTTATTTCGGCGTCGATTTGAGCAACGGCTGGATTCGCGCGCTCGCGACCAGCGCCGCCGGCGGGCAGCCGCCGCCGCTCCCGACCACGATCGCGTTTTCCGAAAATCTGGATCTGCTCCCGTCCGGCGGGGTCGCGAAGAACCCGACCGAAACGCTCGAGCGTTTCGTCACGTCCGGCATGCTCAAGCGGCTGCTCGAGCGTTACGATCTCGTGATCCTCGACACGCCGCCCGTGGCCGTCTTCCCGGACGCGCTGTTGCTCAGCCGCTACTGCAAGGAGCTCATCTTCGTCTGCAAATACGGCTCGGTCCGTCTCAACAGCGTCCGCAAGACGCTGGCTCGCGTGCACGAGACCGGCATCAAGGTGCTGGGCCTGGTGATCAACCAAATGCCGGAGTCACGCTTCCGTGCCTCGGGCTACGAGGGCTACGGCGCCTACGGTCAGGACTACTATCAGGCCTACGCGAAGACCTCCGCCGCGCAGTAACCGCGCTGCGCGCGCCGCGTGAAGACGCTCAACCAGACTCGCGCTGCGTTGCTGGCCGACGCGTTGCGCGCGGTCAGTGCGGTCGTGCTGCTCACCACGCTTTTCCTCGCTCCCTTGAACTACGGCTCCACCCGCCCGCTGCCTTTCGAAACCCTGATCGCGCTCTGCGCGATCGGCGGCGGCGCCTGGCTTCTCGCCGGCGCCTTCGTGGGGGCGTGGTCCCTGCCGCCCTGGCCGGCGCAACTCGGGATCGGATTAATTATGCTCGCCGGCGCGGCTTGGCTGTTGGTGCTGGCGCCGCCGGACGTGCCGGCGTTCACGCACGCCCATTGGGGCCGGATCGCGCGGCGGTGGCCGCACAGCGTCGTGCCGCGCGAATTCGGCTTGCTGCTCGCATGGGCCGCGGCCGGCGCGCTTGGCTTTCTGGCGTTTTGCGATCTCGCCCGCGACTTCATTTGGCGGCGGGCCATCGCGGCGGTCATTCTGGTCGCGGGTGTCGCCGTGGCGACGCTGGGGTTGCTGCAGAACGCGACCGGCGCCCGTGGAATCTTCTGGGAACACGTGGCCCGGATGCCGGGCACATTCTTCGGACCGTTCTACCACCACACGTCTGCCGGCGCCTACCTCAACCTGGTATGGCCGATGGGGCTGGCGCTCGCGCTGACCGGTCTGCAGCGGCCGCACGGCAGCGCCCGGCTGCGCGCGGTGATCTATGGCTCCCTCGCCGGCGTCACCCTCGTGCTGGTGGCCCACGTCGCGCACGTTTCGCGCTTTCCCCAGGTGATCGCGCTCGGCGCGCTTGTGGGCTTCGCGGTCTGGAGCGGAGCATGGACCCTGCTGGGCCGGATTCGGCATCTGCGCTGGGCGCTCGGCGCGCTCCTCGTGGCGCTGGTGCTGGGCCTCACGATGTTTGGCGGCGGCCGCGCCCACCGGATCGCGGAACGCTGGCAGCTCCTGCGCGTTGAGGGTCTCATGGGGGGACGGCCCGCGGTCGCCCCCGCCCCGCCCGCCGACTGGCCGCGGCTGATGCGGGACGATTTGTTCGTGCCTTCGGATCACCGCCAGTACCCGCTCGGCGATCGCGGCGCGGCTTATGCCACCGCGCTCGCGGCCGTGGCGGATCGGCCCTGGTTCGGCTGGGGGCCCGGCGGCTGGACCGCGGCGGCGGCGGCGCACTCGGTCGATCCGTTCATCCGCACCTTCTTCCTCTACCTTCAGTTCACGCACAGCGATTACCTGCAAACCGTCGTGGAATGGGGCCTCATCGGCGCCACCGGCTGGCTGTTGGTGCTGCCCGCCGCCGCGCTGCACGCCTTCGTCCGCCTGAGCCGCCAACCCGCGCGGGATGTGCTGGGCGCCGGCGCCGCCGTCGCCCTGAGTACCGTGCTCGTGCAGGCGACCATCGATTTTCCCCTGCAGATTCCGGCGCTTCTGTTCACCGCGCTCGCCCTCGCGGCGGTGGCTTGGACGGTTCCCGGCGCACGAATTGCCCAGATTGCTGTCTCTCCAACTTCTCTGACATGAGCGTATTCAATCCGACCGACGAAATCGTCATCCGCCCCAACCAGTCCTGGCTGCGCATCGACTGGCGCGGGCTCCTGAAATATCGCGATCTCGTGATGCTGATGGTTCGGCGCGACTTCATCGCGCGCTACAAGCAGACCATCCTGGGGCCGGCGTGGTTTGTCATCAACCCGGTGCTTACCTCGCTCACCTTCACGCTCGTCTTCAGCCGCGTGCTGGGCGTTTCGACCAGCGGCGTGCCGCCGGTGCTCTTCTATCTCTCGGGCATGCTCGGCTGGTCCTATTTCTCGAATCTCATGCACACGACGAGCTCGGCGTTGCTCACGAACGCGAGCCTCTTTGGCAAGGTGTACTTTCCGCGGCTGATCGTGCCGATCTCGATGTCGATTTCCAGCTGCATCGCGTTCGCAATCCAGCTCTGCACCCTGCTGGCGGTCGTGGCGTTTCACTCCCTCACCGGTCGCTACGATGCGGATTGGGGCCGCATCGGGCTCGCGCTCCTCATCCTCCCGACGGTCGTGCTCCACACCGCCATGCTCGCGCTCGGCGTGGGCCTGTCGCTGGCGTCGATCACCGTCAAGTATCGCGATTTTCAGCACCTCGTCACCTTCCTGCTGCAGATCTGGATGTATCTCACGCCGGTGATCTTCCCCTTTAGTCGGATCCAGGCGCGGTTTCCGGATCATGCGTGGCTGGCGGCGCTCAATCCGATGTCCGCCATCGTCGAGAACATCCGGTCGCTGTTTTTCGGCCTGCCCGGCATGCCCTCGTCCTACATGGCGCTCTCGATCGGCGTCGCCGTCACCTTGTTCACTTTCGGCGTACTGATGTATCAGCGCACCGCGCGTACGTTCATCGACACCGTGTAGCCCGCACTGCGCCCGCTTCCCATTTCCTTCTTTCCCTGATCCATGTCCCACCCGGCCATTTCCATCCGCAACATCTCAAAAAAGTACCGTCTCGGTCTCATCGGCATGACCACGCTGCGCGACGAGCTGCAGCGGCGCTGGGCTCGGCTGCGTCGCGACGATCTCGCGCTGGGCGTAAAGAACAACGTCCGCAATCGCGGCGCCGAATTCTGGGCCTTGCGCGACATCTCCTTCGACGTCCAGCCCGGCGAGGTCGTGGGCCTCATCGGCCGCAACGGCGCCGGCAAGAGTACCCTGCTCAAGGTACTCAGCCGGATTACCGAGCCCACGCTCGGCGAAATCCGCTTGCGCGGCCGCGTCGCCAGCCTGCTCGAGGTCGGCACCGGCTTCCACCCGGAGCTCAGCGGCCGCGAAAACATTTTCCTCAACGGCGCCGTGCTCGGCATGACGCGCGCCGAGACCCGGCGGAAGTTCGACGAGATCGTGGAGTTCTCCGAAATCGGCAAGTTCCTCGATACGCCCGTCAAGCGTTACTCGAGCGGCATGTATGTCCGGCTCGCCTTCGCCGTCGCCGCGCATCTCGATCCCGAGATCCTGATTGTCGACGAGGTGCTCGCGGTGGGCGACGTCGCCTTCCAGCGCAAGTGCCTCGGCAAGGTGAAGGAGATTTCGCAGGGCCAGCACCGCACGGTGATCTTCGTCAGCCACAACATGAACGCGGTGGAGAACATCTGCACCCACGGCGTCATGCTGCGCAACGGCCAACTCGTGCGCGAGGGCAGCGACGTCCGCGACATCATCCGGCAGTATCTCGCCGACGGGCTCAATCCCGACCAGGAGCCGGTCTGGCAGAACGACACGCACCAACTGAAGAACGACTACTGTCGGATCGATCGCTTCCTGCTCGCCGATCCGCAGGGCGACCCGCTGCGCGAAACGGTGCGCAACGACACCTCCGTGAGCGTGATCATCGAGGGCGAAATCCTGAAGCCGAATCCGAACCTCCAGTGCGGCTACGGGCTTTTTAGCGATGAGATGGACCTGCTCTACATCAGCACGCATCTCGACCAGCCGGAATCGGAATGGGTCGAGCTGCCGCGCGGCTCCTTCCGGCTCACCACGAAAATCCCTCGCCGTTTTCTGAACGAGGGCCGCTATCACGTCGGCTTGTTCTTCGCGTTGAATCGCCGCGAAAAACTCTGCGAGCCCGGCGGCAAGGGCTCGCCGATGCTCACGTTCGAGATCCGGGGCGGGCTCAGCGATTCGCCGGCGTTCATGTCGCGGCGCTCGGGTTTCCTCAGTCCGATCTTGGAATGGGAGACGCGCACCGGCGTCGAGCTGCTGGCCTGAACCTCGCTCCGTGACACCGCCCACGCTGCCGCACCCATGCTCCGTCCCGCCTCCCTTCGTCCGCCGGTGTCGGCCGGCTCTCGCGCCGGCGCGATCGTGACGTTCGGGCGCGAACGGCGCTGCGACGGTTCATCTCCTTCGCGCCGACGAGGCACTCCCGCCGCCGCGGCGTGACCAAGCGGTGTTTCGTCATGGCGGCGCCCTCTCCTCTCCGCGTTATTCTCGTCGGCTGCGGAGCCGTCGCGCGGCAATTCTACGTACCGGCCTTGCGCGGGCTGCAAAACATCGGGTGGCTGCGCGTCGTGGCGATCGTGGATCCGGCGGTCGCCGCGCGCGAGATCGTCGCCCGCGCTTTTCCCAAGGCGAGTCAGGCCGCGGCGCTCGAGCATACCACCTCGCCCGCGGGCACGCTCGCGATCATCGTCTCGCCGCCCGCGTTTCACGCGGCGCAAGCCATCGCCGCGCTGGAACGCGGCTGGCATGTGCTGGTTGAGAAACCCCTCGCCGCCTCCGTGGCTGAATGCGAGCAGATGATCGACACCGCCCGGCGCCAGGAGCGATTGCTCGCCGCCGGGCTGCACCACCGCTTCTTCCCGGCCAGCCGCTATCTTCGGGCGTTGTGCCGCGATTGGCTGCTGGGGCCGCTGATCTCGTTCAGGATCCGCGAAGGCGGGCCTTTCCGCTCACCGGTCGGGCCGTCGTTCTTCGATCGCACCCAGACGCCTGGCGGCGTGCTGTTCGATCTCGGCATCCCGGTGTTCGACCTGCTCGGCTGGTGGCTCGGCGAACCTGACAATGTGCGCTATGCGGACGACAGCATGGGCGGCTTCGAGGCGAACGCGTTCGCCGAGCTGCACTACCCCGGCGGCGCCGTGGGCCGCGTGCACTTGAGCCGCGACTGGCCGACGGCGCAGGAATATCGCTTCGTGTTCGAACGCGGCGTCGTGGGCTGGCCGGCGAACGACGCCAGCGCGCTCAGCGTGCAGCTGGCCGGCGCACCCGCCGCGGTGCAGGGCGCCCTCGTTCCTCCGCTGTCCGAGTTGCCGCCCGCCGCGCCCATGCGGCCGCTCGAGGGCGCGGCGCAGTGTTTTGTCCTGCAACTGGCCAACGTGCTCCGCGCGGTCGCCGGCGAAGAGCCGCTGGCCGTGCCGGCCACGGAAGGCGTCGCCGCGCTGCGACTGTTGGAACACTGCTACGCCACGCGCACGCTCGTCGCCCAACCCTGGCTCTCCCGCGAAGAGGCCCAGCCCGCGCTCGACCACCGCGCGTCATTGCGCGTCCTGCCATGAAGCTCGCGATTGTTGGAGCCAGCAGCGCCGTGGGCGCCCGCGCGACCGAGCGCTTCCATTTGGTCGACGGCCACGAGGTGCTCGCACTCGTGCGCGCCCCGGCCGGCCTCGCGCTGCCGTCGCGGTTCAATCTTGAAACGCGGCTCGCCGACCCGCTCGATACCGATGCGATGGCGCGCGCATTCAGTGGCTGCGCGGCGGTGCTCCACACCGCAAATGGCGATCCCGCCCAGCTCGAGCGCATGCCCGCGGCGCTCTGCCTCGCCGCGCGCGCCGCCGGTGTGCACCGGTTGATTTATCTGAGCAGCGCGTTGGTCCACGGGCCGACGCCGCCGGCCGGCGCCGACGAAACGTCGCCGCTCGCTCCGCATCAGCCGCTCGAGCTGGGCCGCGCCCGCGTTCGCGCCGAGCAGAAGTTCTTCGCGGAGTGTCAGCGCCAGGGCTTGGTCGGCTTCGCGTTGCGCCCCGGCTGGATCTACGGCCCGCGCTCGCCCTGGTTCGGCGAGATCGCCGCGGATCTGATCGCCGGTCGGGCCTGGCTCTACGAAGGCGGACGCAATCACTGCAACGCCACTTACGTCGACAACGTGGTGCACGCGATCACGTGTTGCCTGCAAGCACCCGACAACGCCGCGGGGCCCTATCTTATCGGCGATGGCGAGCCTTTGCTCTGGGAACGACTCTATCGCGAACTCGCCGCACAGCTCGACGTGCCGTGGTCGACCGTGCAGCAGATTTCCCAATTGCCCGCCTTCAAGCGCAGCTGGCGCGATCGCGCCGGGCAGGCGGCGGCCCACCCATTCCTGCAGCGTTTGCTGCCGCTCGTGCCGCATCGGTTGAAGCGAGGCGCCAAGGCCGTGATCGATGCCGGTGCGCCCCGGTCGGATTCGTGGTCGCTGCCGAACGGCCCGCGGCCGCACATCACCCAGGAAATGGCCCTGGCTCAGCAGTGCACCTGGTCGCTTTCGCATCGCCGCGCCACCGAGCAGCTCGATTACCACCCGATCGTCACCTACCCCGAAGGCTTGGAGCGAAGCGTGGCGTGGTGGCGCTTCGCCCAGGGCGAATTCTCCCTCGCCGCATGAATCCACGCGCCGCGTCGGCCCGTCGGCGCGGCAACCCCCTCCTCCCATGTCGCTGGCCCTGCTCATCCTCGCCCACAAAAACCCGCACCAAGTCGCGCGGCTGTTCCGCGCCGTCTACCGGCCCGTCGACGTCGTCGTGCTCCACTTCGACCGTCGGTCCAGCCGTGAGCTGCACCAACTCGGGGCCAACTTGGCGCGGGCGCATCCCAACGTCGTCGTGCTGCCATCCCGCACCGTGCTTTGGGGCGGCTACGAAATGGCTGCGGCGCAAATCGACGCCATGGCCGCCGCGCTGCGGGTGCGCTCCGACTGGCATCACTTCATCAACCTCACCGGCCAGGATTTTCCGCTGCAGTCCACCGACGCGATCGACGCGCGGCTCGCCGCCGAACCGGAGGCGAACTACGTGAGCTGGTTCGATCCGATGACGAGCACGTTTTGGAGCAATGCCCGCCAGCGGATCCTGCGCTACCACCTCGAATGGCCGTGGCTCGACCGGTTGCTTCGCGTGCCGGGGTTCGGCCGCCGGCTGCGGGCCTTGCTGGGCTGGAGGAACCGGTTGCCGCACCTTCCCGGCTTCGAGCGCAAGTGGCCCGACTTTCATTACTACGGTGGTTCGAATCACGTTATCCTGAGCCGCGCCGCGTGCCAGCATGTCGTCAGCGATCCGCAGGCGTTGCGCATCCGCCGCTGGCTCAAGCACGCCGGCCACGCCAACGAAATCGTCTTCCCGTCCGTGATGCTCAACAGCCCGCTGGCACACACGGTCGTCAACACCGACCTGCGCGAGATCGATTTTCCGCTGCATGCGCCTCACCCGCGAACGTTTACCTCGCGCGACTGGGATCGGCTCAACGCGAGCCCCATGCTGATCGCGCGCAAATTCGACGAGGCGGTCGACGGCGCGATCCTGGATCGGCTCGCGGCCCGCCTGCCGGGTATCACGCGTTCGCAACCTGAACCGGCGCACTCGTAGCCCAATTCGCTGTCCATCCGGCTCCCTCCTCTTCCGGAGGGCCGCTGTCCATGCGCTCTTTCCTGCTCGATTCCATGCTCCGTCACACCCGCTTCGCTCCCCCTCCCACGGGCGGGGCCGACGCCAACCTCCGCTGGGCTCACCGATGAAGTCTCCGTTCATCAGCATCTGCATTCCCGCCTATCGCGCCGAGCGGTACCTGCCGGCGACGCTCGAATCGGTGCGGGCGCAGAGCTTCACCGACTGGGAACTGATCGTCACCGAGGACGGCTCGCGCGATTCGACCGAGGACATCGTGCGCGAGTTTGCCCGCACGGTGGAACAGCCGGTGCGCTACGACCGGCACGCCCACAATCTCGGCCTGCCGGCCACGCGCAACACCGGCATCGCCGCCGCGCGCGGCGAATGGATCGCGCTGCTCGATTCGGATGACGTGTGGACCACCGCGCACCTGGAAACCGCGGCGACGTTCACCACCGATGCCTCGATCGAGTTCATCCACTCCGGTTCGGTGCTGTTCGACAGCGACAGCGGCCGCGAACTCGAGGTCCGCGCGCCGACGCCCCAGATGATCGGAGACTTTCCGTGCAGCTTGTTCAACGGTATCTACACGATCCAGCCCTCGTCCGTCGTGATGCGGCGGCGGCTCTGGGAAGATGTCGGCGGCTTTGATCCGACGTTCCGCTACGTCGAAGACCGTGAGATGTGGATCCGCTGCGCCCGCACCGGCGCGCGTTTCATCTACACGGGACTCAACACCTGTCTTTATCGCCGGCATGCATCGGCACTGTCGCGTCACGGCGTCGCCATGGCGCTCGCGAGCGCCCGCGTCTACGAGAAGAATCTCGACTGGGAAGCAGTGCCGCGCCGGCTCCGTGAAACCCGCGCGGCCGATGCCTGGCTGGCCGCCGGCCGCATCGCGCTGCGCAGCGATCCGGCGTCGGCCCGGAGTTTCTTCAGCCGCTCGCTGCGGCACCGCGCCCTCAAACCGGCCGTGTGCGCCTACTGGCTCGCCGCCGCGGTCATGAATTTCACCCGCGTCAAGGCCGCATGAGTCACGCGATCTGTACCCTGTTCGAAGGCCACTACCATCTCGGCGTCGGCGCCTTGATCAATTCGCTGCACGCGAGCGGATTTCGCGGGCTGGTGATCTGCGGCCACCGCGGGCCCGAGCCCGCCTGGGCCACCGCGGCGCGCACGTTGCCGGACGGCATCGACGTGCGGTTCGTGCCCGTCGCGCCTTCCGTCCACTTCACCTATTACAAGCCCGCGTTCATGCTCGAGTGCTGGGCCGCGCACTGTCCCGACGCGCAGCAGCTCTACTATTTCGACCCCGACATCGTGGTGAAAGCCCGCTGGCCCGTGCTCGCCCGTTGGGCGGCCGACGGCGTGGCGCTCTGTGAGGATGTCAACGGCTACCTGCCCGCGCGACACCCTTACCGGCTCGCGTGGACTGATTTTCTGCAAACCCACGGGCTCGCGACGGCGCGACCGCTCGATCGCTACTACAACGCCGGGTTCGTCGGCCTGCCGCGCAGCCAGCGCGCGTTCCTGGAGGTTTGGACGCGGATCATCGGTTACGCGGAGCAGCAGTTGGGCGCGCTTCATCAGATAAAGTTCAACGACCCCAACGCGCTGCTCCACACGCCCGATCAGGACGCCCTGAACATGGCGCTGATGGTCTCCGACGTGCCGATCAACGGTACCGGGCCCGAGGGCATGGATTTCGCCGCGGGCGGACACCTGCTCTCGCATGCGATCGGGAAACGCAAACCGTGGCGTGGCGGCTTTTTCGCCGACGCGTTGCGCGGACATCCACCCGGCACCGCGCAGAAATCGTTCTTCCGCTTCGCGCAATCGCCGCTGCGGCTTTTTCCCGCCGGACAACTCGCGCGGCTCCGGCTCTCGCTGCAGACGAGCGCGCTGCTCGGCCGCATGTATCGCCGCGCCTGAACGCACCTCCCGGCGTGAAACTCGTCTTCCTTTGCACTTCCCTGGCTCCGGGCCGCGACGGCGTCGGCGACTACGTCCGCCAGCTGGCCGGCGCGTGCGCCCAGTTGGGACACGTCTGCCTGCTCGTGGCGCTGCACGATCGCGCGCTGCCCGCGGCCACCGGTCTTCAGCAGCGCGCCGGCGAGGTGCGGTTTTCGAGCGCGCTGAGCTGGTCGCGCCGCGCCGCGTTGCTCGGCAGCCTGCTGCGCGAATTCGATCCGCATTGGATCAGCTGGCAGATCGTGCCGTTCGGCTTTCACCCCAAGGGCCTCATGCCCGACGGCGCCCGCGCGCTCGCCGCGATCGCACGACCGTGGCGGAACCACGTGCTGCTGCACGAACTCTGGGTCGGCCTCGCCGAGGGCGAACGTTTCCAGCTCCGGCTGCTGGGCGCGCTGCAACGCCGCAAGCTGCTCGCCTTCCTGACGCAGCTCGCTCCGGCCTGCATGCACACGACCAACCCGACGTATCAGCTCGCGCTCGCGCACCACGGCTGGCCGGTCGCCGTACTCCCGCTTTTCGGCAACATGCCCGTGCTTCCGGTCGAGCCGTCGCTTGCCACCACGGAGCTCGCCACGGTCGCGGCCGGAAAGCTCCCGCCGGGTCCGCGCTGGACTGGCGTGATTTTCGGCACGATTCACCCGCAGTGGAAACCGGAGCCCACGCTCGCGTGGCTGCACCGCGCCGCCGCGCGCGCTCAGCGCCGCCTCACGCTGCTCGCGGTCGGCCGGATCGGCGTGCATGGCGCGCGGATGTTGGAGCACCTCCACGCCACGCACCCCGAGGTCGCGGTGATCGACGCCGGTCCGCAACCGTCCGAGCGCGTCTCGCACCTGCTGCAGGCGGCAGATTTCGGAATCGCCACGCACCCTTGGGCGCTGATCGGCAAGAGCGGCTCCGCCGCCACGATGCTCGAGCACGGGCTGCCCGTGCTCGTGCCGCGCGACGACTGGCGCCTGCGCTGGGGTGAACTCGAATCTCCCGCCGACCCGCTGCTCCGGCGACTGCGGGATCTGGAACCCGCGGACTTTCCCGCCTGGCTCGAACAGCGCCGTCGCCCCGAGTCGCGGCTGCCGGGCATCGCCGCCGCGTTCCTGGAGGAACTTGATCACGCGCTGCCGGGCGGCGCGCTCGTGGCATGAACGTCCTCGCCTACGCCCCTCAGATGGCCGCATTCGGCGGCATGGAACGACACGTGTGCGATCTCGCCTGTGTGCTCGCCCGTCGCGAACACCATGTCGTGCTGCTCACAACCAGCAACTCACTCGCGCCGCGGCTGCGTGAAAAGCTGCGCGAAAACGGCGTCGCGCTGCGCGAACTCGCGCGGGCCCGCGGCGAGGCCCGCGGCTGGCTCAAGGGCCTGTGGCTGCTGCGCGAAGCGCTGCGCCACGATCGCACGCCGTGGGATCTGATCTACACGAACGGCCAGAGCGCGCTCGCGCGGCTGCCCTGGCTCGCAGCGCGACCGCACACGCGGATCGTGCACCATCACCACACCGCCGCCGACGCAGGTGAGCAGGCGACATGGTCCGGCGGGTTTCGCCGCGTGCTGCAGCGCGCGCCCGAGCTCGTTGGCTGCAGCCGCTCGACGCAGGCCGCACTGGCGCAGGCGCTCGGCCGCGATGACGTTCGCTATTTGCCCTACTTGACCTGCCCGCCCGTCGACGCCGGCGCCGTGCGCGACCGCACCTACTCGCCGAACAGCCGGTTGCATTTCGGCTTCGCCGGCCGGCTGGTCGCCGAGAAAGGCATCGACCGGATCTGCGAACTCAGCCGCGAGCCGAGTCTCGCGGACATCACGTGGCACATCCATGGCGCCGGCCCGACGTACCCACCGACGTTCTTCCGCCCGTTTCCCAATGTGGTCTATCACGGCCCCTACGCCGGCGAAGTGCAGCAAGGCCAGATCCTGCAGGCGCTTGATGCCCTGGTGTTGTTCTCCACTCACAACGAAGGCATGCCGCTGAGCCTGATCGAGGCGACTTCCGCCGGCCTGCCGTGGATCGCGACCGATCGAGGCGGCACGCGGGAACTCGCGGTCAGTCCGGAGAACGCGCTCGTGGTCGCGCACCCGGCCACGCTCCCCGATCTGCGCGCCGCCGTGCGCGCGATGGCCGATCGCATCCGCCAGGGGCAAACGTCGCGCATCGCCCAGCGGCTGGTTTATGACGGGCTCTTCTCGCCTCCGGTGGTGTCGGAGGCGTGGTGCGATTTCCTGGAAGCCCGGCAACCGCAACCTGTCCCATGAGCCAGTCTCACGCCTTCCCCTCGTGGATCCTTCCCGATTGGCGCTGTCCGGCGCAGCATGCCGCCGGCTCGGCCGATGCCGCCTCCCGCGACGCGTCTAGCCGGGCCGGCCCGCCGGCCGCCGAGTTTCACTCGTCCCGCGAGTGGGGCCGCGCGGATTCGTCGCTCGATCTCAGTTCGGCGCTGGCGTCCACGGACGGTCGGCGGATTCGCACCAGCGTGCTGGTCAACACGCACAACCACGCCCGGTTCATCGAGGAATGCATCGACTCGCTCCTCGTACAAACGGTGCAGCCCGACGAGATCATCGTTTACGACGACGCGAGCACCGACGACACGCCCGAACGGCTCCGGCGCTACGGCAACCGGATCGTGCTCATCCAAGGCCAGGCCGGCGAAGGCCCGGGCTACGTGCGTCAGGCCCATGCCATCTTCACCGCGTTCCGTCATTCGACCGGCCAGCTCATCTTCCTCCTCGACGGTGACGATCGCTTCAAACGCACCAAGATCGAGCACTATGTGAACGCGTATGCGGTAAACCCCGACGCCGTGCTCGTCCAATCCCCGATGGATAAGATCGACGAGCATGGCCGGATCATTGGCAGCAACCGCGAACCGCGGAAACACGTCGTCGAGCACCTGAAGGCCATCTATCGCGAACAGGACGTCGACTTCTACTATCCAACGAGCTCGCTCGCGTTTGCCCGCTCCTTCCTGCTTTCCACCCTGCCGGTGGACCTGTCCGACGGGCTCGCACTCTGGACCGACACGCGGCTGAGCGTGATTGCCCCCTACTTTGGCCGCGTGCTGACGCTGCCCGAGGCGTGGGCCGAATGGCGCCGCCACGGCGGTTCGGATTCACTGCGCGTGCGTTCGCGCCGGCTGCAACTGCAACAAACGTGGATGCGCACCGAGGTGTTCAACCGCTTCTGCCGCCGGCACGGACTGCGCACAATCTCCACCTGGCGCAACGGCCGCTTCTACCTGCAACTCCTCCGGTTCTCGTTGCCGGAAGGCGCGTATCACCTCTTCCAGCGGCGGCTGCGGCGCCGGCTCACGCGGGCCTGGCAGGTCTGATGGCGCGTATGTGGTCTCCGCGCAAAACCGCCCAGTCGCTCCGGTTCCATGCGCGGCGACTGCGGACGCGCGCGCTCGCGGCGCCGCGCGCCGTGCCGTGGCTCCGCCAAGCGCTGCGGCTGCCGCGCAACGAGGTGTTCGATCCGCTGGCGGGCGAGTCCGTCGCCGGTGTGCATGTGATTCCACTCGATCCCGCCGCAAGCTTCCACCGACCGCTGCCGCGTTTTGTTGAACCGCATCCCATGGCGGAACGGTTTTTTGCCCAGCGCACCCACGAGGTCACCGCACCAACTTACGTCGTGGACCTAGCCGACGCGATCGCCTGGGGCCATCCGACCGGCGGCGTGTTCACGCCGGACGGCCGGTTCGTGCCCGCGTTCACGCATGATCCCTCCGGTGCCGCCCTGCACACCGCGTGGACCCGGCTCCGACTGCCGCGACCGAAGCCGCTGCCCGGACGCACGCTCTATCTCGTCACGCCGGAGGCCACCGACAATTTCCACCACTGGATGATCGATCTGCTGCCGCGGCTCGGGCTGGTGGAGCGCGCCGGATTTCGCGTGCCCGATTTCGATCACGTCATCGTCAATCATGCGCACCGGCGCTATCAAACCGAGACGCTTGCGCGGCTGGGAATTCCGCTGGACCGCGTGATCACCGCAGATGCGGCGTTGTTCGTGCGCGCCGAGCACCTCGTGGTGCCCGCGTTGAAACAGCATCACCAGTCGCTGCCCGCGGCCGACGTGACCTTCCTGCGTCGCGCCCTCCTCGGCCACTCGACGAGTTCGTCCCCGGCGTCGCGCCGGCTCTTCCTAAGTCGCGCCGACGCTTCCTATCGTCGGTTGCGGCACGAAGCCGACCGGCATGACTGGCTGCGGGCCCATGACTTCGAAATCGTTCGTCCCGGAGATCTGACCGTGGCGGAACAGGCGCGATTATTCGCCGAAGCGGACGTGATCGCCGGCCCCGCCGGCGCCGCCTTCGCGAACCTCGTGTTCGCGCGGCCAGGCACCCAGGTCATCGAGATCGTGCCCCCGCAATGGATCGCGGCGTTTCACTGGATGATTTCGGCGCGTTGCGGACTCCATCACACCGTCGTGCTCGGCGAGGGTCCGGTCATGCGCGAGCCGCCGGGCGCCGGCGCCCGGCAGCACGACATCGTGTTGAGCGCCCAGAAGTTCACTCGCGCGCTGTCGCTCGCCGGTGCCCCTGCCGCCGCGTAAGCCGCGTGCAACCGATTGCGCCCGCGCCTGTCCGTCGTCGGCCAGCCTTCACGATGATTTTGTTTTCGCATCCCACCGGCAACGCGAACGTGCGTCACGCGGCGCTCGGCCTGCACCGCGCCGGATTGCTCGGCGAGTTCTGGACCTGCGTGCACTACCGCGAAACGCCGCTGCTGCGCCGCGTTCTGCCCCGATCGCTCCGCCGGCAGCTGCAGCGCCGCGCGTTTCCCGCGGAACTAAACCACAAGATCCATTCGGCCCCGCTGCGCGAACTGGGGCGGATGCTGGCGCCGCGCGCCGGGCTGCGCTCGCTCGTCCGCCACGAACACGGACCGCTGAGCGTCGATGCCGTGTATCGTTCGCTCGACCAGCGCGTGAGCCAGCGGCTCGCCGCAGGGGCGTTCTCCGGCGTCTACGCCTACGAGGACGGCGCGCAGGCGAGTTTTCGCGTCGCCACCGAGCGGGGATTGTTGCGCGTTTACGATCTGCCGATCGGCTACTGGCGCGCCGCCCGCGCGATTCTTCAGGAGGAAGCCGAGTTGCAGCCCGCGTGGGCCGGCACGTTGACCGGCAATCGCGACAGCGCCGAAAAGACCGCGCGCAAGGACGCCGAGCTGCAGCAGGCGGACGTCGTTTTGGTCGCGAGCACGTTCACCCAGCAGTCGCTGCAACTCGCACCCGATTTTCGTGGAACCGTCGCGCGAATTCCCTACGGCGCACCCGCGGTGGATCCGCTCCTCGTCGCCGCGCGCGAGCCGGCGGTGCCCCGCCAACGATTGCGCGTGCTGTTCGTCGGCTCGCTCGGACAGCGCAAGGGCCTCAGCTATCTGTTCGCCGCCGTCCGGATGCTCCGGCCGGCCGTCGAGCTGACCGTGATCGGCGCTCCCCCACTCGCCCGCTGCGCCGCGCTCGAATCCGAGTTGGCACAGGTTCGGTGGATCCCGTCGTGTCCGCACCGCGAGGTGCTCGCGGAAATGGCGCGGCACGATGTGTTCGTGTTCCCCTCCCTGTTCGAAGGCTTCGGACTGGTGCTGCTCGAGGCGATGGCGATGGGACTGCCGATCATCACCACCGCGCACACCGCCGGCCCGGATCTCATCACCGACGGTGAAGAGGGCTTCATCGTGCCGATCCGTTCGGCCGCCGCCATCGCGGAGAAACTCGACCTGCTGCGGCGCGATCCGGCGCGGCGCGCCCACCTGAGCGAACGCGCGCGGGCTCGCGCCGGCACGTTCAGCTGGGAGCAGTATGGTGCCGCCGTCGCCCAGGCCGTGACCCGCAGCCCGGTGCCCGCGTGAGCATGGAGAAGACGATCAAGTTCCTGCTTTGGACCTATCTCGTGCTGCTCATCTTCGAGGGCGCGCTGCGCAAGTGGGTGCTGCCCTCGCTGGCCGACCCGTTGCTGATCGTCCGCGATCCCGTGGCGATCGCGATTTATTGCGCGGCGCTCTTCAGCGGCCGGCTGCCGATGAACGGCTTCGTGATCACGATCATCGGGCTCGCGCTCGCGTCGATCGCGGCGAGCTTCGCCGCCGGCCAGACCAACCTCCTCGTGCTCGGCTACGGGTTGCGCATCAACTATGGCCACCTGCCGCTCATCTGGATCATGGCGCAAACGCTCACCCGCAAGGACGTCGAGCGCATGGGCTGCTTCCTCCTGCTCGTGGCGATTCCGATGACGCTCCTGATGGTGTGGCAGTTTCGCTCACCGATGAGCGCGTGGATCAACAAAGGTGTCGGCGGCGACGAGGGCGGACAGATTTTTGGCGCACTGGGCCGCATCCGGCCGCCGGGCTTTTTCTCGTTCATCACGGGGCCGCAGGCGTTTTTCCCGCTCGCGGCCGCGTTCTTCCTGTATCAGGCGAGCGGTAACCGGCGGCTGTGGTGGCCAATTCTGGTCGCCAGCGGACTGGCCGTGCTCATCGCGTTGCCGGTGTCGATCAGCCGCACCGCGATGATTGCGACCGGGATCGTCGTCGCCGCCTTTGTCGCGAGCATGCCGCGCGCGGGCATCGGGTTCGGGCCCGGTTTCAAGGCGCTGATCACGCTGGCTGCGGTCGGCGTGGTCGTGTCGTTTCTGCCGATTTTCAGCGAGGGCCGCGAGGCCTTCATGTCGCGCTGGGAGACCGCGGCCTCCACGACGGCCACCGGCGACGCGTGGTCGAGCATCGTGGGCCGGATCCTCGGCGGTTTCACCCAGCCGTTTCAATGGGCCGCGAACGCCCCGTTCTTCGGCAACGGCATTGGCGTCGGCTCCAACGTGGGCGCCCGCCTGCTCGCCGGCCGGGTGGGCTTCCTGCTCGCCGAGGACGAATGGAGCAAGGTCTTCCTCGAGCTCGGCCCCGTGCTCGGCGCCGCGTTTCTGGGCTTCCGCGTTTTCTTGACGATCCACTTGGGCCTGCGCGCGCTGCGCGCGCTGTTCTTCGATCGCGATAACCTGCCCATTCTCATTTTCGCCGCCGCCGCGGTGCCGATCGCGTTGAACCAATGGGCGCCGCCCACGGTCCTCGGTTTCGCCGTGGTCGGTGGCGGACTGCTGCTTGCCTCGCTGAACCCCGTCATCGAGGAAGAAGAAGAGGAGCAGGAAGAGGTCGCCGAAGGCACCGAGAGTGCGGCTGACGAGGAGCCGGCCGAGGCGCCGCCGACGCAGCCGATCCGCGAACGCTACTAGCCGCGAGGCCGCTTTCCGCCATGCACGTTCTGCTCATCGGCAATTTCGCCCCCGACCATCAGGAGAGCATGCTGCGCTTCAGCCGGCAGCTCACGGCTGGATTGCAGGCGCTAAACCATGAGGTGAGCACGTGGGCGCCGCAGCCGCGGCTGGTGCGTCTGTTGCCGCGCTATCGCTACGGTGGTTTCGCCAAATACATCGGTTACCTCGACAAGTTCGTGCTTTTCCCGCGGCAGGTGCGCTCCCAGCTCGCGCGCCAGCGGCCCGTCGACGTCGTCCACATCATCGATCACGCGAATGCGGTTTACGCGCCGCTGTTCACCGCGCGCCCGGTGCTCGCCACCTGCCACGACCTGCTGCAAATCCGCGCGGCGCGCGGCGAGTTTCCCCAGCATCGCGTCGCCGGGCTCGGCCGTCGTTATCAGGAATGGATTTTGTCCGCGATCGCGCGGCTGCCTCATGCGGTCACCCCGTCGGCGCAGACGGCGCGGGACTTGCACCGGCTCGCCGGCCTGCCGCTCGAGCACACGACGGTGATTCCGATGGGGTTGAACTATCCGTATCGTCGTTCGTCCGCCGGCGCGGCCCGGACCGCCCTCGCGCAGATGCTGCAGGCTCGCGAGCTGCCCGCCGACTTGCTGCAACGCCCCGGCGGCTTCCTCCTCAACGTCGGCGGCGGCCAATGGTACAAAAACCGCAGCGGACTGCTTGAGCTGTACGCCGTGCTTCGCCGGCTGCTCACGCCCGCTCCGCAGCTGATCCTGGTCGGCAAACCGCTCTCGGCCGAACACGGCGGGCTTACCCACGCGCTGGGGATCGAGCGCGAGGTCACGCATCTCGCCCGCGTTTCCGAACTCGAACTGCAGGCGCTCTACTCGACCGCCGAGGGACTGCTGTTTCCCTCGTGGCACGAGGGTTTCGGCTGGCCCGTCGCCGAGGCGCAGGCTTGCGGCTGTGCGGTTTTCACCTCCGAGCGCGCCCCGATGACCGAGGTCGGTGGTGAAGCCGCAGTCTACTTCGATCCCGCCGACGTTTCCGCGGCGGCGCGCACGATCGCGGACGCGTGGCCGCAACGCGATGCGCTGGGCCAAAAGGGACTGACGCGCGCCGGCGAGTGGAGCCCGAGCCGGATGATCGAACGCTACGTCGACACCTACCTGCGGCTCGGGGCCGCCGCGCAACCGGTCGCCGCATGAAACTGCTTCGTGTCATCGCCACGCTCGATCCGCGCCATGGCGGGCCTGCCGCCGGGCTGCGCGCGATCACGCCCGAGCTGGCCGCGCTCGGCCACGTGAGCGAGTTCGTGTGCCTCGACGCGCCCGGACAGGTGCGCGAGTTCCCCGGCGCCGCGGCGATTCACGCGCTCGGCCCGGCTCGCGGCGGCTACGCGTACGCGCGCGCCCTTGAGCCGTGGCTGCGGGCGCACGCCGGCGCCTACGACGCGGTGTTCGTGCACGGGCTGTGGCAGCATCACGGGCGCGCGGTGCATCGCGCGCTGCGCCGGCGGCGTCCGCCGTATTTTGTTTTCCCGCACGGCATGCTCGATCCCTGGTTCCGGCGCGCCTATCCGCTGAAGCATGCGAAGAAGTGGGCCTACTGGCAGCTCTGTGAACGCCACGTGCTGCGCGACGCCGCCGCCGTGCTGTTCACCTGCGAGGAGGAACGACGCCTCGCCCGCGAATCGTTCCGCCCCTACGCGTGCCGCGAACGCGTGGTCGCCTACGGCACGGCGGCGCCGCCCGCCGACGCCGCTGCGCAGGTGCGTGCCTGGCGCGAGATGCAGCCGGCGCTCGCGGCGCGTCCGTTCTGGCTTTTCCTCGGCCGGATTCATCCGAAAAAAGGCGTCGATCTGCTCCTGCGTAGCTATGGCGAGTTGGCGCGCATCGCCGGCGCCGAGCTGCCCGCGCTCGTGATCGCGGGTCCGTGCTTCGATCCGATTTACCTGACGAACCTGCGGAACCTCGCCGCGGCGCTGCCCGCCCCCGCGCGGGTGTTTTGGCCGGGCATGCTCGAGGGTGCGACCAAATGGGGCGCGCTGCGCACCGCCGAGGCGTTTGTGCTGCCGTCGCACCAGGAGAATTTTGGTATCGCCGTCGTCGAAGCGCTCGCCGCCGGCACGCCCGTGCTGATCTCCCGCGAGGTGAACATCTGGCGCGAGATCGAGTCCGCCGGCGCCGGCTTCGCGGACACCGACGACGCGGCCGGCACCCGGCGGCTGCTGGCACGCTGGCATGAGCTACCCCGGGCCGCCCGCGGGCCGATGCGTTCGGCCGCGGTCGAACTGTTCACCACCCGCTACGAGATCGGCCGCGCCGCGCGCAGTCTTGTGGAAACCATCACGCCTTTCGTTCGCCCCGTCCCCACGATTTCACTGACATGAGTGCCGCTCCCCTTCTGCCGACCGCCGATCTGTTCATCGAGCCGCCCGCCCGTAGCGGCGACGACGTGGAATACGTCTGCCGGCTCGCCGAGCCGCGCGGGACCACACACCGGATCTGGTTTCGCTTTCCCGCCAGCTGCGAGCCGCTGCTGACGCGGCGGGCCGATCCGTTCGTGCTCGCCACGCTGATCTATAGCCTCGGCCGGATTGGCCGGCTCGAGATTCATGGCGCCGTCTCGCAGGGGCTGCTCGCCAACGTCGCCGATTTTCAATCCGCCTACGCGGCGTTTCATCGCGTGGCCGCTGCACCGGTGCGGCTCGTGGCCCGCGAGGTCGTCAGCGCCGCGACGGCGAACCGGACGGATGGAGGAATCACCGCGTTCTCCGGCGGCGTGGACAGCTGCTTCAGCGTTTTCCGGCACACGTCGCTCTCCGAGCTGGAGCCCAAGCGGCCGCTGCGCGCGGCGCTGATGATGCACGGCTTCGACATTCCGTTGGCCGAACCGGCGATGTTCGCCCGCGCCGCGACGCGCGCGCGCACGCTCACCGAGTCGGCGGGCGTCCGGCTCTTTACCGGCGCCACGAACCTGCGCACGCTGCCGGGGCATTGGGAGGACACATTCGGTACCGCGGTGGCCGCTGTGCTCACGTTTTTCCAACCCGCGTTTGTTTTCGGCCTCGTTCCCTCGGCTCAGCTTTGGCAACAGGTTCATTTCGATCACGGCTCGAATCCGCTGACCGACCCGCTGCTCTCGAGCGGGGCGTTCGCGATCGTGCACGACGGCACGAGCTTCGGTCGGATCGACAAGCTCCGCGCGCTGGCCGCGTGGCCCGAGGCGCTGCGGCTGATGCGGGTGTGCTGGGAAGGACGTCACCTCGACGCCAATTGCGGCCGCTGCGAAAAATGCCTGCGCACGATGCTGATGCTCCGGATCTGCGGCGTCGACGCGCCCGCCGCATTTCCGCCGCTCGACCTCGCCGCGCTCGACCGGCTGGTCATCCGCACGCGCGGCGGCTTGGATGAGTTTGCCTACCTGATCAGCGAAGCGCGGCGCCGTAACATCACCGAGCCGTGGGTGGCTGCCGCCGAAGGCGCGGTGCGGCGCAGCCGGCGTGCTGCCTGGCTCAAGGCACGCGCGCGTCGCGCCGCGGGCTGGCTGCCTGCCGCGTGGCGCAATCGGCTGCAACGTGTCCGCCACCCGGCAGTCGCGACGGCGAGTGCGCCACCGCTCGCGGAGGCTTCAACCCAACCGGCGCCCGTCGCCACGGAAGAGATGCTCTCACGGCCATGACTGCGCGCATGCGTCCGTTGAACATTACGATCGTCCAGGGCGCGTTTCTGCCCGTTCCGCCGCTGCTCGGCGGCGCGGTGGAAAAAGCGTGGCACGCGCTGGGGCTCGAATTTGCCCGACAGGGGCACCGCGTCGTGCACGTCAGCCGCGCACATCCCGCTCTGCCGGCAACGAACGTCGAGCACGGCGTCGAACATCGTCGTGTGCGCGGCCATGCCACGCCGTCGTCGCTGCTGTGGCTGAAGTTTCTCGACCTGCTCTACTCGCGGCGCGTTCGTCGCGTGCTGCCGGCGGCCGACGTGCTCGTGACGAACACCTTCTGGCTGCCGTTGCTGGAACGGCGCGCGTCGCGGGGCGTGCCCTACGTGCACGTCGGCCGCTATCCGAAGGGGCAGCTGCGCTACTATCCGCGGCGCGTGGTGCTTCAGACGGTCTCGGCACCGATCCGCGACGCGATCCTGCGCGAGTTGCCCGACGCCGCCGCGCGGATACGCGTGCTGCCCTACCCGCTCTCGCCGGCGTACCTCGTCGAGCAACGAGCCCCCGCCCGCGTGATCCTCTACGCGGGCCGGCTGCATCCGGAGAAAGGCGTGCACTTGCTGATCGAGGCATTTGCCCAGCGGGCGGCGACGAGCCTGCACGGCTGGACGCTGCGGATCATCGGACCGTGGCAGACCGCGCAGGGCGGCGGCGGCGAGAGCTATCGGGCGAAGCTCGCAGCGTTGGCAGCGCCCGCCGGCGCGAGCATCGACGTGCGCGAGCCGATCTTCGACGCGGACCAGCTCGTCGCGCATTACCAGCAGGCCGCGATCTTCGCCTACCCGTCGCTGGCGGAATTCGGCGAGACGTTCGGCCTCGCGGTGCTGGAAGCCATGGCCGCAGGGTGCGCGCCCGTGGTCTCGTCGCTCGCCTGTTTCGGGGATTTTCTTAAGTCCGGAGAAAACGGACTCGTCTTCGACCATCGCGAACGCGATCCCGTGGCGGCGCTGGGGCGCGCGTTGCAGGAGGTCGCGAATTCCCAAGCGCTTTGCGACCGGCTCCGCGCCGCCGCGTGGCCCACGGCACGGGCTTACGCGCTGCCGGAGATTGCCCTGAGATTTCTACGGGATTTTCACGCCATCACGGAACGACCGGCGGAAATTGGGTCACATGTAACACCATGTCTACCGGACCAAACATGAATGGCGCGCTGACCAAGCTCCTCTCCGAACTGCGAGGCCGCGAGGTCGTGGCCCTGCTCAATCGCGGCAATCGCGGCGACGGCTTGATCCACATGGGCGGCCGGCGCTTGCTCGCTGAGGTCGGGCTCGAGCACCGCGAAGTTTACGAAACCGGCGACCTGCAGAATCTCGGCGGCGATGTGCTGCTCGTCTACGGCGCGGGCGCGATGTCCCGCGGCACCAACACCCTTCCGAAACTGCTCAAGAAGCTCGGCCGGCGATTCGCGGAGGTGATCATCCTGCCGTCGTCCTTCGACCTCAGCGAGTCGCGGGTGCGTTCGTTCGCCGAAACCTGGGACCGTCACTATACGGTGTTCTGCCGTGAAATGGTGAGTTTCGTGGCGCTCAAGGAGCAGAAAGTGACGCCGAAAGCGCTGCTGCTGGGACACGATCTCGCGTTTCACGCCGACCTGAGCGAGTGGGCCGCGCGACCGCACCAGGGCGCGGCGGGGCTGTTCCGTCAGGATAACGAAGCCACCTACAGTTCCCTGCCACCGGACCTCGACGAATATCGCGACGCTTCGTACGGCTCAGACCGCGAGCCGGAGGGCTTGTTGGATTTCGTGGCGAAGTTCGACGAGATCCACACCGACCGCTGCCACGGCGCGATCTCCGCGGCCATGATGGGCCGCCGCGTCGTGTTTTACCGGAACAACTATTTCAAGAACCGCGCAATCTACGATCACAGCCTCGCGAGCATGACGAACGTGCGGTTCGTCGAGAAGATGCCGTTCTCGTTCCGGCAGTTCCTGCGCTCGCTTTACTGGGTGCGGATGCGTCCCGTCGAGATGAAGGCCCGCCGCGTCGTCCAGGGCCGCGCCGCCACCTCCAGCGCGTAGCGTACTGAGGGATGCGGAAAGAAATTGCGGCGGTCAGGTAGGGTGCGGACCGGCCCCCTCTGCGCCGGAAACATTTGTGGTCGTCGCGGCGGCGAGGGGACTCGCCGCCCTACCCGGCGTCACTTGTTCGGAGGAGGAACCGCGGCGCCGTGGAAACGCGGCTACGGCGCGGTGGAGCGCTCGGGCCACGCGCCGGGGCGGCCGTGGACGTCTTCCGCCACGACGACGTAGCTCGCTCCGCTCGGCGCCGACGGATCGATGAACGGCGGCGCGGGCGTCGGTGGGACGGGGTTCTCGACGTGCGGCGAATTGAGCCAACGGTAAGGGCCGCCCGCGCGCTCGGCGCGATACACCCGGTAGCCCGCCGCGCCGCGCGTCGGAGTCCACGTCACTGTCGCGGTGGATCCATCGTGACGGACAGTGATGCCGTCCACCGCCGCCGGCACCTCCACCCGCGCCGTCCATAACCGGGGCTCACGCACCAAGAGATCGGCGAGCACGTAGTGTGTGAGGTCCGGCCAGTTTTTCCAGCGGCCACGCTGGGCGCGCGTGTAGTAGATCGCCTCCGTCAGCCCGGGCTCATTCGGTTGCGCCGGGTTCTGCAGCAGCCGGAGGTACGGTGCGCAGGACCAGCCAAGCCACCGATGCGTGTGCGTCTGGCCGCGGTAAAAATTCGCCCGCACCAACGGCTCCTGCGCCTTCGGTCGCGCCGCCACGCCGTGATACCGGTCTGCCATCACGTCGATGCAATCGGTGTAGCGCCCGTAGGCCAGCGGATGCAGGCCCAGGTTCTCGCCCGTCAGCAGCTCGCTCGTGCGCAGCCAAAAATCACAAATGGACTGGTAGAGGAAATCGGTTTGGTCGCCGTTTTTCGCGGACGCGCCGGTGTAAGGCCGCTGCCCGCGACCAAACACGCCCAGCACCGGCGGCGCTGTCGCCAGGTCGCGATAGAATCGTACCAGCGCCACATGCCCTGCCCGCGCGCCCGCGGTGAGTCCGAACAGCGTCGGGCCCATCTGCATGTTCAACGTCCGCGCGAAGCAATCGATGTAGGGATAGCCCTGCGCATCGGCGCGTCCGCCGATTTCGCGCACGGCGCTCGCCATCGCCAGGTTGACGCGCGACACGTCCGGCACGTCGGTCAACGCCGCGAGCAGCGCGGCCGCGCTCTGCGTGTACGTGATGTGATACGGATCCAGGGGACCGTAGGCGCGCCCCTTCTCGTCTTCGCGCAGCTTGCGCGCACCGTTGCCGGTCAACTTCGCGGCGGCGTTGCGCGCGGACGCGGCGAGTTTCTCCGCGTTCGCTTCGCGCGCCACGGGACGGTGTTTCAGAATGCGCGTCGCGGCTTCCGGGCCTTCGAGCACCAGTGCGCGAGCGGCTTCCTGCCGCCAGCCGACCGGTTTCATCTCGCGCACGACTTCGCGCAGCGCCCCGTGCAACTCCGCCACCGTGGCGCCGGGCTCGTCGACAACCGCCACGAGCGGCTGCGCGTGCGCGACGTACGCGCCCCACAACTCGCCGTCGGTCCCCGCGGTGGTCGGCACCAGCCTCACCTCCGTCCAGTAGGCAGTGAGCGTGCGCTTTTCGTTTTCGGTTTCGCGCTTCAGTCCGCGCATTCCCTCCAGCGTCACGTCGCCGTCCTGCATGGTCCAGCGGCCGTTGCTGCCGCCGATCACCAACGGCACGGCCAGCAGCGATTCACCCGACGACCGGGTGAGTGCGGTGATCGTGTAACCATGCTCGGCGCGCAACGCGGAGCGAATTCCCGCCGGAATCTCGCGCACGACCGCGGTACCGCCCACCAGCTTTCCGCGCAAGAGCCGATTCTCCCTCAGCGCGCCGCTGCCCGCACCCGGAAACACCGCCACGCTCAGCACGAGTTCGCGACCATCGCGTGGAATCCGATACTCCAGTTCGAGCGCGACGCCTTCGCTCGCCTCGATCCGCACATGGACTTTCGCGAACAACGGTCCGCTGGCCCACGTGACTTCACGGCGAGACGCGGACTGGTCCAGCGAGAACACCTCCGCTGGCTTTCCCTTCGACGCCGATCCAGCGACGCGCACCCGTGGAAATGCGCCCGCGTCCTCAAACCGCCATTGCGCCGCTCCGGAACGGATCGCCTGAAGCCCACCCTCGGCGGTGAACTCCACCTCGCCGGTGGCGGTGCGCACGCGCAAACCTTCCGGGCCGGCCTCGACCGGCATCGGCTCGTCGGCCGCGGGCGCCGCGGTGGTTCGGTGCTCGAGCTGAAACGCCTGCGTTGCTCCAGGCGCGAGCTCTACCGGAAACCAGAGATGCGCCCGGCTGATTCCACCGTCCGCCGCGCGCCGCACATCGTCCGCCTGCATCACCACCGACGCGCCACCACCGGCCGGCACGATCACGAGCTCCTCAAGTGAGCGACATTCACCCGGTCCGAAGAACACAGGGACGCGGACCAAGTCCCCGTCGCGCCGCACGCCCGCGCGCTCTTCGACCGAGAGGGTCCGGCGAATTACCTCATCCGAACGACCGATCAATTCCGCATAGTCAGCTGGCGGACCGGCGAATGTAGCGTGCGTGGGCGAGCGTTCTGCCGCGGTGCCGGTCGCGGCGACGAGCGCGAGCAGCCCCGCGCAGGCTAGCAGGCGACGGCTGACACCGCGCCGGCCCCCGCTCGGACGTAACGCAACCCCACAAAAAATCAGGAAGTTCGGGAACATCATGCATACAGTCGCGACCGATGGCCGCGCCCGAGGTTCCGCAGGGGGCTCGTTAGTCGTTTCCCCGATGGAGTGATCGGGTCGCTAGGCGCGCCAATCGACTTGTGGTCAACGACCTGTGCAACAGGTTACGGGCGCCTCCGATGGCGGAGGCATCGATCAGAGTGATGATTCATCGACAAAACAACTAAGGACCACAATGCACAGTCGGATTCGTTCAATGTTCGCGGCGGCCCTCGGGCTGGCGCTCACGTGCTCACTGGCGCACGCTCAGCTCTTATTGAGCGGCTACACCACGGGCTCGTTCGTCGACCTGTCGGAGCCCAACACCACTGTCTCGAATGCGGGCGATGGTAGCTGGGCGACCTTCCACACGGGCATCGCGGCAACCGGTTCAACTCAGTCCAAGATCGAGTTTTCGAATACCACGTTCACCGACGTGGCATCCGGCGATCCGATTCAGGTCGGCCTGTTCGAAATCACGAACGGCATGACCCTGATCGGTTCGGGCGCACCTACCGCCCAATTCAATCTCGGCCTCGAGCTAACCTCGCCGGTGATGCAGTCGGTCGCGTTGACGCAGATTACGTTCCACGTCGACCACACGCCGAATCTGCCGGGAGCGATTCCCGACACGTTCAGCGCTTCCTTCACGCAGCCGACGGCGATGAAAATCGGCGACTATCTCGTGCAGTTCCACGTGAACTTCGACCCGGCCGAATTCCAGGTCGCGGAGAACACGATGGTGCAGCGCGGTGATATCACCGTGAGTTTCACGCCGGTACCGGAGCCCGCCACGTATGCCGCGTGGGGCGCCGCGCTGCTGGTCGGATTGGTCGGCTACCGGCGCCTGCGCGCACGGTCGGCCGCCAGCCTGCCTGCGGCTGCCTGAGCCCAAGGCGTGTCTCAAGTTCAACCCGCTCCTCGCGGAGCGGAGCCCTCCGATTCCCGATGGCCCTGCGCGTGCGCGCAGGGCTTGTCTGCGGTAAGAGGGCTTTGAAACACGCCTGGCCTTATTCCTCCAACTCCGGCGGCGCCCGCCTCTCGCGGGACCGCCGGGGTTTTGCCGTGTCGAAAGCCTGACACGTTTCCAACTCCACTCCTGTCCCGATGGCCAACTTCCTTCTCGTCCACGATCCGGATACCGTCCGGCGGCAGTTCGCCGTCCTCCAAGCCCGCGATCGCGTTGGTTTCCTGCCGCAGATGCGCGGCGAGCTGACGCTGGCGTCGCACTACGCGCTCGCCTGGGCCGCGGCGCCGCTGGCGCCGGTGGAACACCACCGCGCGACCGAGCCTGACGCGCCCGACTGCATGCTGTTCGGCGCCCCCCATGATCACGAGGGCGTGACCTTGAAGGCCGCGGATTTTTGCCGGCGGCACGATATCGTCTGGGACGCGCCCAACGAGCTCAACGGCTACTACGCCGCGTTGTTGGTGCACCCGCGGCTGGGCGTTCGCATCGAGGGGGACGTGCTCGGACTTTTCCCACTTTATTATTGGCAGCACCGTGACGTGCTCCTCGTCGGTACGAGTCCGGAGCTGTTTCGCAGCCATCCGAGTTTCCAAAGCGAGCTCGACCTGCACGGTGCGGCGGCGCTGTTGTTGACGAGCGGGCTCGTCGGCGGCCGAACCCTCTGGCGTGGCGTGCGCCGGCTGGCCGCGGACCATCGCCTCATCTGGCTGCCCGGCGCGGCTCCGCGCGAGCTGCCACCGCCACTTCGCGCCGCCGGCGACATGATCGAATCGCGGGACGAGGCCGTCGAGCAGGCGGCGGAGCTGCACGCGTCGTTTCTGCGGGCGGCGCTGCGGGACGCGCAGCGCCCGGGCATGCTGCTGTCGGGCGGATTGGACTCGCGCTTACTGGCGGGATTCGCGGCGGAACAGACCCGCCAGCCCGAATGCCTCACCTTCGGCCGGCCCGAGGATCTCGATGCGGCGTGCGCCACGGCGGTCGCCCGCGAACTCGGGTTGAAACAATCGCTTTACGACGTCACGCCGGAGGACTACGCGCAGTATGCGCAGTCGAGCGTGACCTGGGAACAGTTGAGCGGCGGGCTCTACGCGCTGCCGATGGGATGGAATCTTTCGCTCCGTCCGCCCACGGTCGAGATCGACCGGCTCATCTGCGGATTGACGCTCGACGCCGTGATCGGCGGGCCGAAGTACGTCGCGCGCACGAGCGGTGCGCTTTCATTCGAGCGCCTGCGCATCGGCCGGCTGGGTTTCGGCCGCGATGAGCTTGCCCGGCTCATCGGCGCCCCGGACCTCGCCCGCGCCTGCGAGGACGTCCGCGGCGAGCTGCTCGACGAATATGTCGCTTCCGCCGCTAGCGACCACTTGCGGGAATGGCGGATGAACCTCGCGCACCGGCATCGCTTTGCCGTTGGGATGTGTGCGTGGCGTTACTCGCTGTTCGCCTGGCCCGTGCTGCCGGCGCTCGACCGCCGGCTGATCGCGCTCGCCCACCGGCTGCCCTACTCGGTCATCAAGGACCGGCAGATCCAAACGCGGCTTCTTGTCACGCGTTTTCCCCGGCTCGCGCGGTTGGACCTCGACCGGAACTATTTCGATACGGTGCCGCTGCTCGGCTCGAAAACTTCCGCTTGGCGTGATCTGCGCCGGCGTGCGACCAAGCTGCGTCGCCGTTGCCAGACCTGGCTCGGACGCGACCCGCGGTTCTACGTGCGCACGATGGAGTTCAACAGCCCCGGCTGGCGCGTGGTGCGCTCGCTCGCCGAAGAGGCGCGCGGCGCCGGCGCCGCGCTGTTTCGCACCGACGCGCTCGAGCGGCTGCTGCCGCGCGCCGACGTCCGCGTGCGTCATATCGAGGATCCCATCGTCCACTCCACCCCGCTGAAAAACACCCTCGGGTTGATGCTCTGGCTGAGACAACACGCCTGAGCTGCTGTCCGTTTTCTGCCATGCCGAAAGTCCCAGTCTCCGTTCTCATTCCCATCCGCAACGAGCAGGCCAACCTGCCGCGCTGCCTCGAGTCGGTCCGCTGGGCCGACGAGGTGGTAGTCGTCGATTCGCAGAGCACCGACGGCTCGATCGACATCGCCCGCCGTTACGGAGCCGAGGTCGTGCAGTTCGCCTTCAACGGCGTCTGGCCGAAGAAAAAAAACTGGGCGCTGGAGAATCTGCCTTTCCGTCACGAATGGGTGCTGATTCTGGACGCGGATGAGGTGATGCCGCCCGACGCCGCCGACGAGATCGCCCGAATCGTCGCGGCCGACGGCGACGGACACGCGGGTTTCTGGATCAATCGCCGGTTCATGTTCATGGGGCGCTGGCTCCGGCACGCCTACTATCCGAACTGGAATCTGCGGTTGTTCAAACACCGGCTCGGCCGCTACGAACGCTTGGTGCAGGGGCCGACGCAGAGCGGCGACAACGAGGTCCACGAGCACATCATCGTCGACGGTTCGACGGGCCGGCTCCGCTGCGAAATGGACCATTACGCCTTCGCGTCGATCGACGTGTTCGTCGAAAAGCACAATCGCTACTCGAACTGGGAGGCGCGGCTCGAGGTGGAGGACGGACTTGCACGCCCGCACTCGACCGCACCGCAGACGATGCCGGTGCGGATTCGGCGCACGCTGAAGCGTATTGCGCGCCGGCTGCCGTTCCGACCGTTGCTGCGTTTTCTCTACGTGTACGTGTTCCAGGCGGGGTTTCTCGACGGACGCGAGGGCTACATCTTCGCGCGACTCCACGCGGTGTATGAATTTCTTGCCGTCGCGAAGGCGGCCGAACTGCGGAAGCTGCGCGCGGCCGAAGCGGCGGCCGCGGAGAACGTGCATGCCCAGCGGGCCGAGTCAGTTTGAACAGCGGAAAATCTCCCGAGAGGGAGATCCAACGCGAGGCGGCCGTGATTGATGTAGCCGGGTCGTCGACCCCGGTCCGGGCTCGGCGAGCCCGGCTACAACGAAAGCGAACGGCTGGGAGAGTCGCCTCGGTCACGACACCGGCTCCGTTTCACGCTCCCCGTAGATGGAGCCCGGCGTCCCCGCCGGGCTGAACCCACCGGGACGGCGGGTTCCAGCTGAGTTCAGCGCTCGACGGGCGAGCCGCTCACGCTGCGGTCACTGTCAGCGCGGGTTCCGCGGCAGCGACCGGCAGTCGCAGTCGGTCCCACGTGATTCCGGTCTTCACCGGTTTCGCGGGAATGCCCGCGACGATGGTGTGCGCAGGAACATCGCGGATCACCACCGAGCCGGCGGCGACGATGCTGTGCTCGCCGATGCGCACGCCTTTTAGAATCTGCGCTTTGAGCCCGATCCACACGTGATCGCCCAGCACCACGTCGGCCGCGGGATTGATCCGCCGGCCGGTCAGCTGGTCCAGCACGGAATGCCCATCGGTGTTCCGCACATCCGCGTCGGCCGACATCATGCAATCCCGCCCGACCTGCACCAAGCCGCCCTCGCACACCACGACGCTGCAGCCCGTGCCCGAACTTTCGTTGCCAACGAGCAACCGGCTGCCGTCATCTTCCACGGTGTAGCGCACGTGCCGCAGCTTGCAGTAGGCGCCGATCACGCAGCGTAGATTGTTACCACGCAGCTTGATCGCGGCGCCCCACAACCGCGCACCCGGCCCGATGGTCAGCTCGTTGCCGCGACCGCTGATCTCAATCGTCACGCCATGCAGCATCGCCCGGCTGATCTCCACGCGGTTCCCCTGTCCCCGTACTTTCACGCGGGTGCCGGTGCGCAGTCGCACCGCCAGACACTTCGCTCGGCGCAACCAGTCGCGTACAGCGGAGTCGTTGCTCATGGTCGTGAAAAAAGGAGACGACCGCGGGCCAGCGCGTCACCGAAAGCCGGACGTGGACTCGAGTGCATCTCCCCATAGTGGGCTGCCTCACCAGCTGGTTCCGTAGGTGCCACGGTCGTGCGGGCCAGGCGTTCTTCGCGCCGCCGGGGACACCCGCAAACCGTCGGCGACGCTCGCGGCCACGACAGCGGCGGGTCCGCGACTCCGACCCCGCCCGGTAAATGGAAGCTACCCTTCGGCGGTCTGACCCACGCGCGCTGGCGGTTCCGAATGCTCCACGATCGGCAGGACGCGCTGGGACGGCGGCGCGGGCGCTGGTGTCGGCTTCGCCTTCAGCGTGCGACCCTTGAACGTGATTGCGGACGCGACCGCCGGCGGAGGCGGCTCTGCGAGCGGCACCACCGTCGCCGGATCAACGAGTGCCGCGACGGAGGCAACCCCGAAGTCCCATTCGCTGGCGATGTTGTTGTAGACGCTGCGTTCGAAGGTCAGCGGTAGGGCCACGCCGCGTGCGATCAGGTAGCCGCGCAGGGTTTCCTGCGTGGTCGGATCCGACGGCTTGCTGGCCATCGGCGCCGCACCATTCAATCGCGTGGTGTAGGCTGCGAGGTCGGTGCCCGCGACGCGGCGCGCCAGCGGAGCAGTCGTCAGCGCGGAGGGAGACGAGTGCAGCACATAGTCGAGCTGCCCCGGGTAGTCGCCGAAATTCTGGTGGTAGTCGAACGCCGCTAATGGCTCGCCGAGCCCGAGGGCGGCGATGTCCTTTTTGAGCGCGTTCTTGTGCACGATCACCGTGTCGATGCCGCGATTGCGGGACGGGATCGTCTCACTCGTGTGCCAGTTCCGATTTGTGTCCTTCGTCGGCTGGTAAGCCGTGCCGCGCCAGAGTCCGGCGAGTTCGCCCGTCGGATTGACGAACGGATAGACCAGGGTCACGTAAGTCGCGCGATACGCCTGCGCTTCGGCGCTGGGCGAGTTCAAGATCCAGTCGACCGCGGCCTGCAGCGCGACCTTGTTTTGCCCTTCGTAGGGATGCTGGCCGCTGACGAGCATCACCAGCTTCTTCGGCTGCGCGAGCGGATCGCGAATCACAAAACCGAACAGCGGCATGTCCGGCACAGGGCGACTGCAGGCGGCCGACGCGGCGGCACCGGACTGGTAGCCGATCACGAACGTACCTGGCGTCGTTTCACTCGGCGTGGGCCGCACCAGCGGGTGCAGCAGCACCTCGGTCTCGATCCACTCGTAAAAGCCCGCGACCGGGAAGTGCTCGTTGATCGAGACATAGACCACGTCCTGCGTGAACGCGGTTTCGTTCTTCGCCTCGACGGTCCACTCCGCCGACGTGCGCCCGGTCCGTGCGTAGTGCTCGAACGTGTTCCATTGCACGGAGTCTGGGTCGTAACTCCACACCAGCTTCACGTTTTCGTACGAAACGAGATCGCCCGCGAGAATCGTCTTTCCGGTCACGGGCGAACGCAGCGGCAGGCGGAAGGCCGGCGCGCGTCCGGCGACACCGCGGACTGCGAACAGAACATTCCGCCAGCGCGTCGAGCCGTTCAGCGCCTCACTGGCATGCGCCCGCGGCACGATCAGCACCGTGTTGCCATCAAAGCTCGAGCGGCTGATGTCGAGATTCCCCCCGTCCCGTGGTTCGGCGAAGCTGCCGACAAACACCTCTTCGGCCTGCGTCGCCGCGGCGAGGAAGAGGAAGAGTGCGACGCACAGGGCGCCGATGCGGGTGAACATTGCGGTGGATCAGGTGGTTGGAAGCCGTGAGGCTTCACCACGCACCGCCGCCGGGCTGCCGGACGAGCGAACAAACGGGACGTGGCGCTGTTTTTTTCGGAACAGCCGCCCTCCAGTTCAACGAGCATCCTAGTCCCGACCCCGATTCACATTCGCTTAGCAACACCGATGGCGCACCCGGTAGTTTTCCCGATGCCTACGCGCACGCCCTCTTCGCCCAATTGTCTGCCCCTCGCCCCCAACGACCGATTTGATGTTACACCTGTAACCCGAAATTGGTCGTCGCCGCCGACCATCAAATGCGCACCCACGCGTGCTTGGCGCGGATCGGGAGAGCCACGCGACGCGATCCGGAATACGAGCGCGGCCAGCCGTTAATAGTTCATCCCCGAAACGCGCGAATCCGATTTCAGCTTGCTCTCCACCATCAGGGCGAGCTTCGCCTCTTCGGGAAGGGCCTTGGCCGTGTCGAACTCTTTCAGGAAACGCGCCGCATCGTCGCGCCGATCCATGTCCGCCAAGACCGCGGCCCGAATCAACGCGGCTGGCGCGAGTTGCAGCTCATCGCCGTTGAGCGATTCGAGCACCTCCCAGGCTTCCTGCGGCCGCCCCTGCTTCCACAGCGAGAACGCGTACACCAAACGGCTCTGCGGATCCGTCGGCGCGGCCTGGTAGGCCTCCTGCGCCGCGACGTAGGCCCGCGCGATGTTCAACCCGCTCAGCAGGCTATAGTAGGCGAAGCCGCATCGCTGCGCCTGATCGCCCGGGTGCGCCGAAAGATAGGCCGTGAGCACCGACACCAACTCCGGCGTGCGACCTGCACTGCGGTTGTAATCCATCAACTCGGCGAACACGGCGCGATTGCCGGGATCGATGTCGAAAATCCGCGCCAGCGCGTCGACCTTCTCACCCTGCCAACCCCACGACGCCGCGAGTTTTTCCAGGTGACGAAGTTTATCCACGTCGCCGGATGCGGCGCCCAGCGCCGTCCGCCAGTAGGAACGCGCCGAGCTCGCATCGCCGCGCTGGCGCGCGGCATAAGCGGTCACGGCCATCCGCAGGTGCTCGAAGTCGCCCCACGCACCCTTGCGCAGCTGCACCGCCAGCCCGCTGAGATCGCCCATCGCCATCAGCGAATCCGTCGTCTGCATGTCCATGGTCGCGCTGGTCTGCACCAGCTCCGGCAGCAGGTGCAGCCACCCTTTCGTCCGATCGATCTCGCCCCGAGTGTTCAGCGCCACGAGCCGCTGATCCTGGCCGCGCTGGCCGTTGAGGCGGGCGATCTCCGACGTGGTCTCGGCCAGGAGCTTGCGCTCCTCGGGCAGGAAGCCCGCCGAGCGCAATCCGCTCAGCAGATCCGTGGCGCCCGTGACGTCGCCTGTCGACGCGTGAAACAACGCGCGGAACAACAGCCGCTCGGGCGTCGTCAGCGCCGCGGGTCGCAGCGATTCGAGCAACGCGAGCGCATCGGCCGGCTTGTTCTGCTTGTAGAGCGCAAACGCCTGGGTCGTGACGTAGAACGGGTTCTCCGGCTCGGCGAGATAGTTGAGCCGCGCGTACTCGTAGGCTTTCGAGAGGTTGGCGTTGAGCAGCAGGCTCGTGTAGGCGAAGTTGTTCCGCACCATCGGGTCCTCGTTGGAGAACTCGGAAAGCCGCGCGAAGATGCGATTCAGGTTCGCGGTGTGGCCTTGGGCGCGTTCCCACGCGATGAGCTGGCGGCTGATCGATTCGTTGCGCGGCAGCAGCGCGAACAGCTTCCAGACGAGGTCATATTGCTCCGACTGCCAGCCCCATCGGCCGACGAGTGCGAGCAGCTCGGAGGTGCTCCGAACATTGTCCCCGGCCTGGATCACCGCGAGTCGCCAGGCATTGCCCGCGTCGGCCAGCCGGCCGTTCTTGCGCGCGGAATAGGCGATCATCGCCTGGCGCATGAACTCGCGTTCCTTCCACTGCGTGCCCGAAATCGCCTGATCCAGCCGCGCCCATTCGCGCCATTCGAGGAAGGCGGCGGCGATCGCCTCCTGCACGCCGGTGTCTTCCCGCACCTCGCGCGGCAGCGAATCGAACCAGCGCCGCGCTTCCAGCGGCGAACCTGAGCGGCGATAGTAATTGGCGAGCGCCACCACGGCGCGCGGATCGCCGGCGAACTCGTCCTGGACTTTCTGCCGGTACGCGGCTGCGCGGTCCGGCGCACCGACGTCCAGTCCCGAAAGCACCAGCACGCGTTGCTCAGCGCTGAGATTCGGCTCCGCGTTGAGCTGATCGGCGAGCGCCGCCGCTTGCGATCGGTCCTCGCGCTGCACCGCGTCCTGCAACAACAGCGCCAGGGCTCGCAGCCGCAATTCCGGCACCCGGCTCAGCTCGGTGATCGTTTGGCGCACCCCGGAGTTCTTCCCTTCCGTGTCCTCGGCCAGCTCGATCTCCGCGAGGTTGAGCCGCGCGGCATGGTCGTCCGGCCGCAGGCTCAGGAGCGAGTACAGGTTCAGCTTGGCGGCGATCGGCCGGCCGAGCGCGAGATACGTGCGTGCCGCCAGCGCGTGAAATTCGGGATTCTGCTTGGCGGCAGGGTCGATGTGCTCGATCACGTCGAGCGCGTCCCGATAGGCGCCGAACTGCAATGCCCAGCGCAGCAACTGGAGCTGGTTTTCCAGCGTCGGCTGCAATTGCACCACGTTGCGCTGATAATAGATGACCTCCGGCACGTTCTTGGCGTGCGCCGCCTCGGCCGCCAGCCGCCAATGCGTGAGACTGCGCTGGTTCCGCCGCAGCGCCTGACGCGCCGTCAGCAGCGCGTTGTCGTAGTCGCCCTTCGCCATGAACTCTTCGGTCATGCGCGTGAGCTTCGATTCGCGCCATTGCCGATAGGCCGGCAGCGCAAATTCACGCGCCGCGAAGTAGCCGACCGGCAACATCACCGCCAGCGCCAGCAGGGCGACAATCCAGCGGCGCAACCGGGCTTTGGATCCGAAGAACTTCATGGGTGGGGAAGACTGGCGAGAGCGTCGGACGTCGGGGACGTGACCACGATGTCCTGCAGCGTGGCCTGCAACGTCTGCTGCGCTTCGGCGGCGTCGAGCGGACCGGTGATCGCCACGCCGATGACCCGCTGGCCGAGATTGCGTTCACCGCGCAGCACCGAATTCAACCGCTCGGTGGAATTCGCCTGCCGGTACACGATGCGCTGTTCGTAGCTGTCAGCATTGTCCTCGAGAATCGCGTGAAACACATACACATCGCGGCCGTTGTCATCGAAAAGATAGGTGCGGAACGGGATGGCGAGGGCGCCGACCTGACACGTGAACGTGCCGGTTTCCGAAACGAGCCGCAGTCCGCTGGCCGGCAGGCACACCGTCGGATAATGGCCGCCCGCGAGGAATTTCGACACGCGGCCGGGCAGCCAGCGCAGGTAATACATCTGCCAGCGGTAGCCGTTCTCGGTGCGCCACGACGCGATCGTGCCCTCGTTGTATTTGAGCAGCGCCTGCGAACGTTCCCCCAGCGTATCCTCGCGATAACTTGGGGAGTTCTTGGGCCAGTCCACGTTCCACGCGACCGGCGGCTCCGCCCCGCGTTCGTGATAACGATACCACCCGAGCGTGCTCGCTTCCGCGACCGCGAACCACAGCACGCCCGCCAGCGCGAACCACGCGGGAAAAGGCGCATGCGCGGGCGGCACCGGCGGCAGCGCTCCCACGGCGACCGGACGCCGGCGCCAGCGCTGGAAGGCTTCCGCCAAGAGCCAGAGCGCGAGCAGGCACAGCCCCATCACGACGTTGCCCACCGTGTCGTGCCATTTTTCCGAAAGCTCGTTGCCCCCGACGCCGCCCAGGAACGTCAGCGTCACGGTCCGCCCGAAATTCAGCAGGAACGCGATGGCGAACGAACCTAGCATCAGCGCGCCACGCGCGAGCCAGCCCAGCCGGTGAAACTCACCGAAAAACAGCGACACCATGAACGCCGTTTGCAGCGACCGGATGCCGCTGCACGCCTCCTCGACGTTCACCCAGGACGAGCCGATGAGGATCATGTTGCCCTTGGTGAGCGCGGGGTAGCCGGCGAGGGTCAGCACCTCGGCCGCCGCCGACGCGTTCAGGTGCATCAGCGATTTCGTCAGCGTGTCCTCGATCCACACCGGCCAGGGCAGCGCCGTCATCATGAACAGAATCGGGAACGCGCAATAGAGCATGGCGCGCCAGCCGCTGAGCGAAAACACCGCGCTGAGCGACATGCCGATCATCAATCCGGCCATGATCCAGTTGACCTTCACCCAGTCGGGATTCGCCTCCTGCACCACGCGGACGGGCAGATATGCCAGCAGCAGCAGCGCCGGCACGATGAGCCAGGCGCGCCGCTCGCCCCGGCTATGCGTGCGCGGACGCGAGCGCCAGCGTTCGTAAAACAAATACCCCGCGAGCAGCGGCACCGCCCAGCCATAGGCGTAGGTCGGGTTCACCGTCCATTCGAGCCGCTGCTGGTTCAAAACCAGCAGCCAGCCCACGGCCAGCAAGCCGAGGCTGAGCCACCAACCGAGGCTGAGGCGGGTGAGCGGAATGCTCGCGTTCACGAGCCCTACGCGGGAGGTCGGGAGGCCGGATAATGCCATAGAGGGGCCAGCATAGACGCGCTAAAGTCGCGAAGGTTCATGTTGCCCCACCAAGGCCGGTGTGGGTTCACGCCCTGTCACGATCTGCTCGAGATTGTGCGCGAACTGAGGCAGCACGCGCGCCGCGTCGAATCGTCGCACCCAGACCGTACGTTCACGCAAACGTTCCAACGCGCCGCGATCCGCCGCCAGCCGGCCCAGCACGCTCGCGAGTTCCGCGGGCTGGCCCGGCAGGACGTTGATCCCGAAGCCGCCCTCCTCCACCGCGCGCGCGAGCTCGCTGTCGGCGTCCGCCACCGTCGCCACCGGCAGGCCCGCTTGCAGCAACGACAGCAGCTTGCTCGGAAAGAAATACCGCCCGGTGCCCGGTGCCTGCGTGATCAGCCCTAGATCCGCCGTCTGCAACATGGCCGCGTAATCTTCGTCGCTCAGCAACGGCAGCAGCCGCAGTTGCGGCAGGTTGAGCGCGTTCACGCGCGCTTCGAGCGCCGCGCGTTCCGCGCCAGCGCCCGCGATCACCACGGTGACAGGCCGCGCCGCGGTGGCAGGATCGCGCGCCAGTCGTTCCGCGGCGCTGAGCAGGATCTCGATGCCCTGCTTGCGGCCGAGATTGCCGGAGTAGACCGCAAGCAGATGATCCGCGGGCAGGCCGAACCGCGCGCGAAAATCGTTCGCCTCGGCCGCGCCACTCGGTCCGCCGCGCAGCCAGTTGGGAAAATAGATCCGCCGCCGTGCCGGCACGCCTTTGCGTCGGAATTCGTCCATCATGCCGTCGGAGATCCCCGACACCGCGGCCGCGTGCCGGTAGGCGAAGCGCTCGAGCGCGTAGAGCAGCCGGATGAATCCGCGGCTCTTGACCATCCCGAGTCCGACCGCGGCGCCGGGCTGCAGATCCTGCACGTGAAAAATGAATCGGCTGCGCTTCAGCCGCGTCGCGATCCAGGCGAAAAAGCCCAGGCAGAGTGGCGGGCTGACGACGAGGTAGAGATCGGCGCGCGGCAGCAGCAGCACGCGCAGCAGCGAGGTGAGCCCAAAGCTCAACTCGTGGAGGATGCGCGTCACGGTGGACACGCGCGCCGGCACAAACTGGCCGCAGCGATGTACCTCGACGCCATTGATCTGCTCGCGACGAAACAACCGCCAGCGATCACCCGGCGCCTTGCGCCAGAGCGGATAGTACGCAAAGCCGGTGACGACGGAAATCTCCGCATCGCGGCGCGCGAAATACTCCGCGAGCTCGGCATTGAACGGCGCGATGCCGGTGGATTCAGGGCGGTAGTTGATACCCCAGAGGAGGATTTTCATGAACGAGAGCTGGTATGGAATCCCTCGCCCGGCGCCGCCTCGTTCGGGGCGAAACGGGAGCAGTGGGCCGGCGACGGCTTGGCTGATCGATGGTCGCCCCAACCTACAGCCGATGTCCGTCCGCCGAAATCGGGTCACTTCCGCGCCGAAAATTCGTTTCGCCCCGAGTGGAACCCGGTGGATCCCCGCTGGAACCACTCGGGGAAATTCCGACCCATGGTCGGGCATTGTCCTCGACCCGCGTGCCTCGCGCGTGGATCGCGTTGCCCTCGTGGCACGGGCGTCTCGCCCGTGAATTGAAAGGTGCAGCGTTGCCTCACCACGCTTCGTAGCAGAACCCGTCACGCATTCGCGCTCCGACTCGCCGCGTTGGAGCGCGCAACTCGCGGAACCGGACCTCCGTCGCGCTGACAGTGCACGAACTGTGTCAGCTTCGTTCGGTGCTTCCCTCGCGTGCCGCTTCGGATCCGTCCTCTTGTGCGCCGCGCTCGGCGCCGGCAATGCCGCGTCCGCTGCCGACCTCACACCGGCGACAACTCGCGAAGTCACACTCAACGTGCGGGACTTCGGCGCGATCGGCGACGGTCAGCTCCATCGCGTCGGCGAGTGGATCGAGTCGCGCCGCTTCTCGTCGCTGCGCGCGCTGCAGAGGGAGTTCCCCTTCGTCGATTCGCCGCAGTGGTCGATCGACGAAGTGGCGTTCGAAGCCGCGAAGCGCGCGCTGCCCGAGGACGGCGGCACGATTCACTTTCCGGTCGGACACTACGTGACCGGTCGTTTCCCCTGGCGGATCTGGCGCGACAACGTGCGCATCACCGGCGACGGCGCGGAACGCACGATTCTCGCGACCGCGGCAGACATTCCTGATGGCTTGTCGGTGGCCCCGTATCGCCACGTCGGCTGGCTGGAAGGCGCCGGCCGTGAGTTTGCCTACGCGGCCGAGGCCGGCGCGCGCGGCAGCGACACGGTCGCGCTGGTTCAGCCGGAGCTCAGCCGCGAGTTCCGTGCGGGCGAGCTCGTCTTCATCCGCAACGGAGCCAACCGCTACGACCAGGATTACGGCGAATTCAACGAGATCGCGCGCGTCGAGCCCGCCGGGCGGCTGGTGTTCCGCTTTCCGTTCGCGCGCGACTACACCCTCGAGCGTTTCAACTGGGCCGGCGAGGTCGCGGAGGAACTCGAGATGCCGAAGCCCGGTCGCGAGGCGAAGGTGAGTCTGCGCACCGGGCCGGGGTTCTTTGTGCCGGACGCGCGCGCAACGGTCAGCATCGGGGAAAACCTTTTCCGCGTCACCCGCGTGCAGGCGGGGCGGAACGGCCGGCCCGCCGTGGTGCGGTTGGAGAATCCCGGCCGCAGCAACGCGCCGCCGGGCACGCGGATCGCGGCGGGAGCGAAGGTCGGCAAGGCGCGCTCGATCGTGAAGCTCACGCGCACGGTGCGAAATTTCCGTTGCGAAAACCTGCAGATCGTCGGCCGGCGGAAGGCGCTCGTCGTTTCCAACAGCTACGAGGTCGCGTTCGCCGACTGCACGTTCCTGCGTGATCTGCGCGACGGCGGCTTCAAGGGCGGGCTCACCATCGACGGCGACGGTGGCCGGTTCGCGCGCTTCGACCGCTGCCGGATCGTGGCGCGCCCCGCCGCGGGGATGCAGTTCGCGCGGTCCTTCGGCGGCGTCGTGTTCGCCGGCTGCAGCTTCGTCGACGCAAACGTCGCCTTCACCGAATTCAATTTCGACTGCGAGGTCACGCGCTGCACGTTCGAGATCACCGGCGGACGCGAACTCGCGAACGTCATCATCGCCGGCAAATCCTGCGGCGACCTGCGATTCCTGGAGAACCGGATCCGCGCGCGCGGCGTCGCGGTCGTGCTCGACACGCACTCGGACATCCAGTCGCAGAAGCACGGAAGCGAGGGCGAGATCGTCGTTCGCGGCAACGTGATCGAGACGGAAAACGTGCCGGACGTGTTCACGCGGCCGCGCTTCGACCGGCTCGCGCTCGACGACAATCGCATCACCGCACGTTGATCTGCCGCGGACGTGCCGCGTGGGGCGCGTTGCCCTCAACGCGCGCTTGCTGCGATCAGTAACGGCAGGCGTCCCTGCCTGCCTAAGGAACGGCCCGCCGGCAGGCACAGAGGCCTGCCGCTACATCGCGCACGTCCGAGTGCACGCTTTACCGATCCGCCGCATCGGAGCGCCCTCGCAGCGGCCGCCCCGCCGCATCGACGCGGTAATCCGGCGTCGCGCCGTCGCAGCCCGCCACAAACTCCCCCACCCGCGCAGCCGTCGCCAAGGCGCGTTCGGGCGACGCGCCGCGCCCGAGCCATGCGCCGAGAAACCCGCCGAGAAACGCGTCGCCCGCGCCGACCGTGTCGCGCACCTGCACCGGCCGCGCGTCCTCCCAGAACCAGGCGCCTTCCCACCAGAGCCCCGCGCCGCGACTGCCCGCGGTCACGCAGACTCGCGGGATCTCGTGGTGCTCCGCGAATGCGCGCGCGCGCCGTGCCAGCGCGGCCGGGTCGTGCCCGCGCCCCGGCGTCAGCCGCACGAGCTCTTCGTCGTTGAGCTTCACGAATTGCGCGTGCCGTAATGCAAACGCGCTCAGGGCCGCGGTATCGAACGGCGACCGGAAGTTCAGATCCACCACCCGCCACGCGTCAGGCCACGTCCGCCACAGCGTCGCGAGCGCGAGCCGGTTCGGCGGCTCCCGCAGCGCGAGCGTGCCATGCACGATCGCGGCCGGCGCGGGCGACACGCGCCGCAGCCGGCCCGAGGCCTCGATCCGGTCCCACGCGACGTGACGCGCGATCTCGTAGTGCGCCTGGCCCGCGGCATCGAGCACCGCGCTCACCGTGCCGGTCGGCCGCTGGCGGTCCACGCCCACGAAAGTCACATCCAGGCCCCACGCAGCGATGCGCCGCCGCGCTTCCTCGCCGAGGAAATCGTTGCCGACGGTGGTCACCGGCAATGCCCGGAGCCCCTGGCGCGAGAGGTGATACGCCGCGTTGATCGGCGCCCCGCCGAGAAACAACCCGCGCGGCAGGCAGTCCCACAGCACCTCGCCGAAGCAGACCACCGCGGGTGCCTTGCTCGCGGCGCCGGGGCGAGCGGCGCTTTTTTTGCGTGCGTCAGTCATCGGTCAAAGCCCCGGCGCCGAGGTGCAGCTCCTGGCACGCGCGCAGATAGGCCGCCGCCGACCACGCTTGATAGGCCTTGCCCATCGGCCGGCCGGTCGTGCCGTGCACCCATTCGTTGAATTCCCAGGGCTCGATTTTCCCGAGCTGGTTCACGCGCGCGAGCTTCACGAGTTCCGTGCGCGCGATGTCCTGCAACCCGAGCCGATGAATGAACCGCACCCACATGCCGCCGATGAACGGCCAGATGCCGCCGTTGTGGTAGTGATGCGGCAGGTTCAGCAGATTCACCGTGTAATACGGCCGCCAGTCGGGATCGCCCGACTGGACCGCCGGATAGAGGTTGGCCACCGGATAGGGATCGTTCACGCCCACGCCCCACATGAAGCGAAACGCCGTGCGCGCGCGCTCGATGTCGATCACGTTGGTGAGAAACGCGAGGATGTTGCCCAGCACGTCGCAGCGCCAGTTGAAGCTGAACGGCGTGATCTCGGCCAGGAGGTACTGCGAGTCGCCCAGCGAGGTTTGCCGATCCGCGAACGTGATCCGCTGCGCGTGCTCCGCGCCAGTGCTCGGCCAGAAGGAGAGCTTGATCTTTCCCGCGATGTGCTGCGACCAGCGCAGATAATCCGCCGCCCGGTCGAAATCCCGCCGGTATTCCAGCAGCCGGCCAAAGCAGACATTCGCGCGATACCACAGCACCTCGTCGTAGAGCACGTGATAGCTGCGGCCGAACAGATCCGTCCAGTCGCCCGCCTCGGGCACCTCGATGAGTCCGTCGGTGTTCGAGTCCTGTGCCGACAGCCAGTCCATCACCCGTTGCAACCGCGGCTGGTATTCCTCCAGCAGCGCGAGATCACCGGTGACGGTGACGTAATGGTAAACCGCATTGATGAGCCACAGTCCGCTGTCCACCGAGCAGATGCCGCCGATGCCCGCATACTCCGGCTCCCTCGTCTCGATGCGGACGTTGGCCGGCACCTGACCGGCCGGGCTGATCGCGTCAAGCAGCGTGCGCAGCGTCTGCAGCTGCGCCTCGCGGATCTCCGGTTCATCCATGTCGATCGTCTGCACGACCGTGAAACAGCCGTCGCGCGCCCAGATGCTGCGATAGTTCACGTCGGTGCCGGTGACCGCGTTGTCGGTCAGCGAACACGCGGAGAATCCGAGCGGGGTGATGTTCTTGTGGAGCGCCACCAGCGCTTTCTCGTAGCCGATGGCGATCAGCTCGCGATCCTCGCTGCTCAGGCTGCGGAGCGATTCCGGGCCGAAGAGCATCCCCTTCCACACCCCCCGCTGCCGTTCGCGCGCGGGCAGGCTGCGCGGCCGCGGCACCTCCGGAATGATCCCGAAGTGCTTCAACCCTTCCAACACGCCGTCGGCCATGATCTGATGCGTGACGAACGCGGGCAGCTTTACCACCGCTTCGAACAACTCCGGCTGCGCGTTCTCCACCACGATGCCCTGCACGCCCGGAATGAGGAACATGCTCGAGTCGTTGCCGGTATCGCCGGCCACCAGCACCTGCTCGAGGGGAATCTGCAATCGCTCGCACAACCAGACGAGCGCGTTGCCCTTCGTCGCCCGGCTTGGGAGCACGTCGAGATCGCGCAGGCTCGAATACACCACCGCCGCCTTCAGCCCCGCCGCGGCCAGCTTCTCCTGCAGCGCGCGGATTTTTTCGCGATCCACGCGGTGCCAATACCAGCTCGACTTGTAGGGATGCAGGAACTCCGGCGGCTGGCGCTCAATGCCCGGCATGGAACCAACGATCTCCTCGACCTTCGCGAGATCCCAGCCTTCGCCGAACTGGGCGCCGAAATCCGCCAGCTCGGGACGGTTCTTGGGATCGAACAACTCGGTGCCCACGCCGCCGATGATGAAGTCCGGCTCCGGCAGTTTGCGCGCGTGGACCAACGCGCGGGTGTCCTTCACGGTTCGCCCGCTGTTGAAGATCAGCAGCGGACGGTTCCCCGCCGGGAGCGCCTCCCAGGTTTGCTTGAAACGCTGCGTTGACTCGGGATTGCCGAGCAAGGTGCCGTCGAGATCCGAAGAGAAGATCCGGATCGGCGGGGGGGTGGTTGAGGCCATGATGAGGACGTCAGTAGATGCCGGAGCGCCGCGCGCGCAAGTCGCACCGCCCGGCACTCAGGGTTCAGGCATCGATTCCGGCGGGCGTATCGGCGGCGCGTCGCCGCCCAAGTGTTCCAGCGGTGTGGCGCGGCCCGGACGCCCGGGCCGCGTTCGCGGCGCCAGTTGGCTCGCCGCCTCAATCGTTGTCATTCCACGGCTCGTCCCACTCCTTGTCGTCGAGGGTCACCGTGGTCGAGGGACGATGTTCGACCGCGGCCACGAGCTGCTGCGCGATGCCGGTCCACGTGAACAGACTCCGCGCCTTGTGCGCGCCCATGCGGGACAAACGCCCGCGCAGTCGCGGATGGCGGAAGATTTTCGCCATGGTGATGCCGAGATCCTCGCGATCGAACGGATCCGCGAACAGCGCGTGCCGCCCGAAGGAGAGCGCGCGATACAGTCCGCCGTGCACCGTCACCACCGTCGGCGTGCCTGAAGCCATCGCCTCGATCGCCGTCATGCCGAACGGTTCGTAGCGGCTCGACAACACGAACATGTCCGCCGCGCGATAATAGTCGGGCAATTCCTCTTCGGTGATGAACGAACCGAACTTGATCCGGTCCGCCGCGGGTGATTGCGCCGCGAGCGCCTGGTATTCCGCGAGCAGCTTCGTCTCGAACTCGTTCAGGTCCTCGCCGCCGATGGCGAGATGGAGGTTCGCTGTCGGCTCCCGCTGCGCGACCAGGCTGAACGCGTCGATCAGCAGATCGTAGCCCTTGTTGCGGGCGAGCCGGCCGAGCGCGAGCACGACCGAGCCGCTGAAGCCCAGCCGGTTTCGAATCGCCTGCCGGGTGGCGTCGCCGACCGCGTAGAAGCGATTGTCGTCGTACCCGGGCGGCACCATGCGCACCTTCTCCGCCGGCACGCCATAATCGTTGATCAGGAAGTCGAGCTGCGGCGGCGTGGTCGCGACCACCAGATGGCAGTCGAGATAAAGCTTCCGCTCCTCGTGCACGCGCCGGCGAAAGTTGTATTGTTTCTCGAACTTGCCGCTGTCGTCGGGATAGTCGCGCTCCATCTGCCGCTGTTTCCACAGCCCGAGCGAATGCGGCGTGTGCACGTGCGGGACGTCGAGCACCTCGCTGAGGTGCTGGCCGGCGACGCCAGCGTCCCAATAGTGGCTGTTGATGAAACTGTAGTTGAGCTTGTGCCGCTGGATGAAGCGCAGCGCATGCTCGTTCCACTCCGGCAGGTGCTCGACCAGGTATTCCTTCGGGATGAACTCCCGGCCGCCGCAACGCGCCCGGATCACGCGCACGCGCTCGTTCACGACGTCATATTCCGGCTGGTCCTCGAACCGCCGCGTCCAGATGTCGACCTCGTAGCCGAGCTGCGCCAGCTTTTTCGCCAGTTCCAGCACGTAGACGACCTGCCCGCCCGTATCGGCCGCGCCGAGGGGCGGCACAGCGGCCACATAACCGTGGGTGGAAATCATCGCGATACGCGGGAGCGGGCTGTCGGCTTGCAGGATCGATTGGGTCATTAAGTTTGGCTGGTTTAAATCCGGGTGAGCCCCGGCGAATCGACGACGGCGGGGGTGCGCGCCACGGCGCTGAAGGCTGAACGAAGCCCGCAGATTAGCGCGGGTCCGGCGACCACGCAACGCTCACCTCGGATTTTCCCGGAAAAACTTCCTCCGAGCTTACCGCCGTGCGCCGCGGGAGCGCCGACGCTCTCCAAAACGGGGAACTCAGCGGCCGGCCGCCGCGCGCGCTCCTTTACATCTCGGGCCCAACCCACGAGAGTTGCGGGCTCCATCATGGCCCGCTCCGCCTCCCAAGCCCTCCCTGCCCCCGCCGACCGCCGCGTGCCCGCGCCGCTTTTCCACTGGCTCAACGACCGGCTGGCGGGCGTGCTACTCCACCCCACCGCGCTGCCGAGCGCGTTCGGCGTCGGCGCCTTCGACGACGAAGCGCGCAAGCTGATCGACTTTTTCGCCGAGGCCGGGATCGGTGCGTGGCAAATCTGTCCGCTCGGTCCGACCGGCTATGGCGACTCGCCCTACCAGTGCTTCTCCGCCTTCGCCGGCAATCCGTATCTCGTCGACCCGGCCGCGCTCGTCACCGCCGGGCTCGTCACCGAGGAAGCCGTTCGCCCCCTGCGTCAGCTCGATCCCGACCACGTCGATTTCGGCGCGCTCTTTCATCAGAAGCTCCCGTTGTTGTTCTCCGCCTACGACACGTGGCGCCGCGATCGCCAGCGCGCGCTGCCGTATGGCGATTTCGCGGAGTTTCGCCAGCGACACGCGTCGTGGCTCAGCAGTTACGGATTGTTCTCGGCCTTGAAGGAACACTTCGGCGGCCGTGCGTGGTGGGACTGGCCCGTCGAGGCGCGCACGCTCGCAGCAGCACGGAAGTCGCCGCACGCCGCGCAGGTCGCGGATCGTGCCGAGGCCTACGAGTTCATCCAATATTTGTTCTTCGGCCAATGGGCGCTGATTCGGGAACACGCGCGCGACCGCGGCGTGCTGATCATCGGCGACGCGCCGATCTTCGCCGCGCTCGATAGCGCCGACGTCTGGGCCCACCCGGAACTCTTCCAACTCGATCCGAAAACGAGCCGGCCGACGGCGGTCGCCGGCGTGCCGCCCGATTATTTCTCCGCCGACGGGCAGCTCTGGGGCAATCCGCTCTACGACTGGCCGGCGCACGCCGACGACGACTATGCCTGGTGGCTCGCGCGGCTGCGCGCCAATTTCGAACTCTACGACGTGGTGCGGATCGATCATTTCCGCGGCTTCGACACCTACTGGTCGATTCCGGCCGGCGCGCCGAACGCCCGCACGGGCCGCTGGGAGAACGGCCCCGGGCTCGCGTTTTTCGAGGCGCTGCGGGCGACGCTGCCGGACGCGAAGCTCATCGCCGAGGATCTCGGCGAACTCGTACCCTCGGTCATCGCGCTGCGCGAAGCCACCGGTCTGCCGGGCATGGTGATCCTGCAGTTCGCGTTCGGTTCGGGACCGGACAACCTTTACCTGCCGCACAACCACCGCGCGAACAGCGTGGTGTACCCAGGTACGCACGACAACGACACCACGCTGGGCTGGTACGCGACGCTCGGCGAGGGCGCACAGGATCACGTCCGCCGCTATCTGCGCGTGAGCGGCCGCGAGATCGGGTGGGACTTCGTTCGCGCGGCTTACGCTTCGGTTTGCCGGCTGGCGATCATTCCGCTGCAGGATCTCTTCACGCTGGGCAGTGAGGCACGGTTCAACACGCCCGGCACCTCGCAAGGCAACTGGGCGTGGCGCTATCGTCGCGAGCAACTCAACGCGCTGCGCAACGGCGCCACCAGCTACCTGCGCGAACTCGCGCTCCTTTACGGCCGCGAGCCGCAGAAGCCGAAACCCGCCGAGCCCGGCGAATAATCCGGATACTCACATCCGCGCGACTTGCGGCGTACGCTTCGAGTTGTAAGAGCAGCTTTATGCCGCGAACTCCACGTCAGCGAGGCCGGCTACGGTGATTTCTGCGCCGCTTAGTCGCGGCCGCGGAAAAACGTCGTGATCTGCGGTATGACTTCTTCCCGCGCGTCTTCGAGCACGTAGTGCCCCGCGTCGGCGATCCGCTGGACCTCGGCCGCCGGCAGCAGCTCGCGCCAGCGCGCGAGAAAGTGATCGTTGAAACAGAAATCCTGTCCGCCCCACAGGATCAGCGCCGGTCGGTCGCGAAAGTGCGGCAGCGCGTTTTCGATTTCGGTCAAGGTCGCCCAGCTCCGACAGGCCGGCGACATCGGGATGTCGCGCACGAACGCGCTCACCGCGACCCGGTTCGCCCACGAGGAATACGGCCACAGATATCCGCGCTTCTCATCGGGGGTAAGCGCCCGCCGGTGCATTGCCATCCAGGTCGCCGGGCCGGCGAATCCATTGAGCCCTCGCACCAGCAGCGGGCCGATCACCGGCACCTTGCACAGCGCGATTCGCCGCGGAATGTGCCGCGAGGCGAATGCGGCCGTGTTGAGGATGACGAGTTTCCCTATCAGTGCCGGATGTCGGGCCGCAAAACCGAAACCGATCGCACCGCCCCAATCGTGCACGACCAGATGCACGCGCGTAAGCCCGAGTTGCGCCACGAGCGCCGCGACATCGTCGATCCGCGTCGCGAGCGAGTAGTCGTAGCCGGCAGGTTTGTCCGACAGCCCCATACCGACGTGATCGGGCGCGATGCAGCGAAGCGTCGGGACGAGCGCGGTGATGAGTTCGCGATAGTAGAACGACCACGTGGGATTGCCGTGCAGCATCAGCACGGCCTCCGCGCTGCGCGGACCCTCGTCCACATAACTCATGCGCGCGCCACGCGGCGTCGTGAATGACCGCGGCGTGAACGGATAGAGCCGCGCAAGCCAGCCTGGAAGCGAAGAGGTCATCGCCGGATCACCCGATCTCCCACCACAGATGGACAGAGATGAACACCGATGATCCGAGGCCCACCGCTCCCGCACCACCCGCCGCAAAATCCAAGTTGGCCCTACGCGCACCGCGACGATCGGGACTCAGTCCCGCACCTGCCCGCGCCGGCTGCGGCCCATGGTAGTTGTATCCATCTGTGTCCATCTGTGGTTGCATTTGCGTCACCATTCGAGGGCCAGCATGAGGCAGTTGAGTCCGCTGCCGATCCCCAGCAGGCCAACCCGCATGCCCTCGGTCACCGCGCCCGCTTCCGCGGCCAGCGCCAGCGCCGAAGGCAGCGCCGCCGAGCCGGTGTTACCCAATCGATCGAACGTCGAGTAGTCGCGCGCGAGATCGAGCCCGAGGGTTTCGTACAGCTTGCGCCGGTGCACGCTACCGACCTGATGGCACACAAAACGGTCAAAGTCGGTCCCCTGCTCCGTCGTGAAATCCCGCCACGTCTCCTGTGCGAGCGCGACGCCGGCGAGGAGCAGTTGCTCCGAGTCCGTCTGCATCACGAGCGATTCCGCAGCGTAGTTGTCGCCCTGGCAGAGATCGCTGTGCTGCGTCGCCGCGCGGGCCGTGCCACCCAAAAGCCGGTGCGGCCGTCCCGTCACCAGGGACTTGTGACACACGATTGCCGCCACCGCCGCCGAGCCGATCGTGAGGTTCGCGAAGAAGGGTTTGATCTGGTTCCGCGTCAACGGCTGCTCCACCAGCGTGCGCAGCGTTTGTTCGAGCAGCGGCCGGCCGTTCTCGCCTGAGACAATCATCGCGCAGCGGATCTGCCCGCTCTCGATCAACCCGGCCGCGAGCGTCAACGCGTTGAGGAAACCGAGGCACGCGTTCGACACGTCGAGAATCTGCGCCGTGCCCGGCAGTCCGATCTTGCGGTGCGCGAACGAAGCCGTTGCCGGTTCGAGCATGTCGCGGCTGACCGCCGCATGAATAAACAACTCCACGTCTGCCGCGCGCAGTTGGGATTTCTGCAGGACCGCGCGGCCCGCGGCGGCGCTGGCGTCGGATGCCCGCGTGCCCGCCGGCCACATTCGCCGCTCGCGGATGCCCGTCATGAGTTCCAACCGGCCCGCGGATAGCCGCAACCGGTCGTAGAGCGGCTGCAGTCGCGCCTCGATCTGGGCGGAGGTCCATACCTCCTCCGGGAGCGCGACGGCGATCGACTCGAGACAGACGTTTTCGAAACGCATCTTTGGCAGCGCGGGTGTCTCGCCCGCCTTCAGGGTTCCTGCGGGCGGGACGCCCGCGCTCCCGGGTCCGGCCGCATCGCGAGCCGAATAATTTCCTGGTCGAAGGTGTTCGAGCCGAGCCCGGCGTCCACCACCAGCGTCGCACCGTTGATCCCGCTGCTGCGTTCGCTGAGCAAAAACAGCGCGGTGTTGGCGACCTCCTGCGTCGCCAACCCGCGTTTCCGGAAGGTCATCTTTTCCGCGTAGAGATAGCTCTCGAGGTAACCCGGAATGCCGGCCGACGCGCTGGTTTTCAACGGCCCCGCGCCCACCACGTTGAACCGCACCTCGCTTTCGGCGCTGAACGATTTCGCGAGGAAACGCGCCGCGGATTCGAGCGCCGCCTTGATTGGCCCCATGTAGCCGTAATTGTCCGGCGTGACGCGCAGCGACGATATCCCCATCGTCACGACCGAGGCGTTCTTCGCCAGGTGTGGTCGGAATGCGCTAGCCATCTCCACCAGCGAAAACGCCGAAATCGCCGTCGCCTGCAGGAAGTCAGCGCGCTTGGTCTCGTGAAAAGGCTTCAGGCCCTCGGCGTAGTTCGCGAACGCGATCGAATGCACGATGCCGTGCAGCGGGGCGTGTCCCGCGGCGGCCACCTCGGCCGCCAGCCGCCCGGCGGCGCCGTCCTGCTCCACGTCGCAGACGAAAACCGGCCGATCCTTCAGGAGACCGGCCAGCGAAGCGCGGCGCGCGTCCGAACGCACGCTGTAGATCACCGTGGCGCCTTCGTCTTCGAGCGACTTGGCGATGGCGCACGCGACGCTTTTCCGGTTCGCCACCCCGAGCACCAGGAACCGCTTGCCGGTGAGTTGAAGAAAGTCGGACATCGGGGAGAAGTAGCGAGTAGTGGGTAGCGAGTAGCGAGTAGAAATACAGGCAGAAATTGCGGTGCCGCCGGCCAGCGACGGATGCGCACGACTCACTCCTCGATGCTCGCTACTACTCCGGTTTCTTCCACGCCACGGCAAATTCCACGGTGAGCACGCGCTTCTCGCCGGATTTCACGCTGCCGCTCATCATGATGAACCCGCTCATCTGCTCCTTCCGCTTGACCTCGATCGTGACGGTCTCGCCCGGATAGACCGGATTGCGAAAACGCACGCTGTCGATCTTGGCCAGCAATGGCACTCCGTCCGTCGTCTCGACTCCGGACTGCCTGGCCTGCCGCGCGATGTAGAGCGCGCCCGTCTGGAACACCGCCTCGCACAACAGCACGCCCGGCGTGATCGGCGCGCCCGGGTAGTGCCCCTTGTAAAAGTCCTCCTCCGCGCGCCAAGTGCGGCGCGCCACGAGCCCGTCAGCGGACTCGCTGACGATCTCATCGACGAAGAGGAACGGCGGACGATGCGGGATAAGCTCAGTGACGGGAACGGACATCGCCTCCGATCCACGCAAGATTTTCACGGCGCGAAAACCTAAATCTTCAAGTTTTTGCGCGGCAAAACCCGGTCGATCTTGTTCGCCACGATCACGCCGTAATTGATCGTGCCCAGCCAGCCTGACATGATGATGCCCACCGAACCGGCGTGGTAGAGCCCGGGCAGATTGTCCGGCAGATCCAGCGAGACCTTGAGCCCCTCGAACTTCGTCCCGAACGACGTGCCGCCCGGATGCGTGGTGTAGCGCTCGATCGTGTGCGGCGTCGCCGCTTCGGTCCAATCGATCTTCGCGCGCACGTCGGGGATGAACTTTTCAAGCGCCGCGATCGATTCCTCGATGAGCCGCGCCTTTTCGCGTTCGTACTCCTCTTCGCTCAGCTTCTGCCAATCCTCGTAGCGGCTGTTCAGCGACACGACCACGGTGTAACGGTCCGAACCCGGGCGGGTCTGCGGATAATAAACCGAGAACGTCCGGCTCGTGGTGCGGAACGACGTGAGCTCCTCGCTGTTGAAGTGCGGATTGGCCGAGGTGAACACCAGGTCGCCGATGTGCGGAATGCTTTCGCCCTTGCGGATCCCGAGATACACCTGGCACGAGCTCGAGTTGATCCGGACCGCCCGCGCCGCCGCGACATACTCCGGCGGAAAATTCTCCGCGCCCGCGAGCCGGAAGATCGTGCCCTTGATGTTCGCATTCGACAGCACCGCCTTGGCGCGCACGACGCGACCGCTTCTCGCCACGATGCCGCACGCGACTTTCCGGCCGTCGCGCTCCTCGACGAGGATCCTATCCACCAGCACCTTTTTGCGGAGCTCCACGCCGTTGCGCTTCAGCTCCGCGACCATCTTTTCGATCAACAAATCCGAGCCGCCGCGGAACGTGTAGACGCCCGACCCCATGAAGTTCGAGAACACGATCCCGTAGGTGATCGCCGGATCATCGAGCGTGGACCCGTTCGCGTAGGCGATCGGTTCCATCAGCAACCGCTTGACGTCGTCGCGGCCGGGGAAAAACCGCTCGAGCATCTCGCCCGTTGTCTCGCGGTTGTCGTCGTAGAAATTCATCCCGCGCAGGTGCTCGTAGAACCGCTCGATCTGCGCGCGCTCGAGCTTGAACTGCTCAACCAGCACGCGGGTGTAGTCTTCGCGCGTGAAGGTCGTCCACACGTCCATCTGCGGATTCACGAAACGGATATCCTTCAACTGGACGATCGAATCGGCGATCTCCTTGGACCAGTATTTCCGGCACGACTTGATCATGCCGACGGGGAAACCGTGCAGGGAGATGTCGAAGATGTGCCCGCCCTTGCGCGTGAACCAGGTGGCCAGTCCGCCGAACTGGTAATGGTGCTCGAGCAGCAGCACGCGATGGCCGGCCTTGGCCAGCACGTTCGCGCCGGTCAGCCCGCCCAATCCGCTGCCGATCACGATTACGTCGTACTCGTCGGCGACTCCTTTCAGCCAGTCGTAAGCCATGAAGGGCCACGAGTGAAGGACCGCCACGCCCGGGAGCAAGAATGGAAAGCGCCCGGCCGCACTTGGGCCGGGCGCATTTCATAACATCACAGCAAACGCCGGTGGCTCCGCGCGGGCGCAGGGCGCCCGGGGGGCCGCAGGCGGCTTCGGCACCGCCCGGGCTACCTGCCGTCGGTCACCGGCACGATCGTCGTCGGCAGCAGGCCGTGCGCCTGACGGTGGGTGGCGCGAACGGCCTCCGCGTTGGGCGCTTCGGCCAGGCAAAACACCTTGCCCTCACGCTCGTCGACCCAGTAGTCGACGAAGCGCACGCCAAACTGCGCCTGCACGGCGAGATCCTTCTCGTGCGCGCCGGCCACCGCGTCGGCCTTCACCTGGCCCGGGCCGAAATCGTGTTCGTCGAGAAAGAGCGGATGCTCCGGCGACGGCGTCGGCAGCGCCGCGTGGGTGGCGGAAACGGCATGGATCTGCGCAGGCAGCAGCCCGTGCGCTTCCCGGTGAGTGGCGATCACGCTCGCGGCGTTCTTCGCCTCGGACAGGCAGTAGACGCGGCCGTGTTCCGCATCGACCCAGTAGTCGACAAAACGCACGTCATGCCGCCCCTGCGTCGCGAGATCGGCCTTGTGCGCCTTCGCCACGTCGGCCGCGGTGACCTTGCCCGGACCGAATTCGTGCACGTCGATGAAGGTGGCGTAGCCGGGCTTGAGCGCCGTGTGATCGCAGCCGGCGCCAAACAACACCAGGGCCGCCAACGGAAGAAGAAGGGAAATGGTTTTCATGGAGAATGGGTGAAAAGGGGAAACGCCTCAGGCTTGCGCAGGGTCGGGCCGGATGATGACGGTGTCCGTAATTTCCGTGACGGCATCCGCCGGCATGCCGACGCGGCGCGCGTGCTCACGCACCGCCTCGGGGCTCGTCGCTTGGTAAACGCAGACGGTGCCGAGGCGGCCGCCTTCGTGCCGCGTCACGTAGGAACGGATCCAGCGGACGCGGTCGGACATCTCTTCATTGCCAATGCGCGCGGAGACCGCAGCCGCGGCGTCCAGCTCGGCGGCGGAACCCCAGCCGTTGGCCCGGGTGATGACATAGGTTTTCATGGGAACAGTGGATTTCTGGGTGGTTTTCATGGAAGGGTTGCGCGACGGATTGCCCGGCAACGCGTTGATCCTAGCGTGTGACGCCGCGGAAGTCCTTTCCGCCACCTTACCGTTTTCTTATCTGCCTTGCCTCCCCTCTCCCGGCGCGCGCGCCCGCGCTCCCTCTCGATGATCTTTCGTTTCGGCCGATTCGAGCTCGATGAAGCCCGGCGTGAGCTGCGGCTCGGACCGCGCCGGCTGGAACTGCAGCCGCGCACCTTCGACCTGCTCGTGTATCTTGTGCGGCATCACGAGCGGGTCGTGTCCAAGGACGAGTTGCTCCAGGCGCTGTGGCCGGGCGTCATCGTCACCGACTCCTCGGTGATGCGAGCGATGAGCCTGGTGCGGTCGGCGCTGCGCGCAGGCGGCGCGGCCAACCTGATCGATACGTTCTCGCGCCAGGGCTACCGCTTCACCGGAGAACTGCTGGACGGCGTCCCGGCTCCGCGCCGGAACCAGCATTTGGCACGGGCCCAGGCGGCCTGCGCGCGCGGCCGGTGGGAGCAGGCGTTGCAGGCTTACCGTCGCGCGCACGACGACCGCGGACTGCCGGCGGCCGATTTCGAACAGTGGGCGCAGGCCGCGTTGTGCGTGGGCCAGCCCGACGCCGCCGTCGCGCCGCTCGAGCGGGCCGTGGCGGCGTATATCCAGAATGCGGATCGGGCGGGTGCGGCCCGGGCCGCGCTGACGCTGGCCAACGTGCACCTTGAGGCGCGCGCGCCCGCCGTGGCCAAGGGCTGGCATCGACGCGCCGGCGGCTTTCTCCGCGATGAGCCCAGCGAGACGCGGGAGCACGGGCTGCATGCCTGGCTGACCGCGCGGATCGCCCTGTTCGAGGGCGAGCTCGCGGAAGCGCTCCGCTGCGCCGAACGGGCCGAAGCGCTCGCGCGACGCGTCGGCGATGCCGATGTCGAGGTGCTGGGACTCGTTTACCGCGGATATATCGAGCTGGCCACCGGTCAGATCCGCGCCGGTTTGGTGTGTCTGGACGAGGCCGGCGCCGCCATCCTGGCGGGCACGGTGGGGCCCTGGGCCTCCGGCATCGTCTTCTGCTGCATCATCTGGGCAAATCTGGATCGCGGCGACCTCAGCCGCGCGGCGCAGTGGAGCGAACAGTTCACGCGCTGGGTCCAGCGGCACACCGGTTACGGCGCGCCCGGGCTCTGCCGGCTGCACCACGGCGAAGTGTTGTGCAACCAGGGCCGGCTTGCCGCTGCGGAAGCCGAGATCCGGCGCGCGCGAACGCTGCTCGCCGCGAGCGCGCGTTACGCCGAGGGCGACGCTTGCCGCGTGCTCGGGGAGATCCGACTGCTGCGCGGCGATCTCGCCGGGGCCGAGGAGGCGTTTCGCCAAGCGCACGAGCTCGGCTGGCATCCGCTGCCCGGCTGGGCGCTGCTGCAGGCGGAAAAAGGTCAGCTGGCGGCGGCGATCCAATCCCTGCAACGCGGCCTCCGTTCACCTGGTTGGGCGGAGGGGCAGCGTCGCGGCATCCTGCTGGCGCATCTGGTCCGGCTCGCCGCGCGCGCGGGTAACCGGACGCTGGCGCGGAAAACGTTGTACCAGCTCGAACGGTCCACCGAGCTCCGGAGCCCCGTCGGTTCCCAGGCCCTGTTTCGTCGCGCGCGAGCCGCACTGGCCGCCGTCGAGGGGCGCCGCGCCGCGGCTATCGAGGATCTGCGGGCGGCGCTCGCGCTCTGGCTCGGCGCCGAATCGGCGATCAACGCGGCTCACACCCGGCTGGAACTCGCCGAGTTGCTCGCCCGCGGCGGCGACCACGATGAAGCCGGGTTGGAACTCGCCGCGGCCCGGAAGGCGTTCAAGCAAATGGATGCGCCGGCGATGGTCGCCCGCTGCGCCGCGGCGCGCCAAGCGCCGCGCGCGTAAACCTCTTCGGCAAGCTGAGCTTTCGGAGAGGCTCCAGACTCTCAGCTCGGGAGTTTCAGTGCCAGACGCTCAGCTGGGCTCTCAGCCCGTCACAGCTTCAGCCCACGCAGATAAGTCAGGCTCTGCGGAATGCACTCCAGCGGCGTCGGGGTCTCGTCCTCGAGAAAATAGTGCTGCACCCCCGCCTGCTGCGCCGCGCCGAGCACTTGCTTCCAATCGATCTGCCCGGAACCCACCGCGACGTTGTCCGTGTCGGGCGCACCGCCGGTGGAAAAGCCCGTCGGCGCACCTTTGCGCATGTCTTTCACGTGAATCAGCTCCCAGCGGGAGCCGTACTTCTTGAACAGCGCCACGGGATCCTGACCGGCGTGCACCGCCCAGAACACGTCCATCTCCAAGCACAGGTTCTCGGGCTTCGTGAGTCGCGCGACCAGATCGAACCGCGTCTCGCCGTTGCCCGCGTTCGACGGCACGAATTCGAAACCGTGCGGGTGCCAGCCGAGCTTCAGCCCGGCTTCGCGAATCGCCTGGCCCCACTGGTTGAAGTTGGCTGCGACCTCCTGCGCGAGTTCCTCGGTGAAGCCCTTCTCCTTGTCGTGCGGAATCCAGGGCACGACGATGTACGTTGCGCCGAGCGCCTTCGCCGTGGCGATTTCGCCCGCGAGATTTTTCTGCAGTGCCTCGTAGCCCGCATGCGTGGCGATCGCCTGCAAGCCGCGCGCCTTCAGCTCGGCCGCATACTGCTCCAGCGTCAGCTCGCCGAGTCCGGCGGTCTCGACTTCCTTCAAGCCGTATTGCTTCACGAGATCCATCGCCTTGGGCGTGCTTTCCTTGGCGGTGGCCCGCAGGCTCCACATTTGGATCCCGAGGTGTTGGTGAAAATCAGGTCCGGGCGCAGCGAACGAGGTCATGGCGACAGCAGCAAAGCTGAGACAGAGCAGTTTCGTTTTCATGGGGTGTTGCGTCTGACGTTTGAACTTGCGCGAAGTTTTGCAAGACCGCCGCCGTGCGGCCGCGCCGGCCTGGGCGTAGCTCATTCGTCCTGACATGGGCGGGACGCCCATGCCACGTGGCACGGCCGTCTCGCCCGTGGTTCGCCCTACGTTGCTGCGAGCACGTGGTAGTTTGCCATCGAGATCCCGCTGAGCATCGCGCCGGTGATCCCCAAAAAGCCCTGGTCCGTGCCGCAGAGATGGAGATTTGCGAGCGACGTTCTCCCCTGCCGGTTCTTTACGGGCGAGCCATAGATCGCGCCGCCGAAATGCCCGGTGTATCTCTCGACCGTGCGCGGAGTGAACATGTCGGTCGCCACGGTGTGCGCGCTCAGCGCCCCGGCCGACTCGAGCGGCGGCAGAAACCGCTGCGCGCTGCGCACCACTGCTGCAAACCAGCGCTGCTTGTCGGCCCGATAAACGTCCTCGGACAGCCCGCGCCAGCGCTCGTAGTTCGCCAGACAGGTGACCCGCAGCAATCCCTCCGGCAGTCGTCGCCCGGCCCCGAACTCGAAATTGTTGGGAAAACAGATCACGCCGCTGCGCAGGTCCACCTGCTCGTCCGGCCGGGCGTAATCGAAGGCCTCCGAGTTGTTGAAAAACACGATGGTGTCGCGTCCCCAGCCCATTTCGTCCGGCTGCTGGTCCAGCACGCTGATGGTCTCGACAAACGACAGCCGGCCCACTTCTGCCGCCTCCATTGCAGTCGAAGCCGTGGCGGCGTTGGCGGGTCGCGCGGGCGAGTCGGCTCGCACGAGCGCGGCCGTTTCCGGCGCACCGATGGATGAGAGCACGTGATCGGCGGTGATCTCCGCGCCATCGTCGAGAATCAGCGCCGCGGCGCGGCCTTCGCGCGCGACGATTTCCTTCACGCCGCACTTCATGCGGCGCTCACCACCCGCCGCGCGATACTTCTCGAGCAGCACGCGCAGCACCCGCCGCACTCCTTCGAACGGCCGCGCGAAGCCCTCGAAGAAGAGCGCTTTGAACATGATCACGAACTGCCCGAACTCCATGTCGCGCTCCTGCGCGCTGCCGTAGTACATCACCGGACAAAACAGCATATCCTCCAACAGCGGCTCAGTGATGTGTCGCCGGACGATTTCCCGTGCCGACACGGCCGGAGCGTCCAGCGCAACGTCGTCGTAGCTCCGGATGGATTCAACCAGCCGGCGGAAGCCGTCGATCTGCCGCGGGAACTGCGCGGCGACTTCGCTCTCAAACAGTGCGAACTCGTTGCTGAACCGCAGCGCGGTTTCGCCCCGCGGGCCGAAAGCGATCCGCGACTCCCGCTGCGGGCAAAGGTCGAATTCCTCGCGCTGAATCCGCAGCTGGCGCAGCAGCTTGGTCAACGGCGTGCCTTTCACGCCGGGCGGCACGTAGTTGGTCATCGCATGCAGCCCGACGTCGAACTTCCGGCCCGCGATGCTGTAGAAACTGTTCAGTCCGCCGGGAGCGTTGTGCCGCTCAAAGATGCACACGCGCCGGCCGAAATGCGCCAGCCGGATGCCTGCGGCGAGTCCCGACATCCCCGCGCCAATGATCGCGACGTCATAGTGCGAACGGGTGTTCATCCGGATTGTTCGCGTGGGAGATTTAGCCAATGGCCCCAGATGAACCCGCCCTCTCCGCCAGCTGCCATGAAAGCGCGGGCGTCTCGCCCGCATCGGCTCGGAGCGGGCAAGAGGCCCGCGCTCCCCTCCCTCATGCTCAGCTCTTCTCCGCCAACGCGTTGAATCGCGGCGTCAAATACTCCGCGGAACTGTCCAGCGACGCGAGCTGCATGTAATCCTTCTCGGGCACTTCGATGCCGTAGCGTTTCCGGAGCTCCATCACGATGTCGAGGAAGTCCATGGAATCGAGTTGAAGCTGGTCGCGCAGGCGTACGTCGGGTTTGACGTTGCTCAAATCTTCGTCGGGGGCGATGTCGGCAATGATGTCGAGCACCACCTTCTTGCATTCGTCTTTGGTCATGTTCGCGTAAGGGCGGAATTAGGGGAGAAAGCGTTTAACAATCAACGTGGAATTTATCCCGAGCATCCCGAAGGAGTTGTTCAGGATCGTGTCGACCTTCGCCACTTTCCGCGGCTGGTTCAGCACCAGTCCCGGCAGTGCGCAGGCGGGGTCGAGATCGTCGACGTTGATCGTCGGATGCACGGTGAGGTCGTCGAACGACGGCAGGTTGCCCGCCAGTTCGAGCGCGCCCGCCGCGCCCATGCAGTGGCCGATGTAGCTTTTCGTGTTGTTGATGTAGGTGTCGGGACAATCGGCGCCGAATACGGCGCGTACCGCCTCGCACTCCTGCACGTCGCCCATCGGCGTCGCCGTGGCGTGCGTGTTCACGATGTGAATGTCGCGCGGTTCCATCGCCGCGCGCTGGATCGCCGCGCGGATGCACTCGGCCTGCCGCGTCGGATTGGGCAGCACGTAGTCGCTCGCGTCAGAGTTCACGTGATAACCGGCGATCTCGCCGTAGATCTTGGCGCCGCGCGCCTGCGCGTCCTCGAGCCGTTCGAGCGTGAACAGCCCGCCGCCTTCGCTGATCACGATGCCGTTGCGCGCCTTGTCGAACGGCCGCGACGCCTTGTGCGGATCCTCGTGCGTCGCGAGCGCGTTCTGCGATTTGAACCCGGCGAAAATCCCGAAAGTCTGCGTGCTCTCGCTCACGCCGCCGCAGATCGTAAAATCCACTTCGCCAAGCCGCAGCATCTGCGTCGCGTGGATCAAGCCCATGTTGCCCGCCGCACAGGCCGCGCCGATCGTGTAGGAAGGACCGGTCACACCGAGATGCAGGGATGTCTCGCCCGCGGGGTTGTTGGCGACTGTCCGCGGGTTGTGGTAGTGCGACCAGAACTTGGTGTCGTAGTTGAATTTCGAGATGTTGAAGATCTCGTTCTCCGTCTCGACGTTGCCGTGCTCCGTGCAACCGATGTAAATGCCGACACGGTCCTTCGGCACGCGGTCCCACGCCACACCGCTGTCCGCCAGCGCCTCGCGGGCGCAGTAGATCGCGATGCTGCCCGCGCGCGTGCCGACGCGCAGTTCCTTTTTCTTCTGATAGCGAAGCGGATCGAAATCGCACAGCCCCGCCAGTTGCGTGCCCATGTAGCGGACTTCCGTCCGCTTGATCCCGGCGATGCCGTTCAGGAGGTTGCGCCGAAAATCGGCCAGGGAATTTCCGTTCGGAGCGGTCAGACCCACACCGGTGATGACGATACGCGCGGACTTCATTGATTGGACGAAACGGAAATCGCTACCGAAGCGGCGGTCGAAAGCAATCCCGCGGTGGCCCGGCTGGACATTTCACGCCGTTTTCCATCGCACGCCTGCAGGTGGAGCCCCCCGGGCCCGGCGGCATGGCTGTCGGTTTGCACTCGCGTGCCCGCCCCCAGCCTGGCGGGACGCCGGGCTCCGCCTCACGGCCGAGACCGCGGCTCTCCTTTCCTTTTTGCGGCATCTGCGCGAACGTTTCCCGCCCGGGTTTGTCATTGCCCGCGGCCCAGCAATCCTTCTGGTTTCCACTCTCTTATCATGAACGTCCTCGTCGTCGGCGGCGCCGGCTACATCGGCAGCCACTGCGTCCGCCAACTCCTTGCGGCCGGCCACCGGCCGGTCGTGCTCGACAATCTCGTCTACGGTCATCGTGCCGCGGTGGATCCTTCGATCCCGTTCCACGACGTGAACCTGGGCGATGCGCCGGCCGTCGAGCGGATCCTGCGCGCGGAGCAGATCGACGTGGTCATGCACTTCGCCGCTTACTGCTACGTCGGCGAGTCGGTGACCGACCCGCTCAAATACTATTTCAACAACGTGGCCGCGACGCTGCACCTGCTGCAGGCGATGCTCGCCGCGAACGTGAAGAAGTTCGTCTTTTCCTCCACGTGCGCGACGTTCGGCATTCCCGCGACCCTCCCGATCCACGAAAACCTGCCGCAGGCGCCGATCAATCCCTACGGGCAGACCAAGCTCGACGTGGAAAACCTGCTGAAGGCGCTCGCCGGGGCCCATGGGCTGAGTTTCGCGGCATTTCGCTATTTCAACGCCGCCGGCGCCGCGGAGGACGGCCGCATCGGCGAGGATCACGATCCCGAAACCCATCTGATCCCGCTGGCCATCGATGTGGCGACCGGCAAGCGGCCTCAGCTGCAGCTTTTCGGCACCGATTATCCCACGCCCGACGGCACGTGCCTGCGCGACTACGTCCACGTCGACGATCTCAGCCGGGCGCATATCGCCGTGTTCGATCGTCTGGGCACTCCCGGCACTCAGCTCTTCTACAATCTTGGGACGGGCGCGCCGACCTCCAATCGTGAGGTGATCCGTGCGGTCGAGAAGGTCGTCGGCCGCAAGGTCAACGTGGTCGAAAGCCCGCGGCGAGCCGGCGATCCGCCCGCGCTCTACGCGGATTCGGCCAGGGCGCAGCGCGAACTGGGCTGGCAGGTGAAGTTTTCCACCATCGAATCGATCGTCGCCACCGCCTGGAAGTGGCATGCGTCGCATCCGAACGGCTACGACGACCGCTGAGCTGCCGGCGCGCTTTGTAGCGCGGGGTCTCCCGACCCCGCCGCGAAAGCACCGCGGCGCTGGGTGCACATCAGCTTTGGCAACGTGGCACGGGCATCCTGCCCGTGGACGGCGCTCCGCGCCGCAAGCATGGGCAAGACGCCCATGCCACACCACGTGCAGCCGGAGGCCGCGGGCGTCACGTGTTTGTTACGCTTCATGCCAGATTTTCTCGGAACCGATTTTGGCCTGAAGGCGTCGCAAGCCGCATGGATTCTTCCGCATCCTTGCCCCCGCATGTCCTTGATGAGGATCTCCAGATCGTGCGCGCGACACTCGCGTCGATCTCCGACGAGGTGCACCGGCTCTCGCCCGTCGCGGGCGAAGCGGTCTCCGACGCGCTCGCGAAAATCGACGAGGCGCACGAGGAATTTCTCCGCCATTCCTTCGCCGCGGACTAGAAGCTGTTCGAAAGCTTGATCCGTAGGGCCGGCGGCAGCCCTACAACGCTCGGCAGCGGTTTTCAGATCGACTCTAGACTCCGCGCCGAGCTGTGCTCTGTTGCTTATCGCGCGCCGCGGCTCGTGGCGCGCTGACTCTGATCCATGGGGCGTATTCGTTTTCTCCGACAAATGATTTTCGACGGTCGTGGTCGTCCGCTGCGGACGCGCGCGCGGCCTGAACCGTCGAGGTGGCGCTCCGACGCCGTGACCGGGAGTGTGCTCGGCCACTCGACCGTGCTGCTGAACCTGCGCGGCTTGATCGTGCTGACGGACCCGGTGTTCTCACGCCGCGTTGGGCTCGGCATTCCGCCTTTCATTCTCGGCCCGAAGCGGCACTACGCGCCCGCGCTCGCCGCGAAGGAACTGCCCGCCCCGCACGTGATCGTGCTCAGTCATGCGCATTTTGACCACCTGGATGTCTGGAGCCTGCGACGGTTTTCGCGCCAAACCCCGATCGTGACGGCCGATGCGACCGGCGACATTCTGCGGCGGCACGGTTTTCGAAGGATTCACGAACTCGGCTGGGGCCAGTCGGTCGAGGTGGTCACCGAAGCCGGTCCGGTGCGCGTGACGGCGCTCGAAGTGGCACACTGGGGCGCGCGCCTCATGCGCGACGTCCACCGTGGCTACAATGGCTACCTGATCGAACGTGACGGCTGCCGCGTGTGTTTTGCGGGCGACACCGCTTACACGCCGGCGTTTCAACGGCTGCGCGATCCCGGCCGGCCGCTCGATCTCATGCTGATGCCGATCGGCGCGTATGATCCCTGGATCCACGCGCACTGCAGCCCGGAACAGGCGGTCGCGATGACCCGCCAATCCGGTGCACGCGCCCTCGTGCCGATTCACCATCTCACGTTCAAGCTCAGTTCCGAGCCGATGCACGAACCGGCCGAGCGGCTGCGCGCCGCGCTCGCTGAGCAGCCGCCGGCACTGCTCGCTTCGGACTTGGGGGAAACCTTTCGCGTGCCGCTGGGCTGACGGCGTTCTCAAATCCCTGTTTTCGCGATTCCCTGCGCTCACACGCTGGGCCCGTGCAGCCGCCGCAGTCCGGCTCCGCGTCGAGCGGAATGCATCTGCAGACATCCTGCTGGAGGTCCGTTCGACGCGAGACGTTGCGGCGACTCGGCGGGACGCGTCCCCGCGCTCGCTGCGCGCTCCGGTTCGCTCAACCGGTGTTCGCCCCATGGCAGCTCGTCACCGCCACGGGTATCGTGCCGGACGATGAAAATCCGGGAAATGATGACGAAGGAAACGCGCTCGGTTTCGCCTGACACGCCCGTAATCGAAGTGGCGGGGTTGATGCGCCTGCACGACATCGGCGTCGTCCCCGTGGTCGAAGACGGCCGCATCGTGGGCATGCTGACCGATCGCGATATCGTGCTGCAAGTGGTGGCCGACGGTGACGATCCGCGCAGCACGGTCGTGCGTGATGTGATGTCCACCGGCTCGATCTCGGTGAACGAAAACCAGGAAGTCGACGAAGCCGTCGCGCTCATGGAAAAATACCAAGTCCGTCGGCTGCCCGTGCTCAATGCGGATTCCAAACTCGTCGGGATCGTGTCGCTCGGCGATATCGCCGTCGATGTTCACGCAGGCTTGTCGGGCAAGGTGCTGAAGGAAGTCTCCGAACCCGCGGCGCCACGGTTGTAGGGCGGCCGTTCCATTGGGACGCGTCCAAGTTGCAGCCGGGGTCGCCGACCCCGGCCCGATAACTGCGCCGACTGCGCTCACCGGGCTCAGCGAGCCCGGCGACAAAGCTCACGCGTAGCTCTGATACTCCGGCACGAACATCCGGGCCGCGATATCAGCCTTCAGGTCGGCGGGGCGTGCGCGTCGGGCCAGTCCCGACTTGAACGCTTCCTCCGCGACGGCGGTCGCGATCTCCAGCGACACTTCGCGGATCTTTGTAAGCGACGGAAACACCCGACCCAGCGCGATGTCCTCCGCGGATACGAGGCTCGCGAGCGTGCGCGCACCGCGCAGGAACATCCGATCGGTCACCTGTGAGGCTTCGGCGACAAGCGCGCCGAGACCGACGCCCGGGAAGATGTAAACGTTGTTCCCCTGCCCCGGCACGAACTCCCGCTCGCCGAGCTTCACCGTCGGGAACGGGCTGCCGCTGGCGAAAATCGCGCGGCCGTCCGTCCACGTGTAAGCCTGCTCCGCGGTGCATTCCGCCTTGGAGGTCGGGTTCGACAGCGCGAACACGACGGGATGCCGGTTCAACGCCGCCATCTGTCGCACGATCGGCTCGGTGAACGCCTGCGCCTGACCCGACACGCCAATGAGCGCCGTCGGCTTGAGCGCGTTCACCGCTTCGGCGAGCGTCGCGACAAAAGCGTGGTCGTGCGCGTACGGGCGCTTGTGCTCGGCCAGCTTCGCGAGCCGGCTCTGCACCACGAGTCCTTGCGAGTCGACGAACCAGCACCGCTGGCGCGCCTCGGCTTCCGAAAGCCCCTCCTCCCGCATCGCTGCGACCAGCAGGTCGGCGATGCCCGTGCCCGCTTCGCCGGCGCCGAGGAACAGTACCCGTTGATCGCGCAGTTTGGCGCCGGAAATCCGTAGGCTGCCCAGCAATCCCGCAAGCGCCACGCCCGCGGTGCCCTGGATGTCATCGTTAAAGCTGCAGATCCGCTCGCGATACTGGTGGAGCAGTCGGAAGGCGTTCGTGTTGCCGAAATCCTCCCACTGCAACAGCGCCTTCGGAAATGCGTGCGCCACTGCGGTCACGAACTCCTCGAGAAACGCGTCATACTCGGCCCCGCGCGCGCGACGCTGGTTCAACCCGATGTAGAGCGGATCGTGATGCAGCGTCGTGTTGTCCGTCCCCACGTCGAGCATGATGGGGAGCGTGTAGCCCGGATGCACCCCCGCACACGCGGTGTACAGCGAGAGCTTGCCGATCGGAATGCCCATGCCCAAGGCGCCGAGATCGCCGAGCCCGAGGATCCGCTCGCCATCGGTCACCACGATCATCCGCACGTCGTTGACCGGCCAGTGGGTCAGAATGTCGGCGATGCGGCCCCGATCCCGAATGCTGATATACAGACCGCGCGGGCGCCGGAAAATCGCGCCGAATTCGAGGCAGGCCTGTCCCACCACCGGCGTGTAGATGATCGGGATCATCTCCTCGAGATTCTCCTGCACGAGCCGGTAGAACAGCGTCTCGTTGCGGTTCTGCAGCGAGGTCAGAAAAATGTATTTCTCCAGGGCGTCGGGCTTGCGGCGGAAGTTGCCCATCACGCGCTTCACCTGCTCCTCCATCGAGAAAACGTGCGGCGGCAGCAATCCCCGCAGCCCCAAGGCGTCGCGTTCGGCCTCGGTGAACGCCGTGCCTTTGTTCAACAACGGATCCAGCAACAGCGCATGACCGCGCGGATAGCTCGGACCACCATGGGGCTGGAGACCAGTGTCTTTCGAGGCCATATGCCATCATCGTGCCATTCCGCTGCGGCGTTTCGCTCGGCAGTTTTTGCCAAAGTCTCCGCGTCTCCAGCCAACAGCCGGCAATCGCTGCGCAGTGCTCGACCCGCCGGCCCGGCCCGCGCCTCGGCCCAGCGAAAAAACGCACGATTGGTTTGGCAAAACGCACCGGATGCCCATAGGAGACCTCTCAATCTTTTCTCTCCGCCCAGCCCGCGAATGAATCGCTCCTCCTCTTTCCACCACAGCACGATCGCGCCGATCACCTCGCTCGATGGCCCCTCACGTCTCCATGCGACCGGTGGATGTGAAGGGTTCGCGCGTTATTCCGGCCTGTGAGACTGCCTCGCTGGGTTTTGCGGTGGATGCATCAGCATCACCTTTCGCGCAAGCGGCTGCGCGGCGGCTTCCTGCATTCCTGGCTCGGTGACCGGCTCCTCGCCAAGGAACTCTGGCTGCCAACCCACAACTCGCTCGCCCGCGCGTGGCTCGTGGGGTTCATCATCACCGTCATCCCGTTCCTCCCGGGCCAGGTGCTCCTCGCCTGCATCGCATGCCTCCTCATCCGCGGCAATCTCCTCCTCGGCATCGCGCTGCAATTTCTATCCTCGCCGCTCACCGCGCCGGTGCATCTGCCCACCGCCTATTTCCTCGGCGAGCTCGTGCGCGGCCGCGATCCCGTTGAGGTGTGGCATCACATTTCGACCGCGCCGCGCGACCTCGCCACCGGCAGCGGCGTGGAGTCGCTCTATCTTGGCGCGTTGATCCTGGGAGTTGTCGGCGGATTGCTCGGCTACGCGATCATCCATCACACGTGGCGCATGCCGCACCGGAAACTCCGCCCGCCGGAGCCGAAGAACCCGGTCGTCTAGCAGCGATTCGAGAACCCAGTTTTCGAAGAGGCCGGGCAGGTAGCGCGACGCGTCCCCGGTGAGCCGCGGCCCACGCGCCGGTGTGGCGGCGGGCGTTGCACGCGATCTGTCGCGCGCAGGGCCACCAAATCCCGACGCCACGTCACGCTCACCGCGGCGGCGTGGGCCGGAACGGCGGCTCCCAGGCGTTCACTCCCCGCACCTTCATCTTGCGGCGATAAACCTGCTCGAAGCACGTCGCGTAAAGCGTGTCGAACTCGCTGCCGCCGAATACGAGATTGGTGATCTTCCCATTCGGCGTCGGAATGATCGCGGCCACGCGGCCCTCACGATCGCACACCTGGATTCCGAGCTTCGTCGCGACATACAACCGGCCTTCGCGATCGCATTTCAATCCGTCGGCATAGCTCTCGTCATCCGCGTCGCGCGTGTGCAGCCAGTGAAACCGCTGTTCGTGCGCCAGCGTTCCGTCGGGCTGTACGGCGTAACTATAAACCCAATGCGAGCGATAGTCCGCGACGTAGAGCAGCGTCTGATCCGGCGACAGCGCCACGCCGTTCGTGTAGCGCAGCGCGGTATCGAAGGACTGCTTCGTTCCGTCCGGCCGGATCAGCCAGAGGCGACTCGGCTCGCGACTCCCCGCACCCGCCGGCGCCGTCACGTAGAGATTGCCGTTGTGCGCCACGACCAGGTCGTTGCCGGCGATCCCTTCGGCGATCACCGCGGATTGTCCCGCCTGATCGTAAGCGAGGATCTGTTTCGTCGCCGTGGCCACGGCGTAAAGCCGTCCATCCGGCCCGAAGATCTGCCCGTTCGATCGTTGGGTGTCGGCAATAAACTCGGTCGCGCGCCCGTCCGCGCCGACGCGATAGCATTTGCTCGCGGGAATATCGTCAAAGAACACCTCGCCCGCGCGATTCACGGCGGGACCTTCCGTCAGCACATGCCCCTCGCTCACGAGTTGCCAGTCCTCGCCGGGAATCAGCACGCCGGCGAGCGTCGGGTTTTTCGTGAGCGCGCCGCGCACCGGCTGCGGCCAGTCGTGCCACAGCCAGCGCATCGCGTCGGCGAACACGGCCGTCGCATCGTGATTGTCGTGCCCGCGCTCGCCCCAGGCGGAGCGCACCTCGTATCCGGCAAACGCGAGCGCGCGTTCCATCGTCTGGTTCATCATCCACCAGTCACCGGCGAAATTGTTCAGGTCGTTCGCGCCGTCCTGCAGGAACACCCGGATCGGCTTCGGCTCCGTCTTGCGTACGAGCACCGGATAAGCATCGCCGCCGCGCAATCCGGCATAGCTGCCGATCGCGCTGAACACGCGCGTGAACGCATCGGGCCGCTCCCATGCCGCCGTGAACGCCGCGATGCCGCCACTGCTCGCCCCGCCGATCGCCCGGTCGTTGCCCGAGCGCGACAACCGCAGCGCCCGACCATCGCCCGTCACTTTCGTTTCGACCGCGGGGAGCAGTTCCTCGAGCAGGAACCGGACATAGGCATCGCTGAGCGAATCGTATTCGAAGCTGCGGTTGATCCGGTCCAGCGCGGTCGCGGGATTCGCCGCCGGCAGCACGCCGGGCCGGACAAACACCCCAATGGTCACCGGCATCTCGCCCGCGGCAATGAGCTGGTCGAATACCGCGGGCGCGTTGAATTGCACGCCGTCCTGATTCACATAGACGCACGCCGGCCGGCTGGGATCGTAGCGCTGCGGCACGTAAACCGTCACCTCGCGCCGGGTGCCGGGAAAGATCTTCGATTGGGCAAACTCAAACGTGATCAACTCGCCGCCCGGCACCGCCGCAGGTTCCGTGGCCGCGAGTGCCGCCGGTGCGGACAGGTTCGCCAACGTGACGAGGACACCAATCAAGCCGGCAACGCGGATCTTCATATCCCCGACCTGTCACATCCGCGCCGCGATGCCAACGCCGCCGTGCGGCATCGAACGCGTTGTAGACCCCGCGACGCTTCGCTCGTCAGCCGCCGTAAATGGACCGAAGGTAGCGCGGGACCGCTGGGCCCGCCGAAATTTCCCCGATGCTTGCATGTCCCTCCCGGCCCGCCCGGCGGTCGGGCCCTACCTTTCCCCACAAACGGCGAAAGCCCCGTGCGGGTCTGACGCGCCGCGCCCGCGCTGCCTCATTCGACGGTCCCCAGCCGCTTCTGCAACGCCGCCTTCGTCAAGCCCAGCTGCTTCGCCGCTTTGGCCGCGTCGCCGGCCGCCGCAGTCATCGCGCGGTCGATCAGCTCGCGTTCGAGTCGCGGCAGGAGCGGTTCGTCCTCGGCCGCGTAACTCGCGAAGACAAAATCCAGCGCCCGCTCGCGCGTGAGTGCCGGCTCGGTGCGGGTGGTCACCGCGGACCGTTCGGATGCGGCCCCTGACTCCGCGGCCGCCACCGGCTCGGTCAACCCCGTGCGCAGTTCCGCCGGCAGGTCCTTCTCGAGAATCGCCTCGCCCTGCGCGATCACCGCGCTGCGATAAATCACGTTCTCGAGTTCGCGCACGTTGCCCGGCCACGAATGCCGCGTCAGCGCCGCCATCGCCTCGGGCGAGACCTTCGTGGCGCGCGCCTTCTTCTGCTTCACCAGATTCTGCAGGCAAAAATCGACGATCTGCGGAATATCCTCCGCGCGTTCGCGCAGCGGCGGCATCTTGATCCGCACGACATTGAGCCGGTAGTAGAGGTCCTCGCGGAATGTCTTCGCCTTTACCATTGCCTCGAGGTCCTTGTTCGTCGCGGCAAGGACGCGGACGTCGACGCGGATCGTTTCCGTGCCGCCGACGCGCTGGATCTCCCCGGCCTGCAACACGCGCAGGATCTTCGTCTGCGTCGCCAGCGCCATGTCGCCGATCTCATCGAGAAAAATCGTGCCGCCGTCGCACAGCTCGAACTTGCCGAGTCGCTGGCCCGTCGCGCCGGTGAACGAGCCTTTCTCGTGCCCAAACAGCTCGCTCTCGATCAGGTTGTCGGGAATCGCCGCGCAGTTCACCGCGATGAACGGTTTGCTCGAGCGGTGGCTGTGCTTCCAAATCGAGCGCGCCACCAGTTCCTTGCCCGTGCCGCTCTCGCCGGTGATCATCACCGTCACGTCGCTCGCCGTCACCTGGCCGATGATCTTGAACACTTCCTGCATCACCGGCGAACTGCCGACGATGCCTTCGCGATAGTCGTCCGCGTTGATCGTCGGCTTGTAGTCGCTGACCGCGCGCAGGTCGGCGCGCGTTTTCAGCGCCGCGTCGGCCAGCGCCAGCACCTTCTGCGGATCGAAGGGCTTCATCACGTAATCGAAGGCGCCGTATTTCATCGCCTCGATCGCCGTCTGCGCCGTGCCGAACGCCGTCATCAAAATCACCAGCTGCTTCGGATTCGCGCTGCGGATCAACTGCAGCGCCTCGATCCCGCCCATTCCGCTCATACGCACATCAAGCAGCACCAGGTCGGGCGCCGGACCCTTTTTCACCGCCACCACGCCTTGCTCGCCGTTCGGCGCCTCCAGCACGGTGTAGCCACGCGACGACAACACCCGCGACAACGAATAGCGGATCTCCGCGTCGTCATCGATCACGAGAATACTGGCGGGCTTGGCGAGGTCGGACATAGCGGCGAGCGAAACGAACGCGCCCCAGAAAGTAAATACCCAGGATGGGACGTGACGTGACACAGGCCGCCCCGCCCATGGTCCGTTTTGTTCGTAGCCGCAGCCGTGGCACGGGCGTCTCGCCCGTGATTCCGGGAGTAGCCCCACGGGCAAGATGCCCGTGCCACATCCGGACCACGCCGCCGCCGCGCTCTCCTCGCATTCCGCGCTGGCGGTTTCCTTCCAGGCGCATTGAGTGCGCCCATGTTTGGCTGGTCGCTCAACCTTTTCCGGATCCGCGGGATTCAACTCGCCCTCCACGGGAGCTTTTTCCTGCTGCTTGCGTGGATCGGGTACGAGGGCTGGCAGGAAGGCGGCTGGATCGGCGTGATGTGGTTTGTCGGCTCGCTGCTGGCGTTCTTCGCCTGCGTGGTGCTGCACGAGCTGGGACATTCCTTCACCGCGATGCATTTCGGCATCGGCGTGCGACGGATTCTGCTGATGCCGATCGGCGGCATGGCGGAGTTCGAGGCCATCCCCCGGGAGCCGATGCGCGAGTTCCTCATCACGCTCGCCGGCCCGGCGGTGAACTTTGCGATCGTCGGCGTGCTCGCGCTTTTCTTCGGCCTGCCGGCCGGATTCCCGATGGAGAGCGAATTTCTGGCCACGGCCGAGGGCTTCGCGCACCTGCTGCTCCAGGCCAACTTCATCATGGGCTGCTTCAACCTGTTGCCGGCTTTCCCGATGGATGGTGGCCGGATCCTCCGCGCCATCCTGGCCAATCGGATGCCCTACCTCCGCGCCACGCGTACGGCCGCGACGATCGGAAAGATCGTCTGCGCCGGCGGCATCGCCTATGCAATCTGGCAGTCGCAATTCCTGCTCGCGGTGCTGTTCGTCTTCATCTTCTTCGCCGGTGACGCCGAGTACCGCGCCGTGCGCCGTCGTGAGTTCGATGACGCGCGTTGGCGCGAAATGCTGGCGCGAATCTACGGGCCCGGCGCGGACACGATCGACGAGCCGCCGATGCTGTCACGGTAGCGGTTAATTCAACCAAACTGTCGTCGCGTGCGCTCGCCCTGCCGGCCAGTTCGCGTGGCATGGACGCCTCGCCGGCGCGCTTGCCGGAGACGGTTCCGGGCGTTCCGCTGGGCCCCAAAAAAAACGAAAGACCCCCTCCAGTGTGTCATTGGCAAGATACGGCTTGAGTGTGATTTGCCGAGGGCTAGTACGAAAACGCCGCTCAGCCGCATGCCGACTTTCCGCGAGAGCTTCTGCGCCCAACAACGCTGTCCGACCGACCAGTTCGAGCGGCGCGTTTTTTGGCGCTGCCTCTATCCCCACGCCCGACTGGTGGCCTGGCTGATCCTTTGGATGGACTACGATTATTTTTCGGCGGATCGCCAGCTCATCTCTGGCGCAGGGGACGCGCCCTCCATGCGGCGGGTTCGCGACGAGGTGCGGGACTTTTTCTGGAGTTCCGACAACCGCGGCTGGTGGCGGCGCACGGCGAAGGTGCGGGTTTCCGGCCAGCGGCTGCGCAATCTTGCCGCGCGCTATCTGCAGGACGGCGATCCGTCCGCGGAAAAGAAGCTGCACGGCAGCGACGTTCCCTTCCCCGCCCCGCCTCCCTAAGGATAAGTTTCTGACCGTCGACACCGCGGCCCTCGCCCTCTCCCGACGACGCAATCGGCGGCTAATGGTCGTTATGCGCAGCGACTCTGACCGTGCCACCGGTCCCTTTGGGCATTGAGCAGATGTCGCGTTTTTTCCTGAATGGGCGCTTTTATGTTCCTGCCGGTCTTTCTTTCCACGGTCGCCTCCAGTGCGGCCAATATCCCTCTGTGGCTGGTCACGCCTTTCGCGCTGCTGCTGCTGCTGATCGCCGTCATGCCCCTCACGCCGCCGCGCGTGAAGCATTTCTGGGAGCACTACTATCCGCACGTGGCGATCGGACTCGGGCTAATGGTGATCGCTTACTACCTGCTGCAGGTGCCGAGCGGCGGGACCACGGTGGTGCACACGCTGCAGGAATACTTCTCGTTCATCTGTCTGATCGGCTCGCTGTTCGTCGTCGCCGGCGGCATCCACATCAAGGTAAAGGACGAAGCCACCCCGCTGGCCAACATCGTGTTCCTGGCCATCGGCGCCGTCGTCGCCAACGTGATTGGCACCACCGGCGCGTCAATGGTCATGATCCGGCCATGGATCCGGATGAACAAGATCCGGATCAGTCCGTATCACGTCGTCTTTTTCATCTTCGTCGTCTCGAACGTCGGTGGCGCGCTCACGCCGATCGGCGATCCGCCGTTGTTCCTCGGCTACCTCCGGGGCATCCCGTTTTTCTGGCTCGTCAGCCATGTCACTTTCCAGTGGCTGTTCACCGTCGCGTGCCTGCTCGCCGCCTTCTACCTGTTCGATCGCCGCAGCCTGAAGCACGCGCCACAGAAAATTCAGCAGGACATCAAGCGGCCATCCGAGGGCGTGCGCTTCGAGGGCAAGATCAACCTGCTCTTCCTTGGCGCCATCATCGGCGCCGTGTTCCTGCCGGATACGTACTTCCTCCGCGAGATCGTGATGCTCGCCGCGGCCGCCGCTTCCTACCGGCTGACGCCCAATCCCGTCCACGCGGAGAACCAGTTCAGCTTCGGCCCGATCAAGGAGGTCGCGTTCCTCTTCGCCGGCATCTTCGCGACGATGATGCCTGCACTCGGCTACATCGATCAACACGGTCAGGAGTTCGGCGTGAAAAAGCCGTTCCAGTACTATGTCGCCGCCGGCAGCTTGTCTGCAGTGCTGGACAACGCGCCGACCTACGCGACTTTCCTCCGCCTCGCGGAAACGACCGCGCAGGCCGAGCACCCGCAGGATTTTCCGGCCAATCCGCAGAGCGAAGCGGAGGTCGTGGCCGTGCTCCGCGCCTGGCCCAAGGACGCGCGGCTGATCGTCGCCGTGAGTCTCGGCGCGGTGTTCTTCGGCGCGATGACCTACATCGGCAACGGCCCGAATTTCATGGTGAAGTCGATCGCTGACAGCATGGGCGTGCACACCCCGACGTTCTTCGGCTACATCCTCAAGTTCAGTCTGCCGATCTTGCTGCCAATCCTCCTGCTCGGTGGCGCGCTGTTCCTGTAGCGCGAACGCTTCTCGTCCCTCCGGCGGCGTTCAGGTGCGGTAAGTCAGTCGACCCATGGGGCGCTGTGGTTACCGCGTTGCCGTGGTTGCCTGAGGCCACGTCCCGACATCAGACCAGGCCGTTGGCCCGGCTCCGCGTGGCCCCTGATGCCAAAATCAGGCAATGCATGATGCGATCTTATGACAAAAGAGGTCGACGCTGCGTAGGGTACCCGCTGACTTGGAGCCGGCTCCGGCAACCCCGTGCACGCGCGTCCAGACGAATCCCCGCGTCCGAATTCCTACGCCCGCCCCGCCCCGCGTTCCGGCGCGACTTTCAGCCAGTTTGCTGTAGCCGTGCTGGCCGTCGGCGCCGCGGCGCTGGTCCGCGGAGCCGTCGCCCCGCTGCTGGATCCCGATGCGCTGCAGTTCGCGTTCTTCTTTCCCGCGATTGCTTGCGCCGCCTGGTATGGCCGCCTGCCCGCTGCGATTTTCGCCGCCGTGCTCAGCGGAGTCGTGGCGGCGATTGCCTTCGTCGCGCCGACTTCCGCCCCGCTGCCCCTCACCGCGCGCGACTGGATGGGCGTGTTCGCTTTCCTTGCGGCCGCCGCCCCAGTCATCGGCGCGATTGAGCTGATGCATCGGGCCAACGACCGCGCGCGCGCTGAGCTGCGGCGGCGCCTGCAGGTCGATGACACCTCGCGCGAGAGCGAGGAGCGCTTCCGCACGGTGGCGGACGGCCTGCCGCTCGTCGTCTGGGTGCACGATGCGGACGGGCGGCAGCAGTTCGTGAACCGCACGTTTTGCGAGTTCTTCGGCGTCAAGGCCGAGGAAATGAACGGCGCACGCTGGCGCGAACTCCTGCATCCGGACGACGCCGCCCGCTACGCCACGGAATTCCTCGCCTGCGTGCGCGACCGGCGTCCGTTTGCCGCCGAGGTTCGCGTTCGCCGACATGACGGCCAGTGGCGCTGGTGTGAATCCTGGGCGCGCCCGCGCTGGTCAGCCTCGGGCGAGTTCTGCGGTTTCGTGGGCGCCAGTGCCGATATTACCGACCGCAAACGTAGCGAGGCCGCGCTCGCAGAGAGTCAACAGCGGCTGCAGCTCGCCCTCGCCGGCGCCGAGACGGGCGTGTGGTCGTGGGAGGTCGCCACGGGCCGAGTCCACTGGTCGCCCGAACTCTACCGCCTGTTCGGGATCTCGGAGTTTTCCGGCACGGTTGAGGCCGCGCGGCAATTGGTCCACCCCGAGGATCTCGCTCGCGTGTCGCACGCGATCACCGACGCGCTGGAGAAGCGCGAGCCCTATGCCGTCGAGTTCCGCATCGTGCGGCCCGACGGCAGCACGCACTGGATGTCAGATCGCGGCCGCGCCGACTACGATGCCAACGGCCGGCCGGGACGCTTGCTCGGCGTGATCACCGACGTCACCGCGCGCAAACGCGTGGAAGCGGAGTTGGAAGCCGCGCGGGACCAGGCGCTCGCCGCCAGCCGGGCGAAGGACCGTTTCCTCGCGATGCTGAGTCACGAACTGCGCACGCCCTTGACGCCGGCGCTAATGATCGCGGCCGAGTTCGAATGCTCGCCGTTGGTGCCGGCGGCGCTCCACGACGACCTCGCCGTCGTGCGGGCGAGCATCGAGCTCGAAGCCCGACTGATCGACGATCTCCTTGACGTCTCGCGGGTCACGCGCGGCAAGCTCCACCTGCAGTTCGCCCGGTGCGAGGGGCACGCCGTCCTGCGGCAGGCGGTCGAGACGGTGCAACCCGAGTTTGTGACCAAACACATCACACTCGGGTGGGAGCTCGATCCCTCGGACGCGCCACTGTGGGGCGACTCCGTGCGGCTCCAGCAGGTGTTTTGGAACATCCTCCGCAACGCCGCCAAGTTCACGCCGTCGGGCGGATCGATTCGGCTGCGCAGCCAGGTCGCGGACGGCACGTGGCGACTCGAGGTAATCGATACCGGCATCGGCATTGCGCCGGACGACTTGGAACGGATCTTCGAAAGTTTCTACCAGAGTGGCCAAGGCGCGGAGCCTCGACTGGGGGGACTGGGGCTCGGTTTGACGATCTCGAGCTCGATCGTGCGCGACCACGGCGGAAAAATCTGGGCGGAGAGCGCCGGACTCGATCGCGGTTCGACGGTGATCATCGAGCTGCCGCTGCAGCCAGGATCGATCCAGGCGGCGCCGATGAATTTGGTGGGCGAACCGCGGCCATCGCGCTCGCTCAAGATCCTGGTGGTCGAAGATCACGCGCCGACGCGCGCCGCGTTCGGCTCGTTGCTACGCCGCCGCGGTCACACGGTCACCACCGCCGAGGGCGTGGATTCGGCTCAGCGCGAAGCGGCGAACCAGTGTTTCGATCTCGTGATTTCCGATCTCGGCTTGCTGGACGGCGATGGGCTGCAGTTGATGCGGCACTTGCGGCAGGTCTACGGACTGCGCGGGATCGCGCTCAGCGGACATGGCATGGAAATCGACATCCAAAATGCTTATGATGCCGGCTTCTCCGTTCACCTGACCAAACCCGTCACGTTGCGGAAACTCGACGAAGCCCTCGCCCAGGTGATGGATACGTTGCCCGTCGCGTAAGTCGCCGAGGCGGCTCCAAACCGCGGGCCATGCCTGGCGAAAAAACCTGCTTCTGGAGCAGCCCCATCAAGTTGGGCGACCGCCACCAGGCGCCGCTTGAGAAGCCTCGCCCCCCATCTACCCTCTGCAGCGTTCTTTGGTAGCGAACGCCTAAGTCGCCGCAATTTCCTGTGCGGCGACGCGGGGGAACCACCGGCGACAGCGGCTCATCGCTGTTGCCCGGGGCGCACGCCGAAGCTCTCTTCGGCGGGGTCACTTCCTAGGACCTAGCCCGTCAGCTAACCTCGTCGGCATTGGGAAGGGCGATACCACACACTCGCAATCCCGCGAAGTGTCCGCGGTCGCTCGTTGTGATCGCACGTCCTGGCCCCCGCTCCGGACTGGCTGTGGCTGTGCGTGCCCGGATACCTCCATGCGACATTCCATACCCAACTCCGCCCCGGCCGAGACCGGCGCGGCCGCGCCGCCGCACCCCGCGCAGCGATGGCTTTTCCCTGCCCTCACCTCGCGAACGGACGCACCGCGTGAGCCACTCAACCGGGCGCTCGTACTCGGGGCCCTCGGTGTCGTGTTTGGCGACATCGGCACCAGCCCACTCTACGCGCTCAAGGAGTGCATGGCCAACTTGCCGGCCGGCGTGTCGATCGAAGCGGGCGTGCTCGGCGCCGTCTCGCTGGTCTTCTGGGCGCTCGTCCTGATCGTCTGCGTCAAATACGTCACGTTCATCTGCCGCGCGGACAATCGCGGCGAGGGGGGTGTATTCGCGCTGATGGCGCTACTCCACGCCGGCAAGGACACCGGGGTACGCCGGCTCGGGCCGGTGGTTGTGATGCTCCTCGCCGGCGCTGCGCTGCTCTACGGCGACGGTGTCATCACTCCGGCCATTTCGGTGCTCGGCGCGGCCGAGGGCTTCACCGCGATCGACGCCCGACTCGAATCGGTGGTGGTGCCCGCGTCATGCCTGATTCTCCTCGGACTTTTCTGGTTCCAGCATCATGGCACGATGCGGATCGGCCGCGTGTTCGGACCGGTGATGGCCGCGTGGTTCGCCGTGATCGCGCTGCTCGGGCTGTCGCAGCTGATGCAGCACCCCGGCGTGCTGCGCGCGCTGAACCCACTCTACGCGCTCGCGATGTTGCGCCATCCTCCGGGCGAAATCGTCGCGCTGCTCGGTGCGGTCGTGCTCGCCTTCACCGGCACCGAGGCGCTCTACGCCGACATGGGGCACTTCGGCCGCCGCGCCATTCAATGGGCGTGGTATGGCGGCGTGTTTCCCGCACTGCTGCTGAGCTACTTCGGCCAGGGCGCTTACATTCTCGCGCACCCCGGCGATGTGACGAACTCGTTCTACGCGCTCGCGCCGCAAGGCTGGGCGCGGCTCGCGCTCACCGGACTCGCCTTCGTCGCCGCGGTGATCGCGAGCCAGGCGCTGATTTCGGGCAGCTACTCGCTCACGCGCCAAGCGATCCAGCTTGGATATCTGCCGCGGTTGAAGATCACGCACACTCACGCCGAATTTTTCGGACAGATCTATCTGCCGCTCGTCAACGCCCTGCTCGCGTTCGGCTCGATTCTCGCTGTCGTGTCGTTCCGCTCGACCGCGCAGATCTCCGCTGCGTATGGCATCGCCGTGACCGGCACGATGGCGATCACCACCGTCGCTTACTTCCTCGTCGCCCGCCGGGTGTGGCGGCAACCACGCTGGGTGGCGTTCAGCCTGGGCGGATTGTTCCTGTTCCTCGATTTGGGCTTCTTCGGCGCCAATCTGCACAAGCTCGCCGGCGGCGGCTGGTTCCCCCTCGCCATCGGCGCAGGTGTGTTCGCGATCATGTGCACGTGGAAAATTGGCCGCGCCGAAACTCACCGCCGCGTCTACGGTCGCAGCGTCACCGAGGACGAACTCACCGAAATCGCGCGGAGCCCGCATCTGGTGCGCCCGTCCGGTGCCGCCGTGTATCTGGCCGGCTGGCCGGAGGGCACGCCCATCGCGCTCCTGCACCAGGTGAAATCGAGCCGCGCGCTGCACCAGACGGTCGTCCTCCTCAGCCTCATGACCGAGGAGGTGCCCACGATTGATGACGCCAGCCGGCTCGAGCTGCGGACAATCGGCGAAGGCATTTGGCGCGCGGTGGGCCGGTATGGTTTCATGGAATCCCCCGACGCCGCCGAGCTGATGGAACGCGTGCGTCAGCGCGGCGTGCCGATCAATCCGGCAACCGCCACCTACTACTTCAATCGTGAATCGATCCTGCCCGGCGGTGATGCGCGGATGGCGCGCTGGCAGATCCGGCTCTACGATTTTCTGCTGCGCAACGCCACGCCGGCGAAAGACTATTTCCACGTGCCGCCGGCGCAGATCGTCGAAATCGGCATGCCGCTACAGCTTTGAACGCGTGGTCCTGCCACGCGAGCCGCGGGAGCTTCACCCGAGTTTTAGCAGCTCCATCGCCGCGGCGAGCGCGGGCTGCCGGCCATTGGCCACCGCTTCCTCGACGGCCGCGAGATGCGCCTTCACCCCCGGCGACGCGTAAAACCGCGCCCGCAGGCTCTCCATGACAAGCGCGTGCATCCACTCGACCGTCTGCTGCTGTCGCCGCTGCACGAGTACGCCGCTCCCGCGGGTGTTGTTGAAAAAATCCTCCGTCGCCTTCCACACCTCCGGCACGCCCGCGTGCGTGAGCGACGACGCGAGCAGCGCCGGCGTATGCCAACCCTGCGTCGGCGGATGCAGGTAGTGCAGCACACGCTTCATCTCGGCCTGCGTCGCGGTGCAGCGCGGCAGGTTGTCGCCATCGGCTTTGTTGATCACGAGCGCATCGGCGAGCTCGATCACGCCTTTCTTGATGCCCTGCATCTCGTCGCCCGCGCCGGCAATCATCAGCACGAGAAAAAAATCCACCATCGAACGCACCGTCACCTCGTTCTGGCCGACGCCGACGGTTTCAACCAACACCACATCGAATCCCGCCGCCTCGCACACGAGAATCGCCTCGCGTGTTTTCCGTGCGACGCCGCCCAGCGAACCGCCCGACGGCGACGGACGAATGAATGCGCCCGCCTGCCGGCTGAGCTGCTCCATCCGGACCTTGTCGCCCAATATGCTGCCGCCGGTGAGCGTGCTGGACGGATCGATCGCGAGCACCGCGATCTCGTGCCCCTGCCCGGTGAGATACGTCCCGAACGCTTCGATGAACGTGCTCTTCCCCGCGCCCGGGATGCCCGTGATGCCGATCCGCTTCGACTTGCCCGTGTGCGGCAGCAGCCGCGCGAGCAACTGCTGCGCCTGCTCCTGATGCGCCGGCGCGTTGCTCTCGATCAGCGTGATCGCGCGGCCAAGCGTCGTCCGATCTCCCGCAAGCACGCCGCGCTCGTAATCCTCCACGCTCAGCTTCGTGCGCCGCGCCCCCACGCCGAACTTCGCCGTTACGACCGGCGTGGCGCCCTGCATCACGCGCGTGGCGAAGCCCGGTCCCGCGTTTTCCGGCACCCAATCGGGCCGCGGCTGCGGACAGTGTTCGTGATGAGGATCGGCTGGCAGGTTCGGCATGGCGACGTGGACGGATGATCAACAACGATCCGGCGCGGCTTTTCAAGCGAGCGCTCATCCCGAGAAGCCGAACCGCACGGCTCCGGGTTTTGCCGGCCACCACCGGGTTTGTCTCGCGACGCGCCGCCAACCGATGCACAACGAGCCGACTGACCGGATTCACTCCGTCACGTCGTCCAAGCTTCAGCACTCACCCAAGATGAAAACCGCCAGAGTCTGGCTCGGCCTGTCGCTGGGCCTGTTGCCGTGCACAAACCACTGGGCCGCCGATCACATGCCGCACGCTCACGCCGTCGTCAGCGCTGAAACGGCGCTCGCGCGCCTCAAGGCGGGAAACCAGCGCTATGTGGAAACGACAACCTCGGAGGTCCTGCTGACGGCGGCGCGGCGCGCCGAAATTGCGCAGGCTCAGCATCCGTTCGCTGTGATCATCGCCTGCGCGGATTCTCGGGTGTCACCGGAAATCGTGTTCAGTCAGAACTTGGGTGATCTCTTTGTGATCCGCTCCGCTGGAAACCTCCTGGACGAGCACGCGCTCGGCAGCGTCGAGTACGCGGTCGCGCATCTCGGCACGAAGCTCGTGGTGGTTCTGGGCCATGAGCGGTGCGGAGCCGTCGCCGCGGCAATCGATTCCGCGACGGCGCCGGGTCACATCGCTTCGCTGGTGCAGGCGATCCGCCCGGCGGTGGAGCGCTGCCGGACGGCGCCCGGACCTCTCGCCGACGCAGTCGTGGCGGAAAACGCCCGCAGCGTGGCGGCACGCATTCGCGCCGAAGCCGTGTTCGGCGAAGCGGCCGGCGGCGTGAAGATCATCCACGCCCTCTACGATCTGGATACCGGCCTCATCGCCTGGCCGCCCGAGTGACGCTGCCCGCGAGGAGCGCTCTCTTGATCGCTCTGTCTGCCCTTCTCCAACGCGCCTCTGTTTCGGATTTCCGCGATCATGAAAAAGGCCCACGTCTCGCGACGTGGGCCTCGAAGTGAGCTGTGTCTCGGTCGAAGTTTACGCGTTCGCCGGTTCGAGCCGCTCGAGCAGCAGGTCGAGCACGCGGTCGGTCGACTTCGGGATCACCGTGCCGGGCCCGAAGATCGCGCTGGCACCGTTCGCGAGCAGGAAGTCGTAATCCTGCGCGGGGATCACGCCGCCGCACACGATCATGATGTCGTCGCGACCGGCCGCCTTCAGCGCGTCGCGCAGCGCCGGCAGCAGTGTCTTGTGACCCGCGGCGAGCGAGCTCATCGCGACTACGTGCACGTCGTTCTCGACCGCCATCTTCGCCGCCTCTTCCGGCGTTTGGAAGAGCGGCCCAATGTCGACGTCGAAACCGAGGTCCGCCATCGCGGTCGACACCACCTTGGCACCGCGGTCGTGGCCGTCCTGCCCCAGCTTGGCGATCAGGATGCGCGGCCGGCGGCCCTCGCGTTGTTCGAACTGCGCGACCTTGTCCTTGATCTTCTTCACGGCTTTGTCCTCCCCGAATTCCTGGCGGTACACGCCCGAGATCGAGCGAATCTGCGCCTGATAGCGTCCGAACACCGTCTCGAGCGCCGCGGAGATTTCGCCCAGCGTGGCCCGCGCCTGCGCGGCGGCGACGGCGAGTTCGAGCAGGTTGCCCTGTCCGCTCTTGGCCGACGTCGTCAACGCGCCGAGCGCCGCCTGGCACTTCTGCTCATCGCGCGTCGCGCGGAGTTCCTTCAACCGCTTGATCTGCGCCTCGCGGACCGCGGTGTTGTCGACTTCGAGAATGTCGAGCGGCGCTTCCTTCTCGAGCCGGTATTTGTTGAGTCCGACGATCGTCTCCTTGCCGGCATCGATCCGGGCCTGACGACGCGCCGCGGCCTCTTCGATGCGGAGCTTCGGAATGCCCGCTTCGATCGCCTTGGTCATGCCGCCGAGCTTCTCGACCTCGGCGAGATGCTCGCGGGCCTTCGTGAGCAGCTCGTGCGTGAGCGCCTCGACGTAGTAGCTGCCGCCCCACGGATCGACGACCTGACAGATGCCGGTTTCCTGCTGGAGGTGCAGCTGCGTGTTGCGCGCGATGCGCGCGGAGAAATCGGTCGGCAGCGCGATCGCCTCGTCGAGCGCGTTGGTGTGCAGCGACTGCGTGTGACCGCAGGCGGCCGCCAGCGCCTCGAGGCAAGTGCGCGCGACGTTGTTGAACGGATCCTGCTCGGTCAGCGACCAGCCGGACGTCTGCGAATGCGTGCGCAGCGCGCGCGATTTCGGATTCTTCGGATTGAACTGGCCGACGATCTCCGACCAGAGCGTGCGCGCGGCGCGCATCTTCGCGACTTCCATGAAGAAGTTCTTGCCGATCGCCCAGAAGAACGAGAGCCGCGGCGCGAACGCGTCGATGCCCAGCCCCGCCTTCACCCCGGTACGCAGGTATTCGAGACCGTCGGCCAGCGTGTAGGCCAGCTCGAGGTCCGCCGTGGCTCCGGCCTCCTGCATGTGATAACCGGAGATCGAGATGGAGTTGAACTTCGGCATCTTCGTCGAGGTGTAGGCGAAGATGTCGGCGATGATCCTCATCGAGGGAGTCGGCGGATAGATGTAGGTGTTCCGCACCATGAACTCCTTCAGGATGTCGTTCTGGATCGTGCCTGCGAGTTCCTCGAGTTTCGCGCCCTGTTCGAGGGCGGCGCAGATGTAGAACGCCATCACCGGCAGCACCGCGCCGTTCATCGTCATCGACACCGAAACCTTGTTCAGCGGGATGTCCTTGAACAGCGTCTGCATGTCGAGGATCGAGTCGATCGCCACGCCGGCCTTGCCGACGTCGCCGACGACACGCGGGTGATCGCTGTCATAGCCGCGGTGCGTCGCGAGATCGAACGCGACGGACAAACCCGCCTGGCCGGCGGCGAGATTGCGCTTGTAGAAAGCGTTCGACTCCTCGGCGGTCGAGAACCCGGCGTACTGGCGCACGGTCCACGGCTTGCCGACATACATCGTCGCATACGGCCCGCGGGTGAACGGCGCGAGGCCAGGCATCGTGTCGAGTTCGCTCGTGGCGGGCAGATCCGCCGCGGTGTAGACCGGTTTGACGGGAATATGCTCGTAGGTCATCGCCGGCTCGCCCTCCACCTTGGGGCCGCCCTTCGCGTCGAGCGACGCGAAGGAGTCGTAGGCGAGTTTGGTGAAATCAGGTAGGTTCTTCATTACAGGGCTCCGATCTGCTTCTGAAACTTGGCCAGGAGTTCGTAGACGTTGGCGCGAATGTGGATGAACTCGTCGACGCCCGCTTCGCGGAACGCGGCGACGACCGCCGCGTCGGCGGGCAGTCCGGCGAGCACCACGGTCGTCTTCGGCGCGGCGGCTTTCACCGCCTTGGCGAACACCGGCACGAGCGCCGGATACGTGTCATCGGTCGAGCATAGCACCGCGATCTTGGCGCCGGACGCCACCGCGGCCGCGGCCGCGCTTTCCGGCGTTTCGAAGCTTTGCTTGCCGATCGACTCGAAGCCGCCGACGGCAAAGAAGCCGGCCGAGAAATCGGCGCGGGCCTTGTGCTGCAGGACCGGCCCCATTTTCGCGAGGAAGACCTTCGGCCGCGCCCCGGTTTTCGCCGCGAACGCGGCGGAGGCCGCGCGGAGCTGTTCGAACGCCTCGGAGGCGCGGCGTGCGACCACCGGAGTGATCGCGCCTTCGCCGGTCGCACTCGCCTGGGCCATCCGGCTCAATTCGCCCACGGTCGCGCCGTCGCGCGCCGCGGCCAGCGCGGCGTTGAACCGCGCATTCCAATCGGAGATCGGCGCCGGCGACTGCGGCCCGCGGCGACGGGCCCGCACGCGCGCAACGAGCTCGGCGGCGCGTACGTTCGTATCCACGGAAACCGGCGCGAGCGGTTTCTCCTTCAGATTCGGGAACAGGTTCGTGCCCACCAACCCGAGCCGCCGTTTCGCGATCGCGTCCGCCTTTTCTCCGGCCGCTTTCGCGACCAGTTGCTGCGGGTAGCCGGCGCGGAGCGCGGCGGTGAGCCCACCTTTGCTCTCGATGTCCTGGAACAGCGCCCACGCGTTGCGCGCGAGCGTGTCGGTGAGCTTTTCGACATACCATGAGCCGCCGGCGGGATCCGCGGTCTCGGCGAAGCTGAATTCCTCCGCGAGCAGCGTGTGCACGTTGCGCGCGATCCGGCGGGAAAACTCGTCCGAGCTTCCGGCCACCTCGTCGAACGGCGCGATGTGCAGGCTGTCGCAGCCGCCCAGCACCGCGGACAGCGCCTCGGTGGTGACTCGCAGCAGGTTGACGTGCGGGTCGAGCAGCGTCTTGTCCCAATGCCCGGTGACCGCGTGCACGCTCGCCCCGGCCGCCGTGTCGGCGGTCGCACCAAACGCCGTCACCACGCGCGTCCAGAGCGGACGGAAGGCGCGGAATTTCGCGATCTCGGTGAAGAACTGCGGCCCGATCGCGAACCGGAAGCTCATCCGCGTGGCGACCGACTCGCTGCGCAAGCCATGCCGGTAAAGCGCGCGCAGGTACTCGGCCGCCGCGGCCAGCGCGAACGCCAGTTCCTGCGTCGCCGTGCCGCCGGCCTCGCCCCACATCGCCGCGTTGACTCCGATCGTGTGCAGCGCCGGCGCGTGATTGCCGGCCCACTTGGTCCACGCGGCCAGGTTGTCGTAGAGTTCCTCGAGCGTCGTCGGCAGTTCGCCGCGCGCGAGCCATTCGCCAAGCGGATCCGCACTCACGGCACCCGTCAGCCGGGTCCAGTCGACCCCGCGGATTTTGGCGTGCTGCAGATAGAGCGCCGCGATCGGCAGCGCGTCAGCTCCCGTCTGCACATTCACGGGCACAGCGGTGAGATCGACGTCCTTCAATGCCGTGTTGAGATCGTCCAGCGTGGCGAGCGAGACGCCGTCGACTCCGAGTTCCTCCGGCCGGGCGGCGTCGGGATCGCGACCGGCGCGGCTCGCCAGATCCGGTCGCAGCACGACCGCGTCCTGCCCGGCGGCCAAATCCTGCCGGATCGCGGTGTTGAACGCCTCAGCGTCCGAGGCGGTGGACTCCTGCGCGATACGCCAGATCTTGTCCTTGTAGCCTTGCTTCCGCGTGCCGCGCAGGAAGGGCGCGGCGCCCGGCGCGGTGCCCAGATGCGGCACTCCGGCGAGGTCTGCCCGCGTGTAGAGCGGCTGGAGGGAAATTCCCTCGAACGTCCGGGTGACGAACTTCTTCTCGAAGGACGCACCCTTCAGTTCGGCGTCCACGGTCGCACGCCAGCGCGCGAGCGCGGCCGCGAGGGGATCGGCAGAGACTTGGGATGACGTAGGTAGGTCAGGCATGATGCTTGAGGATAAACAAAATCTTTCGGAGCCAGACACAGTAGAACTTCGAATGACCCGCCGCTCCGCAGATATTGCCAAGGGATGCTTATTAATGGCCAATCCATGCGAGGTGCCAGCGGAGCGAACCAAGCATACTGGCCGCTCAATCCGAAATCAGGTGCTCCCCGCGAGCATTCACTGACTCCTCCATCTCCCATGATCACCAAAATCGATCACCTCGGCATCGCCGTCCGGTCCTTGGACGAAACGATTCCGTATTACGAGAAATCTCTCGGGCTCAAGTGCGAGCACCGCGAAGAAGTGCCGTCGCAGAAGGTTCGCACGGCGTTCTTCACGGTCGGCGAAGTACACCTGGAACTGCTCGAGCCCACCTCGCCGGAAAGCCCGATTGCCAAGTTCATCGAGAAGAATGGCGAGGGCGTGCACCACGTCGCGTTCGCCACGACCGATATTCACGCGCAGCTGAAGGGCGCGGCCGCCAACGGCGTCCGCCTCATCAACGAACAGCCTTTCGAAGGCGCCGCCGGCAAGCTCGTCGCCTTCCTTCACCCGAAATCCACCCACGGCGTGCTGACCGAATTCTGCGCGCCGAAAACCAACTAAGCGCCGCGCTGCGTCGCTTCCCTGTCTCTCCTCTCATGGCCATCTCTCCCGCCCTCCTCAAACAGCTCGAGGAAAAACGCCAGGTCGCGTACGCGGCCGGCGGCGCCGCGAAGCTCGCGGAGCGCAAAAAGAAGGGCCTCCTGTCCGCTCGCGAGCGGCTCGAGGCGCTCTTCACGCCCGGCACGTTCATGGAATTCGGCCTGCATGCCCAGCATGCGTGCCACGATTTCGGTCTCGAAACCAAGTCCTTCCCCGGCGACGGCGTCATCACCGGCGTCGGCTATGTCGACGGCCGGCCCGTCGCGGCGTTTTCCCAGGACTTCACCGTCGGCGGCGGCGCGCTCGGCCGCATCCATTCGAAGAAGATCAGCGATCTCTACGACTACGCGATGCAGTCCGGCATGCCCGTGATCGGCATCAACGACTCCGGTGGCGCGCGCATCCAAGAGGGCGATGAGTCGCTCTCCGGCTATGGCCAGGTGTTCTACCGCAACGTTCTCGCGTCCGGCGTCATTCCGCAGATTTCGATCATCGCGGGCTCCTGCGCCGGCGGCGCGGCGTATTCGCCCGCGCTGACCGACTTCCTCATCATGACCCGGAAGAACGCGCAGATGTTCATCTGCGGCCCCGAGGTCATCAAGGCGGCCACCGGGCAGGAAGCCTCGCTCAGCCAGTTCGCCACGGCGGAAGCGCATGCGAGCGTCAGCGGCAACGTGCATTTCATCGCCGAAAACGAAGGGGACGCGATTGCGATCACGAAAAAGCTCTTCTCGTTTCTGCCCTCGAACAACGTGATGGATCCGCCGCACCGGCCGACGCCGGTAATCTCGCTCGAGAGCGACGCGGCGATGAATGAGATCATCCCCGAGGATTCGAAAGCGCCGTTCGATGTACACCAGGTCATCGCCCGACTGGTGGACGACGCCGATTTCCTCGAGGTGCATCGCGACTTCGCCAAGAACCTCGTGGTCGGCTTCGCGCGCATCCAGGGTCTGGTCGCGGGTATCATCGCCAACAATCCCGCGGTGAAGGCCGGCACGCTCGACATCGATTCGTCCGACAAGGGCGCGCGCTTCATCCGGTTCTGCAACGTCTTCAACATCCCGGTCGTCACGCTGGTCGACATTCCCGGCTTCATGCCCGGGCTCGCGCAGGAGCGCGGCGGCATCATCCGCCACGGCGCGAAGATGCTCTTCGCCTATGCCTCGGCCACGGTGCCGAAGATCACCGTGATCATGCGCAAGGCCTACGGTGGCGCCTACCTCGCCATGTGCAGCGCCGACATGGGCGCCGACATGGTGTTCGCCTGGCCTTCCGCCGAGATCGCCGTCATGGGCGCGGAAGGCGCGGTCAAGGTGCTCTTCAAAAAGGAAATTGCCGCCGCGTCCGACCCGAAGGCCAAGGAAAAGGAACTCGCCGCGGAATATCGGGAAAAGTTCGCCTCGCCCTATGAAGCCGCCGCCAAGGCGATGGTCACCGATGTGATTGAACCCGCCCAAACCCGCGGCATGGTCGCGATGGCCCTGCGTAACACGCTCTCGAAGCGCGAAACGCGCCCGCCGAAGAAGCACGGCAATATTCCTCTATGAGTTCCCTCCTTCCCCTCTGCCTCGCGCAGGCTCACCGGCCGCTTTTCGGCAACCAGTGGCTCGCGCTGCTCGCCGTCCTCGCAGGTGTCGCGCTGCTGATGCTCGTGGTCGCACTGGTCGGCCGCTGGTTGGCCGCGACGCACCCCGATCCGGTTGTCGCGCCAAAGGCTGCCACGGTTTCCGCTCCGGCCGAAGCCGTCGAAACCACCCCGGAAACCCTCGCCATCATCGCCGCCGCGGTGGCGGCTCACCTCGGTGCGCAGGCGCGGATCACGTCGATCCGCACCGGCGGCCCGTCCGTCGAAACGCTCATGCAGCAATGGTCCCTCGAGGGCCGTCGCCAAATCTACTCCTCTCACCAAGTTCGCTAGTTCCAGTTCGCTTCCATGAAAAAGCTCCGCGTCACCATTGAAGGCAAAGTTTATGAAGTGCTCGTCGAGACGATCGACGATCCTTCCAAACCTGCGCCGGCTCCCGTTTTTAGTTCCGCCGCTGCTCCTGCTCCGGCGCCCGTCAGCGCCGCTGCCACCGCTCCCGCGCCCGCCGCGCGTCCGGCAGCCGCGGGTGGCGCCGGCGATGTGCCCAGCCCGCTCGCCGGCAAAATCGTTTCCGTCGACGTCAAGGTCGGCGATTCTGTCCAGGAAGGCGCGCAGGTCGCGACGATCGAAGCGATGAAGATGAACACCTACATCTTCGCGCCGAAAACCGGCAAAGTGGCCGAAATTCTCGTCACGCCGGGAGAAGGTGTCGAGGAAGGCACCGTCCTTCTGCGCATCGCCTGATGTCCCGCCCACGTCGGGCGGCCGGCGTCTGCGTGGCCCGGGCATCCTGCCCACCACCACAGACGAGACGCCCGTGCCACTTCAGCCCATCGCCGCCCGCCTAAGGCTTACCCTCTTCGTTCATGAAAACCGCCATTGTCAGTGCTCTCGTGATGTTCGGCGTCGCCATTGTTATTTCGATGGGCGTCGCCGCGCTCATGAAGGTCCTCTTCCTTCTGATTCGCCGCATCAACGCGCCAAAAAAAGGCTGACGGCTTCGCGCCGATGCCTTCCTGCGTTTCCGCTCAATGCATTTTCAAGATATCCTTAACATCTTTCAGGGGTTCACCTCCCTCTTTCAGTCTGATCTGCCCGTGCTGCTGGGCCGCGTCGGGCTGATGCTGCTCGGTATGCTTCTTGTCTATTTGGGCAAGAAAGGCGTGCTCGAGCCGCTGCTCATGATCCCGATGGGACTCGGCATGTGCGCGGTCAACGCCGGGGTGCTCTTCCTCGATCCGACCACGGCTGCGGCCGTGACGGAAGCGCCGGTCGCTTCCGGCGTACACACGACCGGTACGCTGATGATGGCGCCGCTGGTCCAGAACACCGACAACTTGATGTATATCCTGCAGGTGGATTTCCTGCAGCCGATCTACACGTTCGCGTTCAGCAACGGCCTGATCGCGTGCTTCGTCTTCATGGGCATCGGCGTGCTGCTCGACGTCGGCTTCGTGATCGCGCGGCCGTTCCTCAGCATGTTCCTCGCGCTTTGCGCCGAACTCGGCACGGTCGCGACTTTCCCGATCGCCGTGGCGATGGGGTTGAATTACGGCGAGGCCGCGTCGATCGCGATGGTCGGGGGCGCCGACGGTCCGATGGTGCTCTTCACCTCGCTCACGCTGGCGAAAGACCTCTTCGTTCCCATTACGGTAGTCGCCTACTTGTATCTCGGCTTGTGTTACGGCGGCTATCCTTACCTCATCCGCGCGCTCGTTCCCGCAAAGCTCCGCGGCCTCAAGATGCCGGCCAAAGCGCCCGCGAAGATCACCTCGGATGAGAAACTCGCGTTCGCGGTCATCGGCAGCACGGTGCTCTGCCTGCTGTTCCCTTCCGCCGCGCCGCTGTTCCTGTCGCTGTTCGTCGGCGTCGCCGTGCGCGAGGCCGGCCTGCAATACTTCATCAACTTCATCGATGGCCCGTTGCTCTACGGTTCCACGATGTTCCTCGGGCTGTTGCTCGGCGTGCTCTGCGAAGCCTCGACGATCCTAAACCCGAAGGTGCTGATCCTGCTCGTACTCGGCATCCTCGCGCTGCTGCTGTCCGGCATCGGCGGGCTCATCGGCGGCTATCTCGCGTATTTCTTCAGCGGCCGGAAGATCAATCCAGTGATCGGCATCGCCGGCGTCAGCTGCGTGCCGTCCAACGCCAAGGTGGCGCAGAAGGAAGTGTTCAAGGCGCGTCCGGACTCGATCATCCTGCCCGAAGCGCTCGGCGCCAACATCAGCGGTGTCATCACCACCGCGATTCTCACGGGCATCTACGTGACGCTCGTGCCGCTCATCAAGTGATGAAAAACGTCGCCGCCAACCTGCGTCCCTGGATCGCTGGTGTTCTCACCGCGTTCCTCGGCGTGGCGTTGGCGCGCGTCGTCGCCCCATCGTTCGAGGGCAATCTCCGGATTTACACCACGGTCGCTGGCCAGCTCCTGGCCCTGACCGGTCTTCTCATCCTCTGTCTCGGCATTCGCCGGCGGATCAAACACGCCGTCAGCGCAGGAGCCACTGACCACTCGAATTCGAACCCAACTAACTAGCCCCAACTGCTCATCGCCCCAACCCCTGCTCCAATGGCCTTAGTCCCCCCGGCCCCGCAACTGGCCACGCTGCCCGAATACCCCTCATTCGGTGACTCCGTGGCTTTTCAGTTCAACGGACTCATCGTCGTCTTCATCGCGCTCGGCACGATCTGGGCGCTGATGGAAATAACCGGACGCCTGTTCCGACGCGGTCAGCAGACCGCGGTGCTCCCTCCGACCAGCCGCCTCGGAACCTCGCCCGTCGCCAACGACGGACGGTTGCCTGGCGAAATCGTCGCCGCCATCGTCGCCGCCGTCGCCGCGGAAGTCGAACGGCCGCATCGGATCGCCGCCATCATGCCCGTCGAACTCACTGCCGACTGGGCCCGCGAAGGCCGCCGCGAGATCTTCGCTTCCCACAAAACCCGCTGATTTTCCCCGCCATGCTCGACGGACTCCTCAGCTTTTTCCAAACGACGGGTTTTCAGGCCATCACGTGGCAGATGCTGGTCATGTGGGCGATCGCCGCCGCGCTGCTCTACCTCGCGATTGCGAAAGGCTTCGAGCCGCTCCTGCTCGTCCCGATCGCCTTCGGCGCCTTGGTCGCGAATCTGCCCACCCGCGGCGTCATTACCACCGATCGCCTCGCCGACGGCACTAGCCAGTCAGCAGTGTTCCGGATCGAGGCGCAGGTATTGCCCGAACCCACCTCGCCTCCGGCGACAGATGAGTCTTCCGAGAAACTCAAGCTCCGCGTCGAACGCGTGGAGGGCGGCCTTTACGATTTCATCTCCCAAGGCGTGAAGCTCGAGCTCTTCCCGCCGCTCATCTTCCTCGGCGTCGGCGCGCTCACTGACTTCGGCCCGTTGATCGCGATGCCGCGCACGCTCCTGCTCGGTGCCGCCGCCCAGCTCGGCCTCTTCATCACCTTCATGGGCGCCAACCTGCTCGGGTTCACCTCCAAGCAGTCGGCGTCCATCGGCATCATCGGCGGCGCGGATGGACCGACCGCGATCTTCCTTTCGAACAAGCTCGCGCCGGAATTGCTCGGCGCCATCGCCGTCGCCGCCTACAGCTACATGTCGCTCGTCCCGTTGATTCAGCCGCCGATCATGCGGCTGCTCACCACGAAGAAGGAGCGCGTGATCCGGATGAAATCGCTGCGCAAGGTCTCGAAGCTCGAGAAGCTCGTCTTCGCGATCGTCGTCATGATCATCTGCATCCTCCTCGTGCCGGACGCCTCCGCGCTGATCGCGATGCTGATGCTCGGCAACTTTCTCCGCGAATGTGGCGCCACCGAGCGGCTGGTGAAATCGGCCCAAAACGAGATCATCAACGTGCTGACGATCTTCCTCGGCACGAGCGTGGGTCTGACCATGCAGGCGGAGACCTTCCTCGCTCCCGCCACGATCAAGATCATCGTCTTGGGTGTGGTCGCGTTCGGGTTCTCCACCGCCGGCGGCATCCTCGGGGCCAAGATCATGAACTGGCTCTCGCCGCACAACCCGGTGAATCCGCTGATCGGCTCCGCCGGCGTCTCCGCCGTGCCCATGGCTGCCCGGGTCTCGCACAACGAAGGCCAGCGCTACGACTCCAGCAATTACCTGCTCATGCACGCCATGGGCCCGAACGTCGCCGGGGTGATTGGCACCGCCGTCGCCGCCGGCTACTTCATTTCCACGCTGGGGCACTGATTGCGATGTAGGGCGGAGTCTCCCTACCCCGCCGGGCCGTGCGCACAACAACGGCATCAGGATCGCTGGATCAGGGATCCTGCCCTGCAGGAGCCGCGTTGAGTGTGCTCGCGTGTGCCAAAGTAGCGCTTTCGGGACACCGCGCTCCACCTGCGAGCGCAGGCAGCCACGGTCCGGACCGCGGTCCATCGTTTCGGCGCGCGAAACGAGCCCCGGCAAAGCGACGTGACTGGCGGCCTCCTCCGCGTTTCTTGCCGTGCTCGCCGATACCGCGCAGGAATTGCCAAATCCTGCGCAGCGCCCCCGATGCGCCACTGTTAGCCTAGTGCACTCCCATGAGCCCGCTTGCGTCCCATTCGCCCGAGCTGACGACCACGTCAGCCGACGGATGGACGCTGCATGTGGCCGACGAGATCGACTCCACGAACAACGCCGCCCGGCACCTGCCCGCGTGGCACGCGCTGCGCGCCCGGCTGCAAACCGCCGGCCGCGGCCGCACCGGACGCGCGTGGGTGTCGGATGACGGCGGCCTCTGGATCTCCGCCGTGCTGCCCTGTCCGGGCGATCGTGCGCCGTGGTCCATCCTTCCGCTGGCGGCAGGTTGGGCGATCATCCAGGCGCTGCAGGAGTTCGGGGCGCGTGACCTCCGGTTGCGCTGGCCCAACGACATCATGGTGGGCGCGCGCAAGCTCGCCGGCATTCTCGTCGAACGCTATCACTCCGACACCGCCGTCATCGGGCTCGGGTTGAACGTGTTCAATCAACCCGCCACGGCGGATGCGACGCTCGCCGGCCAGACCGTGCAACTCGCCGACCTCGCGCCCGGCGCCTACACGCTCGACGACGTTGCGTCCTTGGTGCTGCGCTCGATCCGCACCGCGCACGCGCTCGTGCGCGACGGCCGCTTTTCCAGCATCGCCGATTCGCTGAATGCCGCCTGGTCGCACCCGCGTCCCGTCGAGATCACGCTGACCCAGCGCGCCGAACCGTTCACCGGCACCTTCCACGGCATCGATGCCGCCGGCCGGCTGCGGCTCACCAGCGAGCGGCACGGCTCCGACTGCTACGACGCCGCCCAGGTTTCGCTGCTGCGCGAACTCGCGTAACCCCTCCCCTCTTTACCCTCATGTCGACCGTTCTGTTCAACAACACCGTCCTGCGCGACGGCCACCAATCGCTCGCGGCCACGCGTATGACGACCGCCCAAATGCTGCCCGCCGCGCCCATCCTCGACGAGATGGGCTTCGCCGGTCTCGAGACCTGGGGCGGAGCCACGATCGACTCGTGCCTGCGCTACCTGAACGAAAATCCGTTCGACCGGCTCCGCGCGCTGAAAAAGGCCGCGCCGAAGACCCCGCAGATCATGCTGCTGCGCGGGCAGAACATCGTCCAATACACCAGCTTCCCCGACGACGTCGTCGAGGCGTTCGTCCGCGCCAACGCCGCTGCCGGCCAGGACATTTTCCGAATTTTCGACGCACTGAACGACGTGCGTAACCTGCGCACCGCGATCAAGACCGTGCTCGCCTGTGGCAAGCACGCCCGCGGCGAGGTTTGCTACACGACGAGCCCGGTCCACACCGTCAAGGCCTTCGTCGAAATGGGCATCGAGCTGCGCGAGATGGGCTGCCACTCGATCGGCATCAAGGACATGTCCGGCGTCATCGCCCCGCGGGTCGCCTATGATATGGTGAAGGAGCTCAAGGCCCGCGTCGGGCTGCCCGTCACGCTGCACACCCACGATACCGCCGGGCTCGGCGCCGCCTCTTATCTCGCCGCGATCGACGCCGGGGTCGACGCCGTCGAGACGTCCATCGTGCCCTTCGCCAACGGCACGTCGCAGCCCGACACGCTGCGGATGCTCGCCTTGCTGGACGGTCACCCGCGCTGCCCGAAATTCGACACGAAGAAGCTGCAACAACTGCGTGAATACTTCACCGGCGTCTACAAGGAGCTCGAGAAGTTCACCTCGCCCGCCAACGAGCGCGTCGATTCCGACACGCTGATCTACCAGGTGCCCGGCGGCATGCTCTCCAATTTCCGGACGCAGCTCAAGGAGCAGAACATGTCCGACAAGTTCGAGCAGGTGATGGCCGAGATTCCCTACGTGCGCTCCTGCCTCGGCTGGATTCCGCTGGTCACACCGACGTCGCAGATCGTCGGCACGCAGGCGATGCTGAACGTGAAGTTCGGCCGCTGGACCAATTTCTCCCAGCCCGCGATGGACATCGCGCTGGGCAAATACGGCCGCACGCCCGGCCCGATCGACCCGTCGGTGCGCGAGCTCGCGATCAAGAAATCCGGCCAGCAGACGGTCGAATGCCGCCCGGCCGATCTGCTCGCGCCGCGGATGTCGAAGCTGCGCGAGGAGCTCGCCGCCGGCGGTCTGCCGACCGACGATGAAGCCTGCGTGCTGCACGCGATGTTCCCGCGCGAGTTCGCCGCACTGCACAAGAAGTCCGCGGCTCCCGCCGCCGCTTCTGCGCCCGCCGCCGCTGCGGCCGCCCAGCCCGCGCCTGCCGCTGCTCCGGCCGTTGGCGCGCCGAGCGCACCGATGGCCCCCGGCCAGGTGCAGCACTTCGTGCTCACCGTCGGCGGCGTTCGCAAGACGGTGCAGGTGCAGGAAATTTCCTGAGTCTGATCGCAAGTTGATTCCGGCAGCGGCGTTTCTCGGCCGTCTGCTTTTCCGTAGCCATACGGCTTCGCCGTGCGGCACTCGGTTTCAGCGCTGCAACGGCGCGGACTCGTTTTCCGCGAATCCGAGAATTGGCGTCGACGGTGGATCAATCTAGTGTCCAGATTCCGTTCCTGCGGCGTACCTTTTCTGTCGCTCGTGCGACACGCCGTGTGCTTCAATCACACCCCCGATATGCGCTTCCCCATTCATTCTCGCTTAGGCGCCAGCCTCGTCGCTTGCGCGGTCATGCTCACCGGTCTCTCGCTTCCGCGCGCGTCCGCTGCCTCTTCCCACCCCATGAACCCGTCCGGATTCGCCATTCAACGCGGCACCAATCTCAGCCACTGGCTTTCGCAGGATTTCGGGTGGGCGCCCCGCGCCACCTGGATCACGGAAAACGATCTCCGCTTCATCGCGAAGCAGGGCTTCGATCACGTCCGCCTCCCGATCGACGAGAAGGAACTGTGGCGCGAGGACGGCACGCAGAACGCCGACGCTTTCGCTCTGATGCTGAAAGCCATCGGCTGGGCCCGCCAGTACGGACTGCGCGTGATTGTCGATCTCCACACCGTCCGCGCGCACCATTTCAACGCGGTCAACGAGGGCATGACGCCCAACACGCTGTTCACCGATCCGCAGCAACAGGAACATTTCCTCGATCTCTGGCGGCAGCTCTCGGCCGCGCTGAAGCCGCAGCCCGTCGACGCCGTCGCCTACGAGATCATGAACGAGCCGGTCGCGGACGATCCCGAGGACTGGAACAAGCTCGTCGCGAAGGCGCACGCGATGATCCGCGAGCTGGAACCCGGCCGCGTCATCGTCATTGGTTCGAACCGCTGGCAGATTCCGCAGACGCTGCCGCAGCTGAAGGTCCCGGCCGGTGACAAGAACATCATCCTCAGCACGCACACTTACTCGCCGCTGCTGTTCACGCACTACACTGCCGAATGGACCGAGGCGAAGATCTACCAGGGCGCCGTGCACTACCCGGGCCCGGTCGTGTCTCGCGCCGATTACGATCAGCTGATGGTTGCGTTGAAGGGCAGCCAGAAGGACATGTTCGCCTCCTCCCTCGACAACTGGGGGCCGGCCCGCATCAAACAGGAACTCGAGCCCGCCATCCGCCGCGCGCAGGAGCTCGGGTTGCAGCTCTACTGCGGCGAATTCGGCTGTTTGCCGAGCGTTCCGCGCCAAGACCGGCTCGCCTACTATCGCGACATCATCGGCGTGTTCGAATCCAACGGCATGGCGTGGGCGAATTGGGAATACAAAGGCGACTTCGGCATCTTCGAATGGCACGGCACCAAGGGTCTGATCGGCGCGCCGGACGACGAATTCATCTCCACGCTTCTCGCGCACAAGCAGCGCTGAGCAGGCGTCCGCCCCCGTCGCAGGCCACCTCGATGAGGTGGCGGCCTCGGCCCCATTGTAGGCCACCTCGGTGAGGTGGTTCCCCTCCCGACCGGCCGGCAACCTGGCCTCCCAACCCCGACTTCGCTCTGACGGTCCACCGCCGCCAGGCGCGCGTCGCAGCCGGTTTGCGTGCTCGCTTGCCGTGGTCCAGCCGATCGGCTCATCCTGTGCCCGTGCGGCCCGTCCGTGTTCGCGCTGCGGTGAACGCGGTCCGCCCACCTAACACCATGCCAAAACGCACTGTTCTTCTCGTCGCCAGTGGCGACCTGCGCCTCTCCGCGAACCAGCAATGCTGGCCGGCGCAGGCCGCGATGGAAAAGCAACTGACCGCGGCCGTCGCCCGCCTCGGCTTCGAACTGGTCCGCGCGCATCCTTACAAGCCGAAGGAGCGCCACGGTTTCATCGCCTCGCAGAAGGAGGGCATGGAGGTTTTCGCCACCCTCGATCCCAAGGCGCCACTGATCGTCGCGGAGAGCGTCTGGCAATACTCGCATCACGTCCTCGCCGGATTGATCTCGCATCGCGGTCCGATCCTTACCGCGGCCAACTGGTCCGGCACGTGGCCGGGTCTCGTTGGCATGCTGAACCTCAACGGTTCCTTGACGAAGGCGGGTGTCGCTTACTCGACGCTCTGGAGCGAGGACTTCACCGATGAGTTGTTTACGCACGGGCTCGCCACGTGGTTGAAAACCGGTCGCGTCGTGCACCCGACGACCCACGTTCGGCCGCTCGCGAAATGCACCGTGCCGGCAAAAGCGGCCACCGTCGCCCGCCGACTCGCACAGGAGCTGCGCACGCGCAAGGCGATCCTCGGCGTGTTCGACGAGGGCTGCATGGGCATGTTCAACGCGATCATTCCCGACGAACTGCTTTTCTCCACCGGGGTGTTCAAGGAGCGGCTCTCCCAGTCCGCGCTCTACTATGCCGCGACGCAGGTGCCCGAGGATGAAGCCCGTACCGTCTACGAATGGCTGCAGAAGAAGGGGCTGAAGTTTCACCTCGGCCATCGCGAGGCCACCGAGCTCACCGAGGATCAGGTGCTCTGGCAGTGCCGCACCTACATCGCCGCACTGCGGATCGCCGACGAGTTTGGCTGTGACGCCATCGGCATCCAATACCAGCAGGGATTGAAGGACCTCTTGCCCGCTTCCGACCTCGTCGAGGGCCTGTTGAACAATTCCGATCGTCCGCCCGTCCGCAACGCCGCGGGCCGCGTGATCCGCGCGGGCGAGCCGCTGCCGCATTTCAACGAGGTCGATGAATGCGCCGGACTCGACGGACTGCTCACACACCGCGTGCATCGCGCGCTGGGCCAGCCAGTCGAGAACACGCTCCACGACCTCCGCTGGGGCGACGTCGATCGCAGCGGTTCAATCCCGGATTACGTGTGGGTATTCCTGATTTCCGGGGCCACGCCGCCCGCGCATCATGTCGGCGGCTACAAGGGCAGCGACTCGCACCGCCAGCCGGCGATGTATTTCCGGCTCGGCGGCGGCACGCTGCGCGGAGTTGCCAAACCCGGCGAGATTGTGTGGAGCCGGATCTTCGTCGAAGCCGGCAAGCTCAAGATGGACCTCGGCCGCGCGAGGGCCGTCGCCCTGCCCCGCGAAGAAACCGAGCGCCGCTGGAAACTCACCACGCCGCAGTGGCCGATCATGCACGCGGTCACCTACGGCGTGTCGCGCGACCAGATGATGGCCCGGCACAAGGCGAACCACATCCAGGTCGCCTACGCCCGGAGCGCCCGCGAAGCCGATCTCGCACTCTACACCAAGGCCGCGCTCGCCCGCGAACTCGGGCTCGAAGTCGCGCTCTGCGGCACCCGCGCCGACGGATCGAAGTTCTGACCACGCGTTGTAGCGCAAGCCGTAGGGCTTTCGTCGCAACGCTGATGCGTGGACGCCCATCTGGAGCCGCGACGCCGTCGTCGCGGCTGCTTGGGTGTAGCCGGCCTCGCTGAGGCCGGCGGCCGGGCTCACCGAGCCCGGCTACAATCGTCCGCGAGCCCGCTTCATCGAGGTGGAGCGCGTTGTCCTCAACGCGCTTCGCCGCGCTCAACGTGGCAGCGCGCGAACATTGTCTCGTCGCAATGACACGGTTTCGCGTGTTGGCCGCTCGCACGATTCTCCACCCTGCATCCCGCCCATGTCGCGCACGCCCCCGTCCCTCGCTTCACTCCTCTCGCTTTCGCACGAACTCGGCCGCCCTGATCGCAACCTCGCCATCCTCGGCGAAGGCAACACGTCCGCGCGACTCGACGCCTCCACCTTTCTGGTCAAGGCGAGTGGCAGCAATCTCGCTCAACTCGCCTCGCGCGAAGTGACGGCCTGCCGTTTCGCGCCCTTGCTCGAGCTGCTCGACCGCCGTGCGGTGGCCGACGCCGCCGTCGAGGAGGCGCTGCTCGCGGCACGACTTGATCACGGTGCACGCAAGCCGTCCGTCGAGGCGATGTTTCACGCGTGGCTGCTCACGCTGCCGGGCATCGCTTTCGTGGGCCACACCCATCCGGTCGCGGTCAACAGCATCCTCGCCTCGCCGCAGGCCGCTCGCTTTGCGCAGCGCCGGCTGTTTCCCGACGAAATCGTCTGCTGTGGCGCCGAATCCGTGTTCGTACCCTACGTCGATCCGGGCCTGCGACTCGCGCAGGCGATCCGCACCGAAGTCACCGCGTTTCGTCGCCGCACCAACGCGATGCCGCGCGTGATCCTGCTGCAGAACCATGGCATGATTGCCCTCGGCGCCACGCCCGGCGCGGTGCTCGCCGCCACGCTGATGACCGCGAAGGCGGCGGCAATCACGCTGGGTGCCGCCGCGCTCGGCGGCGCGCGTCACCTGATGCCGCGCGACGTGGCGCGGATCGCCGCGCGCACCGACGAGCATTATCGCCAGAAGGTCCTTGGACTCTGACCTGCGACTCTCCGTGCTGCAGAGGCGCAGCCTGCTCGGCCCTCCTGATCGGCGGCAAAAACCGCTTGAGCCCGCATCGAAGAGCGTCGACAAACTCCTGCCGTTTCCCGCGGCGCGTTGCTTCCGCGGCGAAGCCGCGTTCCCCCAACGTTTCCCCTTCATGAGAACTCCCCTTCTCCTCTGTGCCGCGCTCGCGATCGTTCCGCTCACCACCGCCGCCGAAAAAATCGCAATGATTCCGAAGGGTACCACGCACAACTTTTGGAAATCGGTCGAGGCGGGCGCGAAAAAGGCCGGCACTGAGCTCGGCGTGGAAATCATCTGGAAGGGTCCGCTGAAGGAAGACGATCGCGCCCAGCAGATCGGCGTCGTGCAGCAGTTCGTCGCCTCCGGGGTGTCCGGCATCGTGCTCGCGCCGCTCGACGACATCGCCCTGCGGGGCCCGGTGAAAAGCGCCGGCGAGCGCAACATCCCGGTGGTGATCTTCGACTCGGCGCTGCGGGGCGAACCCGGCAAGGACTTCGTGAGCTTCGTTGCGACCGACAACCGTCGCGGCGGCCGGCTCGGCGCGGAGGAGTTGGTGCGGCTGCTCGACGGCAAGGGCAAGGTCGTTCTCCTGCGCTACGCCGAAGGCTCCGCCAGCACGATCGAACGCGAGGCCGGCTTCCTCGAAGTCATCCAGCAGCACCCCGGCATCAACGTAATCGTCGACAACCGCTATGGCGGCGCCACCACCTCATCAGCGCAGGACGCGGCGATGAACCTGATCGACAAGATCCGCGAAGCCGACGGAATTTTTTGCGTCAACGAATCCACCACGCACGGCATGCTGCTCGCGCTCCGCCAGACCAATCTCGTCGGGAAAAAGAAGTTTGTCGGCTTCGACACCTCCCCCGTCCTGCTCGCCGCGCTGCAGAAGGGCGACATTCAGGGTCTGGTCGCGCAGAACCCGACCAAGATGGGCTACCTCGGCGTCGTGTCCGTCGTGAAACACCTGCGGGGCGAGAAAGTGGATCCGGTGATCGACACCGGGTGCGTCCTCGTGACGCGGGAGAATATCTCCACCCCTGCCGTGAAAGAGGTCTTGGGAAAATGAGGCTCGATTCGCTTCTGCGTCGCCGCGACTGCTCGCCTGAGCGCGATCCCCCGCGGCGAAACCGCCGCCGCTAGCCTCCCAATCACCCGTGCCTGCTTCGCGTCTTCAGCTCACCGGTATTTGCAAAGCCTTCGGCGCCACCCAGGCACTCGCCGGCGTGGATTTTTCCGCCGCGGCCGGCGAGGTGCACGCGCTCGTCGGCGAAAACGGCGCCGGCAAGAGCACGCTGATGAACGTGCTTTCCGGCGTAATCCCGCCCGACACCGGCGCGATGACGCTCGAGGGCGCGCCGTTTCGGCCGCGCAGCCCGCTCGAAGCCCGACGCGCCGGCGTGGTGATGGTGAATCAGGAACTCGCGATCGCGCCGCACCTCACCGTGCTCGAGAACATCGTCCTCGGCGCGGAACCCGCTCGGATTCTGCTGCGGCACGCCGAGGCGCGGCAGCGCGCAACCGAAGCGTTGCGCCAGCTCGGCCGCTCGGACATCCCGCTCGATGCGCCGGCGGCCTCGCTCGGCATCGCCGCGCAGCAGTTCGTTGAGATCGCCCGTGCGCTCGCGCTCGGCTGCCGCGTGCTCGTCCTCGACGAGCCCACCAGCAGCTTATCGCAGGCGGACATCGAACATTTGTTCCGGCTCGTGCGCCGGCTCCGCGATCAGGGGCACGCGATCGTCTACATCTCGCATTTCCTCGAGGAAGTGCAGGCGCTGTCCGATCGCTACACGGTCCTGCGCGATGGCGTCAGTGTGGCCACCGGCCGGACCAGCGAAACGAGCACCGCCGAGCTTGCCCGACTCATGGTCGGCCGCCAGGTGAGCGAACTCTACACCCGCTCGCCCCGCCAGTCCGGCGACGTGATTCTCGAGGTGCGCGAACTCGGCGGAATCGCGAAACCCGTGTCCGCGTCGCTCGAACTCCGGCGCGGCGAGGTGCTCGGAATCGCCGGCCTGATCGGCGCCGGCCGCAGCGAGTTGCTGCGCGCGATTTTCGGACTCGATCCCGTCGTGCGCGGCCGCGTGCGGCTCGGCCTCGCGTTCGGCGCCGGCTCGCCAACCCGCCGCTGGGCCGAAGGCGCGGGACTCCTCAGCGAGGATCGCAAGACCGAAGGACTCGCGCTCGATCTCTCGGTAGTCGACAATTTCACGTTGCCGCGGCTCGCGCCCTGGCTGCGACCGGCGGCGCTCGCGCGCGAGACCAGCCGCTGGATCGAACAGCTGGGCGTGCGTTGCGCCGGCCCGCGACAACGCGTCGGCGACCTTTCGGGCGGGAACCAGCAGAAAGTCGCGCTCGGCCGGCTGCTGCGCAACGGCGCCGACGTGCTGCTGCTCGACGAGCCCACGCGCGGCGTCGACATTGGCGCCAAGCAAAACATCTACCGGCTGATCGACGAACTCGCGAACCAGGGCAAGGCCGTGCTCATGGTCAGCAGTTACCTTCCGGAGCTGCTCGGCACCTGCGATCGCATCGCCGTGATGTGTCGCGGCGTGCTCGGCCCCGCGCGGCCGGTCTCCACATGGACGGAGCACGGCATCATGCTCGCCGCCACCGGCGCCGCCGCGGCCTGATCCTGTGTCTCGGCTCTAGATACTCAGCGCTCAGCCCGACGCCCAGCTCTTCGATGTCCGCCCCTGCTGCCCAGCCCTCCACTTTTGCCACAGCCCTCGGCCGCGTGATCTCGACCGCCGGTCCGTTCCTCGGACTCGTCGCCGTCGTGGTTCTGTTCGCCGCGTTGCGGTTCGAGACGTTCGCCTCCCTGGACAACGCCGCGATCATCTTCCAGCAGACCGCTGTCATCGGCGTGGCTGCGCTCGGGATGACGCTGATCATCATCTCGGGCGGCATCGATCTTTCGGTCGGCTCGATCATCGCGCTTGGCACGGTGGTGATCGCGCTGCTGCTCCAGTCCGGCTGGCCCGCACTCGCCGCCGCGCTCGCTGGCATCGGCGTCTCCGCGCTCTGCGGTGGATTCTCCGGACTGCTGATCACCCGGCTGCACCTGCTGCCGTTCGTCGTCACGCTGGGCATGATGGGCGCGCTGCGCGGCGCCGCGAAAGGTCTCGCCGGCGAGCAGCCGATTTACCCTGATGAAACCTGGCTCGGTGGATTGATGCGGCTCGGCGAACGCGGTTCCCTGCCAGCCGGCGTGTGGCTGATGATCGGGTTTTCGGTTTTCGTCGCGCTCACGCTGCGGCAAACTCGCTTCGGCCGGCACGTCTTCGCCGTGGGTTCGAGCGAGCTGACCGCGCGGCTCTGCGGCGTCCCGGTCGAACGCGTGAAACTGCTCGTCTACGTGCTCGGCGGCGCCTTCGCCGGCATCGCCGCGGTGCTGCAGTTCGCCTATCTGACGGGCGGCGATCCGACCACTGCCGTGGGGCTCGAGCTCAACGTCATCGCCGCTGTGGTCATCGGTGGCGCCAGCCTCAACGGCGGCCAGGGCGGCGTGGTCGGCACGCTCGTTGGCGCGTTGATCATGAGCGTCGTCGCCAACGGCTGCACGAAGCTCGGCCTGCCCAACTGGGTCCAGGAAATCGTCACCGGCGCGATCATCGTCGCCGCCGTGCTGCTCGACTATCTCCGCCGCCGCGGCGCGCGCGGGGCGTGATCGCATGGGTCCTGTCTAGAAGTCCCATAGACCAAAGAAAAAACCGCCGTCCCTGTTGCCAGGAACGGCGGCCAAAGTGGTGGACCCTAGCGGGTTCGAACCGCTGACCTCCTCAATGCCATTGAGGCGCTCTACCAACTGAGCTAAGAGCCCGTGAGGGGGCAGAAAAATCAACCTTCCCCGGCCGAACGCAAGGACTTTTTGACCGCTACTCGACGCCGCGAATCGGGAACCGTTGCAGCTCCGACAAGCCTTTGGGCCGGGGCGGCATTTGCATAGTGGCAAACGCCTCCCGCACGGCCTGATCAAACTCCTGGCTGCCCGACGAGTCGATGATCCGAAATCCGGTGAGCGTCCCGTCGGCGAGGATTCGCACTTCGACCTCGACGATGAGTCCGGCGCCGACGCCGGGTTTCTCGTCGAGCTCCGTCTTGATCTTCCGCGCGAGCAACGCGGTATAAGCGTCGATCGCATCGCCTTCGGCCCGCGTGAGTGCCGTGCCGCCGGCGCCGCCCACCTTGTTCGCGGTCGAGCCACCGATGACGCCTTTCGCAATTCCTTGCGCGTCGATCCGCGCCACCTTGACCGAGCTGCCGCCTTTCGCGCTCGGGCTGGGCTTGCTTTTGTTTTGGCGGTCGAAATCGGCCTTGGTCATCCGCTGGCTCTTCAACGCCTCTTCCTTCGCTTTCCGCTCCGCCGCTTCGCGGCGCTTTTTCTCCGCCGCCTCCAACCGCGCCTGCCGCTTGTTGGAAATGCGAGTCACGTCCTTCGAAAAATCCCGGATCTTCACCTCTTCCGGCGCTGGCGTCGCCTTGGCGACCACCGGCGCCTTGCGCTCCGGCGCGCGCTGGATGACCGGCTCGGGCGGCGGTGGTGGCGCGAGCACCGGCTCGGGCGCCGCCTTCGCCGGCGGTAATTCCGGAATGGCCAACTTGATCCCGCTCGGCGTGCCGAGCGCCGGCGCTTCGGTCGCCATGTAGTTGTCGCCCTCGCCCGCGACCAATTCGAAGATCGTCGGGTTCTCCTTCATCCGGTCGCTCAGCCCGTAGGTGAAATACAGCACCAGCGCGGCGAGCACGCCGTGCAGCGTCGCCGAAAGCAAAAAGGCACTGGGAGAGGTCGCCCGCATCAATCCGCCGTCTGGGTATCGAACGTGATTTTGGTCAACTCGTGTTTCTTGATCTCGTCCATCAAGCGCACGACCTGCTGCCACTGCAGCGTCAGGTCCGCGCGAATCCGGATCACCGGCGGCTTCGGCCGCCGCGCCAGCTCCGCCAGCCGCGGGGCGAGTTCCTCAAAGGCCACGCGCGTCGAGCCGAAGAAATAGTTGCCGCGCCGATCGATCGCGATCGCTTGAAAGGTCTGCTCCTTGTCCGGCTTCTCCTGCGCGCGCTTGGACTCCGCCGGGAGGTTCACCGCGATCGACTGCTCCTGCTGCATCAGCGGCGTCGCAATCATGAAGATGATCAGCAGCATGAACCCGAGGTCGATCAGGTTCGTGACGTTGAGATCGGCGATCGGATGCGCCGTGCGCTGTCGTCGGAAATTTCGCGCCATGGCCTGGGTCCGGTTACTTCGATTCGAGTTCGATCCGATCGGCGAGCGAGCTCGCGTAGTTTTCCAATTCGGTGACCATCGCGCGCGTGTTGCCGAGCAGCAGATTGTAGCCGAACACCGACGGAATCGCCACCACCAGACCCGCGATCGTCGCGAGCATCGCGCCGGACACGCCGGGCGCCAGCTGCTGGATGCCCGCGGTCTGCTGCGTCGCCACGGCGGCGAACGCCTCCATCACGCCCCACACCGTGCCGAGCAGTCCGATGAACGGCGCGCCCGAGACGATCGACGCGAGAAAGATCATGCTCGATTCGTAGCGCAGCGTCTGCCGGGCGATCGCGCGCTGGATCGCGTTCTCCGCGTGCTCGAGCCGCGCTCGCCCGCTCATCTGCCCCTGCTCCTTGCTGATCGCCGCCGCGCGCCAGTAGCTCTCCACCGCGTCGGCGAACAGGTCGGCATACGGGATCACGCGTTTGTTTCGAAACGACTCCGGCAGGTCGAGGAGCGTGCGCTGGTCGCGGAGGTGCGTCTCGAAGCTGTAGTTCAGGAGCCGCAAACGTTTCAGCTCAAAATGCTTTCCGAGCATGACCGTCCACGCCGCCAGGCTCGCGAGTCCCAGCCCGAGCACGATGACCTTGTCGACCGTTCCACAGCGCTCGAAAATCTCGATGATGTTTGCCGACGCCAGGACGGGGTGAAACAGCGGAAAAGCGGCCATGATGTAAAAGCTCAGAGTTGGAGGCTTTGGGCGGCGCGTTCAACGGAAATTCCCGCGCGGCAGCACGCGATTCTGTTTGCCGCTCGGGCGCCGCAGTTTTTGCTGAACCTCCCTTCCTCTTTCACATGGAATTCAAAACCCGCACCCTGCAGGAGCTCCGCGACCGCCGCAGCACGCTCTCCTCCAAGCAAGCGATTCTCGGGCTCGACGGTTTCGTCGACACCATCGTGACCCCCGTCGCGCTGCGGGCCGGCCAAGGCGAGAACTTCACCCCCATCTCCACCATCTCCGAGTTCGGCCAACGCATCGCCGCCGCCGCCGGCAAGAGCACGAACATCGAGTTCTATCCGCGGATGGACAAGCTCGGCGGCAACGGCCCGATCATGGCCAACGCGGTCCTCGCGCAGGGCGCACAGGTCACCTACCTCGGCGCACTCGGCACGCCGACAGTGCACCCGGTGTTCGCCGACCTCGCCAAGCGCGCGCACGCCGTCTCGCTCTGCGCCGCCGCATCGACCACGGCCGCCGAGTTCACCGACGGCAAGATCATGCTCGGCATGATGAAGAGCCTCGACGAGATCACGCCGCAGCGCATCGACGAGGTGATGGGCGCCGCCGCCTACCGCGCCGCCCTCGCCGCCTCCGATCTCGTTGCGCTGGTGAACTGGACGATGATCCCGAACATGAGCGCGATCTTTGACGATCTCGTCTCGCGCGTGCTGCCGCAGCTGCCAGTCAAACCGGGCCGGGTGTTCTTCTTCGATCTCGCCGATCCGGAAAAGCGCTCCAAGTCGGATCTCGTCTACGCGCTCGGTGTCATCGGCAAATTTGAGCAGTTCGGCCGCGTCACCCTCGGGCTCAACCTCAAGGAGGCGCAGCAGGTGTTCGCGGCGCTCGGCTTCGGCACCGAGTCCGAGAGCGAGGCCGGATTGCGCGCGATGGCGGACAAGATTCGCCGGCGGCTCGATCTCACCACGGTCGTGGTTCACCCCAAGGAATCCGCCGCCTGCGCCACGCGCGACGGCACCTGGTGGGTGCCCGGTCCGTACGCGGCCAAACCGCTCATCACCACCGGCGCCGGTGATCACTTCAACGCCGGCTTCGTCTCGGGCCAGCTCATGGCCCTCTCGCCCGAGGCCTGTCTCGGGCTGGGCGTCTGCACCAGCGGCCATTACGTCCGTACTGCGCAAAGCCCGACGCTGGGCGACCTCGAAACATTTCTCGCGAACTGGAAATAACTTCCCCAGAATCCGTCCATGCCCCCGCTGAAATCCAAACCCACCGGCAAGCTCATTTCATTCGAAGGCTCCGAAGGCAGCGGCAAGTCGACGCAGATGTCGATGCTCGCCGCGCGGCTGCAGAAAGACGGGCGCGACGTCGTCACGACGCGCGAACCCGGCGGCACGGAAATCGGTGAGCAGGTCCGCAACATCATCGTCCACAACTCCCGCGGCGACGAGATGTGCGCCGAGACCGAGTTGCTCCTTTTCGCCGCCGCGCGCGCGCAACTCGTCCGCGAGGTCATCGCCCCCGCGATGCAGAAGGGTTCGATCGTGCTGAGCGATCGGTATCTCGATTCTTCGACCGTCTACCAAGGCATCGGCCGCAATCTCGCCGCCGATCCCGTCGCGCAGATCAATCGTTTCGCCGTCGGCAACGTCATGCCCGACCTGACGATCGTCATCGACGTACCGGCGGAGGTGGGCCTCGCGCGGATTCGCCAGCGCGCCTCGGACCTGCCCGACCGGATGGAGCGCGAGAACATCGATTTCTACAAAAAGGTGCGCGACGGCTATCTCGTCCTCGCGAAAGGCATGGCGGACCGTTTCGTCGTGATCGACGGCACGCAGACGCAGGACGTGGTGTCGAAAAAAATCTTCGCCGCCGTCAAAGAGCGGCTGGGGTGAGAGCGAGTTGAGAGCTGAGAGCTGAGGGTTGAGAGCCAGGCCAGCGCGTGCAGCCGCCGCGCTCTGACTCGACGCGATCCTCCCAGCGGTTTCATGTTCGCTTCCGCCGCGGTGGTTCGGTCTCTCAACCCTCATCCCTCAACTCTCAACTCATCTCATGCCCCATTCCCCCTGGCCGCCGACGCTCTTAGGCACGCCCACCGTGGCGGTGATCGAGCGCGCGATCGAGCGCCAGCGGCTGTCGCACAGCCTGCTGCTGCACGGCGACGACTTCGACACGCTGCTGCGCGTCGCGCACGCGATCACGGACCGGTTGCTCACGCCGGACCCGACCGGAAGCGCGCACCATTTCCCGCCGGAGCAGCATCCCGACTGCCACGCGCTGCGGCCCGCCGGCAAGATGCGGCAGATTTCCGCCGAAGCCACGCGCAACCTCATCAGCCAGGTGCAGGTCTCCGCCACGGTGTCCAAGCGCAAGGTCGCGATCATCCATGAAGCCGATCGGATGAACGTCCCCGCGGCCAACGTCTTTCTCAAAACGCTCGAAGAGCCGCCGGCCAACACGACGCTGCTCCTGTTGACAACCCGGCCGTACGCGCTGCTGCCGACGATCCGCAGCCGCGTGCTGCATTTTCGTTTTCCCAGCGCCACGACCGCGCTCGCCGCCGACGGATGGACGCCCTGGCTCGACGACTACCGCGCGTGGCTGAGCCGGCTCGTCGAGGGCACCACGCACAAGTCCACGGTCGCCGATCATCTTTTCACCGTCTACGGCCTCGTCGCGCGGTTCAGTGCGGTGCTGGACGCCGCCACCGAGGTCGTCTGGAAACAGGAGAAGGAAAAACTTCCGGCCGAACTGGACGACGACGAGCAGGTCGCGATCGAGACGGGCATCGCGAACGGGCTGCGCGCGCGGTTGTTCACGGAAATCGAGCAAGCCACGCGCACCTTCGCGCTGCCGCGACTCGAAGCGGCCACGGCGGAGCCGACGCGCCGCGCGTTGGTCGCGGCGGTCGCCCAACTGGAGCACGACGTCGGTCTGCTGCGCCTCAATCTGAACGAAGCCACCGCACTTGAGCACTTCCTGCTCTCCTCGCTCCGGATCTGGTCCAGGCGGTGACGCGCGCCACGGCGGTCGAACCTTCGTGCTGTCGAGGTCGCGCGCGTATGAGTCAGACAAGCGAGCTCGGGAAGAACTCACGAAGAAACGCGGCGGTTTCATCCGAGAGGCCGACGATCTTGTTCGTCGCTTGGCGATAGAATTTGAAATTGAGCTCGGTCTCGGGACGTCCGTCGCCCTAGTTGGAGAAAGGCTTGAGCTCACTCCGCCCCAAACGCCGCTGCGCGGACGCGGTGCGCCGGACGGTAATGCTCACGCGCGGTGTTTGCCGGGCGACGCCGGATTTTCTGGCAACCGCCCTCGCCGAAGTGACGACACCGCTCGCGACGAGTCCCGCGCCGCCTTCATTCTCGCTCGCAAAGATGAAAATCGTGTCCCTTTCGCCGATGTATTTGCCGCCATACATCGTCTTCTGCGCGGGGAAAACATACGTCCTCGCCCGCGGATCGCTCAGTTCGGCTTTGATCGCGAAAGCCATGGCTCTCATGCCCGCAAGATTGGAGACTTTGTGCGCACTTCAAGTGCCATGCGTGTCGAGCGGACGCCGGCACACCAACCTTCGGCACCGGCGTCGTAGTTCCCGCGGCAACATTTTTCGCGATTGCCGCGCTTTCCGCACCGGCGTTACTTCCCCTCGTGGCCGGCATGTCTTCACCGCTCGTTCCAACCTCCTCCGGTCGTCTCGCTTTTTTCCTGCGACTGTGGCCCGTGTTCATCGCGCTGCTGCTCGCGGGTTGTAGGGCGTCTGACGATGCGACGAAAAATCCCGCCGCGTTCGTCGTGCGGATCCAGCCCGCTGACTTCGCCGCCGCCGAACTTCCCTTCGAGGAACCCCTCTCGCGCAACTACGAACTCGTGTTCCTGCGCACCGACTTTGGCCAACCTGTATCCGCGCTGGCCTTGCGAGCGCTGCCCGGTGGGGCCTACGAGCTTTACTTCGGCGCGAAGGATGCCGGTGGGCAGTGGCAGAAGATCACCACGGAGCTGGAGCAGGACGTAGGGCAGCAGGTGCTCCGGGCCGCGGAACTCCGCCTCCACCGCCGGATCTTCGTGGAAGGCCAGCGGCACGACGTGGCCAAGAACGATGGCGATCTCTGGGTGCAACAACGCTTCGCTGATGGCCGAATCGCCGCGGCGCTGATCCCGTTCAACGCCACCGTCGGTAATCCCGACGCCCAAGCGTTCGTCGACGATCTGCTTGGCACGCTGCAAAAACTCGCCCACGTCGATCCCGCCGACCGCGGCGAACTGCTCACGCGGCTGGATCAGATCGCGACCGGCATCATCCTCGCGGAAACGCCGCAGTAGAGCGTGCGGTGCGACTTGTAGCCGGAGTCGGTGACTCCGGGCCGGGCTCACCGAGCCCGGCTACACGATGGCGCGACCTGCTCCGGAGTTTGTCGCTGTCCGCGGACGCTCGCGAACGGTCTCAATGTTCCGACTCGGAACTACGGCCCGCCGCGGGCCCCACCGCCCCCCGCGAGAGATTCTGCGCCGAGTTGATCAGCCCGATGTGCGAGAATGCCTGCGGAAAATTGCCGACCAGCCGGCGATGCCCCGGATCGTATTCCTCCGCGAGCAGCCCGAGCCCGTTGCGCAGGCCCAGCAGCCGCTCAAACAGCTCGTGGGCCTCCCGCTCCCGACCGATCAGCTTCAGGCAATCCACCAGCCAGAATGAACACGGCAAAAACGCCCCCTCGCCTGGCGGTAATCCGTCGACGTTCCCCGAGCGCAGCGGATGATAGCGATAGACCAGCCCGTCCTGCACGAGCTCGCGCTGGATGGCCTCGACCGTTCCGACGACGCGCGGATCACGCGCCGGCAGGAACCCGACCAGCGGCATCATCAGCAAACTCGCATCCAGCAAATCGGCGCCGTAGTACTGCGTGAACGCCTGCCGCTGCTTGTTGTATCCGTGTTCGCAGACGTCGGTGTGGATCTCCTCCCGCGCCCGGCTCCAGCCTTCAAGGTCGCCCGGCAGGTCGAACTGCTCGATCGCCTTCACCGCGCGGTCGAGGGCCACCCACGCCATCACCTTCGAATGGGTGAAATGCCGCCGCGGCCCGCGGATTTCCCAAATGCCCTCGTCGGGTTCGCGCCAGTTTTTAACCACGAAATCCACGAGGTGCCGCTGCAGGCTCCACGAGTGCGGGCCCAGCCTCAGCCCGACTTTGCGCGCGAGGTGCATCGCATCCAGCACCTCCCCGTAGATGTCCAACTGGAACTGCGCGGACGCGGCGTTGCCGATCCGCACCGGCCGCGAACCTTCGAAGCCGGCAAGATGTGGGAGCTCCAGCTCCGTCAGCGTGCGCTCGCCCGCCGCGCCAAACATGATCTGGAGCTGCGCGGGATCGCCCGCCACCGCGCGCAGCAGCCAGTCGCCCCACGCCGCCGCCTCCTCGGTGTAGCCCGCCTCCATGAACGAATACAGCGTGAACGTCGCGTCGCGCAGCCAGCAGTAGCGGTAGTCCCAGTTGCGCACGCCGCCGATCTGCTCCGGCAGCGAAGTGGTCGCCGCGGCGAGGATCCCGCCCGTCGGCGCGTAGGTCAGTCCTTTCAACGTGATCAACGACCGGACCACCGCGTCGCGCCATTCGCCGCGATACGTGCAGCGCGACACCCACTCGCGCCAGAACAGTTGCGTGCGCTCGAGCGCGCGCAGCGGATCGATCGGATCCGGCTGCGGCGTGTGCGAGGGAAACCAGCTCAGCACGAATGGCACTTTGTCGCCTTCGTGCACCACGAACTCTGCCACCGTGGACAACTGCTCGCCGTGCGTCGGCACATTCGTGCGCAACACCACCGCGTCCGGTCCGGCCACCGCCATCATCCCGCCGCCGTCGGCATGTCGCACCCAGGGAATCGTGCGGCCGTAATCCATCCGGATCACCAGCCGCAGCGCCATCGGCACCGAGCCCCGAACGCCCTGCACCACGCGCACGAGGTCGCGTCGCGAGCGGCCGGGCGGCATGCAGTCGATCACGCGCACCACCCCCGAGGAAGTCTCGAATTCGGTTTCGAGCACGAGCGTGTCAGGCTGATAACTCTGTCCCGAGCGGATCGCGGGCTCGCGCGGCGCGATCCGCCAGCAGCCGTTGTTCTCGTCCCCCAGCAACGCTGCAAACACTGCCTGCGAGTCGGCGCGCGGCAGGCACAGCCAGTCGACGGAACCGTTGACCCCGACGAGCGCGCAGGTGTGCAGGTCGCCGATGAATCCGTAGCACTCGAGATTCATCGCCCGTCGCCTCCGCTTGCGCTTTTCGGTCGCATCGTCCTCCCTTCGTCAACCAACGGCCGCGCTGGTTTCACGGCGCCGCGGTTTCCGCTCCCCCATGCCGTATCGGGCGTTCCCGCACATGCGGAAGGGTGTTTTTCGACGGAACATTGCATTGCCGTGTTCCCGGGCGCCGCGACACCTTGGGACATCACCCCGGCCCCCGGTGGGGCCGGAGTTCCCAACCCACTATGAAATCGCTCGTTCGTTCGCTGCTCCTCCTGCCGACGACAGCGCTGGTATGCCTCACTGCGGCCCACGCCCAGCTGACGCTCACTGGCTCGTCGCACGGAGTGTTTACGGGGCCCACCGGCCTCTTTAACTCGATAACCAACGGGCCGGTCGAGTCCTCGTTCACGACTGGCTGGCCCTTCCCAACCAAGATCACGTTCACCGGCGACACCTTCGCTGCCGTGGGCAATGGCGACACCTTCGATCTCGGTCAGGTGAAGATCAAGAATGGCATCACGCTCTTCGGCACTGCGGCGGCCGACGCCCAGATGGATCTCTATCTGGACGTTCCCGGTCATGCCGTGAGCGACTTCAAGCTGACGACCTTGCTGTTCGCGATCACCAACACGCCGAACATCCCGAACTGGCAGCCGGACCTCTACTACATCGGTTACACGGCCCCGGCGCTGCTGAACATCGACGGCACCTACGTCACGTTCGACATCGGATTCACCGATCCGGACTTCAACGTGCCGCCCGGTGAACCCGTGAGCGAAAAGCACAAGGATAAGGTCGGCCTGTATGCGACCGTCGCGTTCTCCGATCCGGTTATTACGCCGGTTCCTGAAGCCTCCACCTACGCCGTTTTCGCGGCGCTGGGCCTGCTCGGCTTCGTCGCGATTCGCCGTTCCCGCACGCGTCCGCTCGCCGCCTGAGCCGACGCAAGCCCGCGGCGACTGTGCCGCGGTCCTTGAAGAATCATCATCATCGATCGAGTGATCCCGGCTTTGTCACCGCGGATCGCCAGACGGCCCACGTTCCGGTTTCGCCGGCGTGGGCCGTTCTGCTTACGGTGCGGAAACAAAAACGCGGTAGCCAGGCTCGTGGAACCCGGCCCCCGGGGCGCCGCCCGGCGAGAACGCTACGGTTTCCGCAGCGCCTGCACCTCCGGCGAACGGAAGTTGTCGCTCGTCACGAGCACGAACGCCGGCCGTACCACCGCCGGCACCGACTCGCCCTTCGCCAGCGCCACGGCGGCGCGTACGCCCTGCACGCCAAGATCCTTCGGCTCTTGCGCGACCCAGCCATGCAGAATCCCGTCCTCGAACGCCTGCGCGGCTTCGTCGGGCAGATACGTGCCGAAGCCCACCACCTTCACCTTGCCGACGAGCCCGCTCTGCCGAATCGCACGGATCGTCGAGAGGGTACCGCGGGTCGCGGACGCGAAGACCGCCTTGATTTTCGGATGCTGAGTGAGCAGCAGCTGCGCCTGCTGATCCTCCTGATTCTTCTCGCTGCTGGCAAAAACATCCGCGTGCAGCACGAGTCCGCTCCGACTTTGCACCGCCTGCCGGAGCGCTTGTTCGCGCAATAACACCGGCCGGTCGAGACTGTTGTTGCGCAGCAACGCGACTTCGTCGCCATCCTTCGCCAGCTCGAGAAACACCTGCGCCGCGGCGGCCGCAATCACCGCCTGGTCCGCTCCCACGAAAACATCCGCCACCCCGTCCTTGAACGGCGTGTCGAGCGTGACGATCTTCACGCCTTTGCCCGCCAGTTCGCGTACCATCGCTTCGACCGCGTCGGGATTCGTCGGCGCCACCACAAGCGCGTCGAGATTTTGCGTCGCCAGCGCGGCCAGCAACCGCGGCTGGAAACCCACATCGAGCACCGAGGGCGGGGCCTTGACGATCACCTCGGCGCCCAATTGCTCGCCGGTCTCGACCGCGCCCTGCTCCGCGTACACCCAGAATCCGGGCAAACGATCCTTCAACAACACTCCCACGCGTGGACCAGCGTAGCCGGTCAGCGGCACCCAACAACACGCCGCGAAAACCGCGGCCAAGCGCAGTGACATAGCCATAACGGCGACATCTACGGCACCGGATTCGGTAACTTGATGATAATTCGCCGGTCGCCGGCCCGCTGTCCCGAAACTAGTGAACGTACGCCGGCTTTCTAGGGGCAACACCCGGCTCGATCTGCCGGGTCACGCGTTCGAATACCGGCGCGCCCGCATCTTTGACCACTAGATCCTTCTCTGCCTGGATCGTTACGTCGCGCAACGTCACCCCCGAGATCGGGCTATCCGGCAGGCCCACGATCTTTCCCGCCTTCAGCGAGCCGGTGACCGTCACGTGATCGATGAGGATGTCGCGGATCACGGGGATTTTCGTCGGATCGCCGCGGAAATTCGGCCGGTTGTTATCCGTGTAGGTCAGATCGAGCACGATCGCGTTCTCGACGTCCTTCATGGTGATGCCGGTGTAGCGGATGTTTTCCACCACGCCGCCGGCGCCGCGCATGGATTTGATCCGGATGCCGTTGTCCGTGCCGTCGAAGCTGCATCGCCGGACGAGCATGTTCCGAACGCCCTCCGTCGTCTCGGAACCGATGGAGATGCCGTGGCCATGCTTGATGACACAATCCTCGATCAGGATATTCGTGCCGCCGGACTTGATCACGATGTTGTCATCGCCCGTGTCGATGTCGCAGTGATGAATCCAAGCGTTGGTAACCGAACCCGGATCGATGGCGTCCGTGTTCGGTGCCTCCTCGGGCGCGCGGACTTTCACCCGCTCGATCGTCAGGTCGGTGATCCGCCGCGGCACGAGATGAAACATGGCTGAGTTCGACAGCGTGACATCCGCGACCCGCAGTCGTTCACAACCGTCGATGATGATCATGTGCGTGCGCTTGTAGACCAGCCGTCCGCGCTGAGCGCGTGCGGCGCGTTCCGACCACGCCCACCACAGCGCGCCATTGCCGTCGATCTGGCCGGAGCCCGTGATGGCAACATCGTGCAGCTTGCGACCGTGAATCAATGGAGGCACCGGCTTCACCGCCGCGTTCACTTCGGCCTGCGAGCTGAACGTCGTCGGCTCGGGCAGCCCCCAGTCGGCGAACGTCGCCGGGGCTTGGATCAGCGCACCCGCCTCGAGATGCAGTTCAAGACTCGAGCACAATGCGAACGGACCGGTCCGGAACGTTCCCGCGGGAACCACGAGTTTGCCGCCGCCGGCTTTGGCCACCGCGGCGATCGCACGCGCAAACGCTTCTGTGTTCAGCGTCGTGCCGTCACCCACCGCCCCGAAGTCCGTGAGCCGGAACGTTCGCTCCGGAATCACCGGCAGCGCCGGCCGCACGTGCTCGACCGCCGTCACGTCGACTTCGGCCGCGCGCAGGTCGAACGGCCTGCTGCCAGTCGCCAGTCCGGCCATCAGCAGGCCCAGGGCGAGGCGCACGTACTGCCGCTTCCAGGGGGTTTTCATGGGACCGAGCCTGCGGTTGTGGCCGTCGCGCGCGACGGCGCCGGTTCGCTCATCGTTGACCGGTTCCTCGCTCCATCGCCGCGCGCCGGCCGCGGAAACCATCAGGTTTTCGTCTCTTCGCACCAGCCTCACTCCGCCACCACGTCATTCGCCTCCAGCCGGATTCGGAAACACGTTCCCGCGTCGGGCGTACTCGTGAAGCTGACCCGCCCACCCAGCACCTGTTCGCCCAGCAACTTCATTGAATAGGTGCCCAGCCCGCGGCCAATCGTGCCCTTCGTGCTGAAATTTCGCTGAAAAATCCGGCGGGCGTTCTCGGCCGTGATGACGGCATCGTTCCACACGCAAAACTCGATCGCGCCCTCCGCCCGCTCCGCCCACACGCGAGCCTCGGCGCCGTCCGGCGTCGCTTCGAGCGCGTTGATCACCATGTTCTGCAACACACGGCCCAGCAGCGTCGGATCGGTGGCCAGCACCGGAGCCTCCGCCGGAGCCGGCTGCACGCGCAGCCGCCTGCCCCGGACCGCGGGATGCAGCACGCAGGCGCGCTCCAAGTCCTCCAACACCTGCCGCACCGTCACGCGCGTCGTGATCCGGCCCAGGCCGTCGGGGCGCGCGGTGACGAGACAGCGCTGCAGCTCGATCTCGCGCGACAGCCGGCGGGTCATCTCCACCAGATGATCCGCCATGTCGGCGTCGCTGCGCTCGCGATCCATCGCCAGCATTTCGCTCGCCCCGATGACGGCGCAGAGCGTGTTCTTCACGTCATGGTAGAACGTCCGATCGAGCAGCGCCCGCTGCTGCTCCTCCGTGATGTCCTGCAGCACGAGCAGCAGGATGCGACGGCCCTCGCGCCGGAGCGGGCAGGCTTGCACGCGGAAAAACAGGTGGTCGGAACCCGCGATCGGTGGCGCCACGTCGATCGCGCACACCCGTTCGACGGCGCGATTCTCCGCCAGGCTGGTGACCTGCGCGATCGCCGCTCCGCACGTGGAGCAATATTCGCTGGTGCCACAACCCCCCGGCATCGCGTGCGCATGCACGCAGTGGACCGCCTCGCCCAGCCGCAGTCCGAACGCCTGCTCCGCCGAGCCCAGTCCGAGCAACTGCAGCAGCCGGTCGTTCACCGCCAGCACCTGCCGCTGCTCGTTCAGCACGGCCAGCAACCCGCCGACCACGCGCATCAGGCCATCGATCACCGGATCGTTGGCCACAAAGTCCAGCTGCGCCCGCAACTCGCCGGCATCGACGCGCTCAGCGGGCGCATAATGCGTCAGCACATTGCCGTTCGCATCGCCGCGATTCATCGGAGTCCGGGCATCAAACGAGTTTGGGGAGATCATCGTGGGGCCAACCGTGGGCCAGACGCTTCAGCCTGACGATTCGGCACAGAATTCGGTACGCTGAAGAGCGCACTGACGCTGGCAGGCTTGGCCGCGTGAGGACAGCCGAAATCGACGTGCCACCGCGCAGCCCGTCGTGTTCCGGCCCATCACTGGTTTGCGGGCGGCGGATGCGCGCGATCCAGCGTGCATGCGGGGTTGCGTCTACGGCTGCTGCTTCTGGCGTTCGTTGCCCCAAAGCTTGGGCTCGCCACCCTGTTGCCGCCGCCACGCATCGCGCCAGAGATGGATATCCGTCGGCGAGATCGCCGGCAGCGGTTTCCGTTCGACGCGCGTGAAACTGCGCGGCAGCCGTGCCGCCGTGTCCTGATACCAGTACGCAACCGAGGCTAGATCCAGCGTCAGCGCGTTGTTGTGGCCGTGTTCGATCGTGAACCGGCAGGACTTCTCGAAGACGATCGGATCGACGACGTGGAAGCGATACACGTGCGTGCGCCCGAGCCAGCCGGTCTCGCCATTCACGCGCGGATAACCGAAATAGGGATGCTGAAATAGCTCCTTCGGACACCATGCCGTGTTGAAATAGTCCTCTGTCCCGGTCCCGTTCAGCGTCGGCTTGGCGTCACCGTCGATGAACACCATCTCGTCGCCTTCGCCATACCACATGGGGGTCGGACAATTGACGTAGTAGTTCACGCCCACGAAGTGGCCGCGCCCCTGGATGTCGACGATGAGGTAGTTGTCCTTGCCGTCGACATTAGCGCCCTGGGTGCCGAGTGTGCCCCATTCGTTCTCGCCGCCCGGCAGCGCCTCCGTGACCTCGCGGTTATACCACGCATGGAATCGCCCCTGCCCCTCGGCCGGTGTAGCCATCTCGAGATAGTCGATATTGAAATACAGCGCCTCGATCGGCTGCTCGCTTTGATTCTCGATTTCGATCCGCGCGCCCGTGGCAAAGGGCATTGGAAAATAGCTCACATACGCGCGGCCCCAGCCCGGCGTCACCGCCAGCGGCGCGCTGATGAAGTTGTACGTCTCACCCCAGCCGTTGCCGAAAAACGAGCCGAGCGGCGCCTCCACCGACGGATAATCCTTCCCGTCCCAGAACATCCGCAGCACGAGATCGTCGCGGTTGAGCTTGTCGGCGCCCGGAGCGCACGTGATCCAGATGTGCGTGATGGTTCCGGCGCCCTTCACGTCCAGCAAGGTCGCCCGCGCACCGGGCGCGATCGCCGTGAGCCGATCGTCGTTCCCGCCGTTGCGATCGTAGCTGCTGACGCGGCGTGACTTCACGCCGCTGTGAATCTCCGCGAGTTGTCCCAGCGCGCCCGTGGGAACCTGTGCGCCCGCCAGCGCCGGGAGAAGCGACACGAAAAGCAAGGTGAGCGTCTTCATGAGAGAGGTCTTGAGTTTTCCGCGTGCCGGCCGCGAGAGCGAAAACGACCGCGATTCTGACCGCCGGTCCGTTACGGCACGCGTCGGCGCATCCTTTCGATCGACTCCGGCATTTCGCGCAACCCGAGCTCGCCAATCATCGCGCCTATGCTGCGCTGCGGATCGTTCGACCAGAACACGCCGGTGTCCTCGCGCGTCGAGTAGTCGTAGCCGACGTTCGCGCCGAAACGCTCCGTCAGTGCCCGGCCCTCGTGCAGCGTCTCGCTCCAGTGCAGGATCGCATACGCTAGGTCAATCTGGTGCACCAGCACGCCGGGCGCAGTGATCTGTGCCGCGACGCGGCCGATCGGATCGAAGATCGACGCGTTGTCGCGCGGCGCGCTGTTCACCACGAAATAATGGTGTCGCAACGCCTGCGCCATGGGTCGCAGCGTCTGCGGCGAGGCGCTGGGCAGCGCCACCAATTCCGCGCCACCGGCGGCGAGCGCGTCCCATGCTTCCTCATAGCTCATGTCCCAACAGATCAGAATGCCCAGCCGGCCAAAATCCGTCTGAAACACGGGATAGCCGTCGCCCTGCGTCACCCCACCCTCGCACACCCCGCGCTCGTCGATCATCGGATGGACTTTGCGAAAGATCCCCGCCACCTCGCCGGACCGATTCACCAGCACCGCGGCATTGCTGATCCGGTCCCGCTCGCGCAGCGTCATCGGCGCGACGATCCAAGTCTGATGCTCGCGCGCCTTCCGCGCGAGCGTGTCGAGCACCACCCCTTGGAGCGACACCGCTTGGTCCGACGCCGTGGTCGCGTCGTCGCGTTGCAGGGCGAATTCCGGAAACACCATCAGATCCAGTCCGCGGCCACCGGGCGCCTGGTTCGCCTGCGCTGCCGCCTGGTCGAGCAAGGTTGACATCAGGCTCAGCCGATCGGCGAGCGGCCCGTGAAAACCCGCCACTGCCGAGCCCAGCACCACCTTCCGAGGAAGCGAGTTTGCCCGGGTCGCCCACGTGCCCGCAGGCTGCGAGGCCACGGCCGCGCCCGTCAGCGGTTCCGCGTGCAGCACAACGGCAGCGAGCAGGAAGGCGACGAAGGCAGAGATCCGTGGGGCGCGGTCGTTCATGTGCCGCAGCCTAGCGACAGCAATTTCCCAACCAATCCCAATCGATTCGCTGGCGTCCACGCTGTTCGTGGCAGGCCACTTACCCGCCGCGCTCTGCGACGGGGTCATCCTCTGACTTTCCGTCCACTGCTGCGGCAGGATTGCGACCGCAATCGTGACCGCTATCCACCGCGAGTCTTAACCGGCCCGCTCAGCAGCCGCGGGCGGACGCCCGCAGACTTCGTTGAGCACCGGACTCACCGCCGCCACCGGCCGCACCTCCACCGTGAGCCCCAGCGGCAGTCCCGGACAGCCGCGCGCGATCTCCGTCGCCTCGTCGAGATCCGCGACGCTGAGATACAGATAACCGGCGACGACTTCCTTGGCTTCGGCGTAGGGACCATCCGTCACCTTCTCGCCGCGCGGGCCTGACACCACGCGACCGTGCAGTTCCAGCGGCTGGCCGTGCTGGACTTTGCCTCGCGCCGCGAGTCCCTCATACCAGTCGTTCCAACGGCGCGCGAGTTGCGCGCGTTCGTCGCGAGTGAGGTGCCGGTGCGCCTCGATGCCGCCATTGCGAAATAGCAACAGGAACGGTGCCGGATGGATTTCAGTTGCCATGCCTGCCGTCATGTGTCCCGGCCAGCGGCTCGTCAAAACCTCGCCGCCCGGATGACACACACTTTCCTCGCATGGCGGCGAGACACTGGACGCTGACACGGATTTTATGAACGCGTCCGCCTCAAACCGAGTCGTTCGTTGATGAGTTGGGCGCGATCTGGCTCGAGCCAATCGCGCCCGATGAAACCTCAACCCACACTCCCCCATGAGCATCACCACCCTCTCGAGCGCGGCCACTCAGTCCGCCGTCAAGCCCGTGCCAGAAGACATGCATACCGTCACACCTCACCTCGTATGCGCTGGGGCCGCCGCCGCGATCGAGTTCTACAAAAAGGCCTTCGCCGCCGTGGAAGTGACCCGCGTGCCCGGTCCCGAAGGCAAGCTCATCCACGGTTCCGTCCGGATCGGCAATTCGCTGGTGATACTCGCCGACGAATTTCCGGATTGGGGTTCCACGAGTCCGAAGACGCTTGAGGGCACGTCAGTGACCATTCACCTGAGTGTGGAAAACGCGGATCGCGTCGCCGAGACCGCGGTGCAAGCAGGCGCCAAGATCATCATTCCGGTCGCCGATGCCTTCTGGGGCGATCGCTACGGCGTGCTCGAGGATCCGTTTGGCCACCGTTGGTCCGTCGGCACACACGTGCGCGATGTGAGTCCGGAGGATATCCAAAAAGCCGCCACCGAGCTGTGCGGCTAGCCAGAGTCGTTCATAGGCCGACGTTTCCCGCGGGCCGTTTGAGCGGTCGCCGCCAATCAGCGAGCGGATCAACGCGCGCGCCGTGCCGGTGCACATCCCGGCACCGCGGGTGCTGCCGCGTAAGAATACGTAGTCGCGGCGGTTTGAGCCCGCGGGGCCGGCGTTAGCGTACAGCCGTTCCCTGCGCATCGCCGCATCGCGCGGCACACCGCGACGGAGGTCACGCTCCGTCGTGGGCGCCGCGCGATGCGGACAACCCCGCAACTCTTGTCGCCATGAGCAACCCTTGCCAAGTTCGCGGCCGCAATCCGAAGGCCTTGTTTTCCCTCAAACTCCATCGCGGCGACGGCATGACGCTGCTGGCGATGAACTGGCGGCGGCGCCGCCCGCCACTCGATTTCGTCGGCTTCGCGATCGAATACCAGGAGCCTGGCGGCACGCGTTTCTACGCGCTGAACAACCGCCTCAGCTTCGCCGCAGACGCCGCCAAGCCGAAGAAACTCTCCACGCGGCTCTCGCCGATCCAGAAATTTCGCTGGGTGCATTTCCCCCGCAACGCGGAGCTGGACGGCGATTTCACCTATCGCGCCACGCCGGTCTTCATGGATGCTGCCGGCAAGCTGAGCTACGGCGAGCCACAGGAAGCGGCGATCCAGCTCCGCCGTGAGACCTACCCGGGACAGCTCAACGTCACCTACACGCGCGGCTTCGTCTCGTCGCAGGCGTTCGCCGATCGCTATGGCAAATATCCGCTCACCGCACTGCTGCCTGCCACGGCCGACCAAGGCCTCGAGTTCCAACCGGGTTGCCCCGAAAAGGTGGCGAAGGGCGCCTACGCATGGATGGGTTTTGAAGCGCGTAGCGCCGTGCTTGAGGTGCTCGACCAGGCGCTCGGCGATCCGCAAGCGCAGGTGCGCGTCGTCGCCTATGACCTTTGCGAACCCGGCATCGTCTCCCGGCTTGAGCAACTGGGCACGCGGCTGAAGATCATCATCGACGACTCAAAACCAGACCACGGCGCGAAAACCTCCGCCGAGGCCGCCGCCGAGCGTCGGCTCATCGCGTCGGCCGGCCCCGATCACGTCAAGCGACAGCACGTACGAAAGCTTCAGCACAACAAGATCGTCGTGGTCGACGGCCCGGCCGTGCAGGCCGCGGTCGCAGGCTCGACCAACTTTTCCTGGCGCGGATTCTACGTGCAGAACAACAGCGCGGTGATTCTCCGTGGTCCATCCGTCGTGCGGATTTTCACCGCAGCGTTCGAAGCCTACTGGAACAATGCGCGGCCGGAGGTATTCGGCGCGACCGCCTCCGCCGGCTGGCAGAAGCTGGGGCTCAAAGGTATTAAGGCCGCCATCACCTTCTCGCCGCGGCTTGCGCAAAACGCGGTGCTCGCCTCAATCGCGGCCGACCTCGCCCAAGCGCGCTCCAGCCTCTTCTTCTCGCTCGCTTTTCTCTATCAAACGCCGGGCCGCATCGTCGACGCGCTCAAACAAATCCAGTCCGACGCGAAAATTTTCTGCTACGGAATCTCGGACAAGAAAGTGAAAGCGCTCGCCGCGCCCGGCCTCGCGCTCACCAAGCCGAGCGGTCAGATGAGCGTCGTTTACCCGCAGGAGCTGACGCGCGATCTGGCCGGCCTGTTCAAGGAGGAGTCCAGCGGCGGACGCGGCGTGCGGCTGCACCACAAGTTTCTCGTGATCGATTTCGATAAGCCGACGGCACGCGTCTATGTGGGCTCCTTCAACTTCTCGGGCGCCGCGGACACTAGCAACGGCGAAAACCTGCTGTGCATTCGCGACCGCCGGGTGGCGACCTCCTACATGATCGAGGCGTTGCGGATCTTCGATCACTACCATTTCCGCGTCGCGCAAAAAGAGGCCAAGGCGGGACACCGCCCGCTGCAGCTCGCCCGTCCGCCGCGCGCACCGGACGAGAAGCCGTGGTGGGACGAATACTACTCGGATCCACGCAAGGCGCTCGACCGAAAGCTGTTCGCCTGACTGCCTTCGATGCCATAGGTGCCAAACGATACGGCGTAGAACACGACCAACGCCACCAGCCAGCGCGAAACTCGCCTCTTCGCAATGGCATCGAAGACGGGCAGCCGGACCGCTGCGAGGTGATCCGCACCGCGACCGTTGACGGAAGATCCCGCCGTGCTCGGGCCGGCCGAGTTGTATCTGCACGCGCTCTTGGCCCAGCTCGAGCCGTTGCTCGTGGTGCTCGAACGCTACGACGAACGCATCGCTCAAGTCTTCGGCGCCCATCCCGATCAGGCCCTGATCCGTTCGTTTCCCGGCGTCGGCCCGGTGCTCGCCCCGCGACTGCTCGCCGCCCTCGGCGACGACCGCAGCCGCTTTCCGGCAGCGAAGTCGCTGCAGTGCCTCTCCGGGATCGCCCCCGTCGTGATCCGCTCCGGTCACAGCACCCAGATCTGTCGCCGCCACGCCCTGCCCCACCTTCCTGCGCCAGTCGTTCCACGAACACGCCAGCGAAAGCATCCGCCACTCGCGCTGGGCCCGCGCCTACTACGAGCAGCAAAAGCTACGCGGCAAGAAACACCACACCATCGCCCGCGCCCTCGCCTTCAAATGGCAGCGGATCCTCGTCCGCTGCTGGCAGGACCATCAGCCGTATGACGAGACCCGCTACCTCGCCTCGCTCCAACACCGCAATCCCGCCCTTTACCAACTCGCCCTCCACACCCGCCTGCCCAGCGACAAGGCCCCCGCATAAACCTCACTTTCCCGCTTGCTTGGAGACCTCAGATATCTGGTTGGGCCGTTTATTCATCGAGGCTACTAACAGCCACTAGGTGCTTTCCAAACCAATGCCACGCATCGTCCACGAGCCTATGATCGCTGGCGGATACACGCCAATCCCGGGGGCTTTTGGGATGTGTCACGCGATCCCGGATTTCGACTGCTGCTAAGAAACGAGCGCCCTCTTCCCCGGAGAAATCTACTTTGTATGACTTCCCGCACACACGCCCGTAGGCCCTGAAGGCCAGCTTGATATTCTCCTTGAGCGGACGCTTTGCCTTCTGAAAGCCCGCTTGGGCTAGTCGCAAATCCTGTAACTCAAGCTTGTCGGCATCGGAGAAATCACCCGGTTCTGACAATGCGCATGCAGCAGACTTTAGATGGAAGACGTGAGCTTCGATGCATGAAAAGACGACACGCACTTTAAGCCTTCGAAGAAAATCCGTGTCCTTCTCTCGGGCCGCGAGATCGTTGAAGCTAGCGATTTCGCTGCGGGTCATGTCGAGCAACTCAGAAAGCTCGGCGAAGTTCAGACGTAGAAGAGTGAGCCGGTCCATTTTTCCCAACGACCAAAGATCAGCCACGCGGGCCGAGCGAGGATGGAGTTTCGGATGCGGGCGAATCGTCCGAAGGCGGACGGCTGCCCGCGTTGCGCTGTGACGGCTGGTTCGGCTCTTGCTTCAGCTCCACCAGCCGTCGGGCGGTGCGCCTTTCCGGCGGAGTAATATCTTGGCGGGTGAAGGTGCTCTCGCCGGTAAGAAGCCGGCTTTTGAACTTCTCGACTGTGGCACGGGTGAGGACGTAATTGATCCCGGGCGAATCCCAGTCGTGCAGGGTGTCCAACAAGCGCTCGTTGTAAGGGGCCTCGTCCTCGAATCGAAAGTGGTCGGACGCAATAATGCAGAAGGCAATCGGCTCCAGGTCTTCAGCGGCTAGCGAGCCATCCAGGACAGCATCACAAAGCCGCAACACGTGGTCTCGGGTGATGAGCAATTCTTCCTTCATCGGATCCACATACTGGGTGAATACATCCGAAGAGGTTTGGACGACGGCGCCAGCCAAGTCTTTCTTCAGAGCGGCCGCAGGTGCGACACCGACGAGGAAATCTCTAAGGACGGACTCGCGCATGTTCTGCCGAACAGTGTTATTCAGCCTCAGGGGAAAACCTAACTCGAGGCAGGTTCATGGGCGCCATCACGCCCGATAACTCCTTTGGCCTCAACAGCCAAATTACAGCTCCTGGCTTTTCGAGATCGCCGCTGGCGCCGGCAAAAAGCGTGAAGCGGATCCGTTACCCCGCCGTCTGTCGTGCCCACCGACTCGATATCGTTTCCCGGATGGGGAGCAGGTGCTGTGGCGCACGGATGCGAATGTGGTCACCAAGGCCGACCGCCGGCGGCCCGGACAGCGATGGTTCGTGTGTTTGGTAGGTTGTGGTGAACTCGATGGAGCATCCTGCAAGCGCCTGTGCAGAGAGCTTAGGCCGGAGGCCACCTTGGTTACATCGAGCTGACGCGACGAGGGCGTCGCGCCAGCAGGGCAGGCATCTTCAGGAACGCGATGGGACACTCGCATCCCTCAGAGGACCGAATCGACGACCAACCAGACCCTAAAAGGGGGGCTCAGGAACCCTCCGGAACCGCACAGCATGGTCGCAGGTAGTCAACAAGAGGGTCACAAGAGGGATTCGGAGCGTCAGAACCACCCGGATTTCCAGCAACCCAAGATGTTAAAAAGCACACCGGGGAAGGTGGCGGGCTTGGGCGCAGCAAGCCTGCGTGTATCCGAGTAATCGCGGGTGAGATGCTCCGTGTGGTCGGTGTATGCCGTGGGCGGCTCGTTCCCGCGCGATATGGAGTTCTGAGTTCTGCGCCTTCTGCACTTCTTTGCGGCAGTCATGGTTTCGCGCCTTTGGTGTGCTTCGTGGTTCTCCCAGCTCCATTTCGCGGCGGGCAAGATCCACCTTCGCCAGCGGCTACGGCCGACAAGTTGCCCGCGCGCCGATGGCCCGGGCTACGACAAACCACGCGGAGGAGGGCCCCGACCTAGTCGGGCTAGACTGGCCGCATTCCCCGTGGATTCGTGAGATTCGCGTGATTCGCGGGCAAGATCTTCTGTCGCCAAGGCTCGTAGCTACGCCGCCCACAGCAGATCGACGGCAGCGATCCGGAGTTCTGCCGGGGTGACTTTGCGAGCACGGCCCCATGGCGGAGAGAGCACTCTCGGGAGACTATGCCATGCCGTGTGAGCCGTGTTTCAGCGCGCGGCACCGTTTCTCAGCCATCCTGCCATGAAGCCTCGCAACTTTCGCTTTCTCTTCACGGCTTCGGTCACGTCGGTGATGCTCACAAGCCTTGCCGTTGTCCGGGGCGCTGCACCCGCGTCAGCTCAGCCTACACCTCCCGCACCGACTTCCACCGCCCCGGAGCCACCGCAACCCGTCGCACTCACCGCGCTTCCACTGGAAAAGCTGCTCTGGCGCGACGTGCGCAATCCGCAAGGGAAGTCTCTCGGCATCGTTAACGACGTCCTCGCGCACATGCCGTCCGGCCGGATCATTTATCTTTCGATCCTGCCCGCGCGGCTCTACGGCCGACCGAAGGTCGTGCCGCCAGGCGTCGTCACCGTGCCCGACGATCCCAGGGCTCCGCTGCAGATCGACATCACTGAGGAGCGCTGGATCGAGGCGCCCGTGATCGACTGGAACAACGTCATGGTCGTGAAACCCACCGACCAGGGAGCGCAGGTGTATGCGTTCTACGAACAGAGCTGGCTCGAGCCGCCGCCGGGCGTCGACGGCCCCGTGGACCTCTCGGCCAAAGTGCCGGATCCGTCCAAGGCGGAGCGTTACGTCGCGCTCAAGCCGCTGCTGCTCGAACGCGTGACCTCGCAGAAGAACGAACAGACCGGCTACCTGAGCGGATTCCTGATCGACTGGCCGGCCCATCGCGTAACGCACGCGCTGGTCTCGCCGCGATTTCCTCCGGTGCCCAAGCCCGACGAGCAGTGGTTCGCCGTCCCGCTCGCGTTGCTCACGCCGCCCAATCCAGAGGAAACGATCGTGGTCCAAGCCGACACCGCCGCGTTCAACCAGGCGCCGGTCGTGCCGGCATCGGATCGGCTGCCGGCTGGTGACACCCCACGAATCTATCGCTATCCGGCAGCCAAGGCCGCCGAAGTGGTCGCGGCCGAGTAGCGGGTCGGCGCGCGACGTTCAGCTGATCACGCGGCGAATCGAGGCGCCGCGTTGGTCAGAGGCGCCCGCGGCGCGGAGCGGAATCCTACCTCACCGCTGCAATTTGATTCCGCCGTTGTCGCGTAGATGCTCGCGATCGTTCTCGCCGCAGCCTTCGCTTACTTCGCAGGAGTCGGCACCGAGGCGGAGCTGACGCTGGATGACCGCTGCCGCGAGCATCGCGATGAGATGCTCGAGCGGCTGCCTGCCGTCGCGCGCACCCTCTTCGCCAGGCTCGCCCAGAGCGTCCGAGTTCGGCGGCAACGGATCAGAGCGCGGCACGCACCGGATGGAAGTCATGAGGCAAGCTCGGGTGAGCGCGAGGACGGCAAGCACTCCGATTCACGCCGACGCGCGCCGGCGAAAATCGATCCGGACCATCTGCTGCCACTCGCCACGCTCGTTCCACCGCGAGGACGTGAATACGCGGTGATCCTTGCTCTTGAATTCCGTCACTTCCCGGAATTTCGACAGCCCGCCGTCCGGTCCAGGCGGAAACGGGCCCTCCGTCTCCAGCGTGAGAATGCGACCGGTGGCATCGACGGTGCCGCGATAATGCCAGAGGTGACTGGACATCGAGTCCATCCACGTACCGACGTAACAACGCTGGCGCCGATCGTAGCCCAGCATCAGACGGCAAACGTAGGGGAAGTCTTCGTTGCGGCCCTCCGACTCGAGCCAGAACCCGCCGAAGATCCGCGCGCGTTCGTGGCCGCGGCTCTTCATCGGCGAGCGGCCCGGACCGCAGTCGATCTCGAGTTCCAGGTCCCATTCGCCGACGAACTGCTGCAGCCACTCGTGCTCCTGGCCGGGGGATTCGGACGGCATGTCCGCGCAGGGCGCACGGTCGGAGTTCTCGTGGGAAGTGGCGGTGGTCATGTCTTGGGATGCAGTGGTTGTGCTCATGAGGTTTCCTTTCAGTGAACGCCGCGATCGCGGCGTGGTGACACTTCCTCGACGAACGGGCCCTCGCGTTTCGGACACCGCTCGCCGACTTGTCATAAAACTCCGGCACGCCCGGTGCGTTGCGCCCCCAATCCTGTGCGATGTGCTATGTTATCCGCGGCCGGGCGGCCCGGCCTGTTCAATCACACATTCCTGCCCCCATGGACCTCGCCCCTTCGACTTCCTACCTCCTGCTGTTCCGCAACACCGGCCCGGAGATCTTCGCGAAGCTCTCCGCCGAGCAGAAGCAGCAACTCGTGACCCGCTGGAACGCATGGTATGACGAGCTTGCGCAACGCGGACAGGCCCTCGAGGGACAACCGCTCGAGCCCGAGACGCGCGTCGTCAGCGGGCCGGCTGGTCAGCGGGTGATGGACGGGCCGTTCGCCGAGGCGAAGGAGGCGGTCGGCGGCTACGTGAAGTTGTGCGTCAGCGGGCTCGACGAGGCCACGGCCATCGCGCGCCGCCATCCTGCACTGGAGCACGGGCTCGTCATCGAAATCCGGGAACTGACCGAGCACTGCCATCTCGGCGTCAAGAGCCGACAACCATCCGCGGCGGCCGCGATGGCTTGATTCGAATGCATGCAATCAAATCTGTCTCATCCTGAGCGGCCAAACCGGCGAGAGGCGGTGCGCGCTGCCTTCAAGGCTATGGGAAGATACTCGCGGGCGAGACAGCGCCTTGAGGGTAAGGCGCGCCACCTCCAACCGCCCACTGCGGCCTGAGGCATGGCGACGACGGATGTTCCGACGCAGCCCGCGACCGACGCGACGCCACCGCCGCCAGTGGCGGCCGGCCCCGCGGAACTGGTTGAACATTTCTTTCGGCACGAAACCGGTCGGCTGCATGGCACGCTGATCCGGCTGCTCGGCGTCCAAAATCTCTCGCTCGCCGAGGATCTCGCGCAGGAGGCAATGCTCCGCGCGCTGCGCACGTGGTCGATGGGCGGCGTGCCGCCGAATCCCTCGGCCTGGATCACGCGCGTGGCGATCAATCTCGCGCGCGACGCGCTGCGGCATCAGCGGATGTCCACCGGCAAGGAGTCCGCGATCGTCACCTACCTCGACCAGACGCGGCCCGGCTCCGCGGCGCCCGCGGATCCGGATCAGGAAATTCGCGACGACGCACTGCGGCTGATGTTCGTGTGCTGCCATCCCTCGATCGCCGCCGATGCGCAGGTCGTGCTCGCGTTGAAGGTGCTGTGCGGATTCAGCACCGGCGAAATCGCGCAGGCGTTCCTCACCAGCGAGGCCGCGATCGAAAAGCAGCTCACGCGCACGAAGCAGCGGATCGCGGACGCCCGGATTCCCTTCGAGCTGCCGGCCGGCACCGATCTCGCCCCGCGGTTGGACGGCGTGCTGAGCGCACTCTACCTGCTGTTCAACGAAGGCTACAAGGCTTCCGCCGGCGAGCGCCTGTTGCGCGAGGAGTTGTGCGCCGAGGCGATCCGGTTGGGCACACTCGTCGTCGAGCATCCAGTGCTCGCCACGCCGCGCGCGCAAGCGTTGCTGGCGCTGATGCTGCTCACGGCAGCGCGGCTCCCCGGTCGGCTCGATCAGAACGGCGAGCTACTGCGACTCGACGACCAGGATCGCACCAAGTGGAACCAGCGCATGATCGAACAGGGTCTGGTGATGCTGGGTGCGGCGGCGCGCGGCGAGGAGCTCAGCGAATACCACCTCGAGGCCGGCATTGCGGCGTGCCACTGCGCCGCGACGGATTACGCTTCAACGGATTGGCCGCGGATCCTGCGCCATTACGATGAACTGCAGCGCATCAAACCGTCGCCGATCGTGGATCTGAATCGCGCGGTGGCCGTCGCCGAAGTGCACGGGCCGAAGGCGGGACTCGACGCGCTCGCGGCGATGCCGCGCCGCGAACGACTGGACTCCTATTATCTGCTGCACGCGGTGAGCGGGGAATTTCACTGGCGGCTAAACCAGCGGCCGCAGGCGATCGCTTGTTTTCGGAAAGCACGCGACTTGGCGCGCGTCGGTCCCGAACAACTCTATCTTGATCGGCTGCTCGAGCGGCTCGCCGGCAGTACGCCGCGGCGCTCGGAGGCGTGATGGGAGGTCCCTGACCTCTGAAGGTCGGGCGCTCACGCCGCGAGTGCCACGAACATCAAGCGACATCCCGGCGGAAAACGGAATGGCCGCCCTCCTTCGCAAGCGCTGCCCGAATGGAGACGCGACGCCCTCGTCGCGTCACGGCGACGAGGGCGTCGCCGCTCCATCGATCATACACGGCCAACGCGGCTAACTCCCAGAGACGGATGGTAGGGGCGCAGGCTTGCTGCGCCCTTATCACCGGCAACCGATTGAGGGCGCAGCAAGCCTGCGCCCCTACGATGGCGAACACATCGCAGACGCGCCCTCACGTTTGCGCCGGGCGAACATCCTTTTACCGGTTGATCCGTCATCCCCGTGCCATGTCCTCACTCGCTCCCTCTCGTCTCTCCGGCCGCACCGCCCTCGTGACCGGTTCCAGTCGTGGTGTCGGCCAATTGGTCGCCGAGGCCCTCGCCCGCCAGGGTGCGCGGGTGTTCGTCCACGGCCGCACCGAAACGGCTTGCGCCGCGACGCTGGCGCGGGTCGTGGCGGCGAGCGCGGGTCGGGCCGATCCGGTTGTCGTGGCGGCGAATCTCGCCGTGCCCGCTGAAGTCGAGGCACTGGCGGATCGCGTGGAGGCGCTCGGCGGAGTCGACATCCTTTATAACAACGCCGCGATCATGCATCCGTGGCGCGAACGCATCGAGAACCACACGCAAGCGGACTGGGAATCCAGCTTTCAGGTCAACGTGTTCGCGCTCGTGCGGCTCTGCGCGCGGTTCGTTCCCGCCATGCGCAAACGCGGCTGGGGCCGCGTGGTCAACGTCACCTCGGGCATCGACAAAACCCCGCAGCTCGCCGGCTACGGCGCAAGCAAATGGGCCGTCGACAAATTTACCGATGACCTCGCCGCCGAGCTGAAGGACACCGGCGTGATCGTCTCGCGGCTGGACCCCGGCTGGCTGCGTACCGACATGGGCGGAAAACAGGCGCCCAACGACCCCGAGACCGTACTCCCCGGCGCGCTCGTGCCCGTGCTGCTGGCGGACGACGCGCCCGGCGGACAGTTTTTCCGCGCCCAAGAGCTGCGCGGTGCAAACGTGTAAGCGCGGTGGCATGTAGCCGAGGTCGCTGACCTCGGCCGTTTCACGTTACATCACAAAGCCGCCGGGCACGCAGAGCCCGGCTAAAGCTCCGCGCTCAACCTTTCCCGCTCGAGAATGCCGGATACAGCACCATGCCGCCGTCGATGAAGATCGTCGTGCCGGTGATGTAGTCCGATTGATCCGAGGCGAGCCACACCGCGAGCCGTCCGACGTCAGCGGGTTCGCCGATCCGGCCATACGGGATCATCGTCAGCAGCTGTCGCATCGCCTCCGGCGTTTCCCACGCGTGCCGGTTGATGTCCGTGCGAATCGCGCCCGGCGCGATGCTGTTCACGCGAATCCGATCGCGCGCCACCTCCTGTGCCAGGCTTTTCATCATCAGCATCACCCCACCCTTGGATGCACAGTAGTTCACATGTCCCGCCCACGGGATCACCTCGTGCACCGAGCTGATGCAGATGATCTTGCCCGCCGCCGAGGAAATCTCCGGCCGCACGCCGCGGCGTTTGAACTGGCGCACCGCCTCGCGCGCGCAGAGGAACTGCCCGGTGAGATTCACATCAATGACCTTCTGCCACTGCGCGAGCGTCATCTCGTCGAACGCCACGTCCTGCTCGATGCCGGCGTTGTTCACCAGGATGTCGACGGTGCCACACTCCTCGCAGGTGCGACGGAACATCGCCTGCACGTCCGCTTCGCGACTCACATCGCCTTGGACGACCAGCGCGCGGCCGCCTTCGGCGCGAATCTCGCTCGCGGTCTGCTCCGCGCTCTTTGCGCTGTGCGCATAGTTGATGACCACGGCCGCGCCCGCGCGCGCGAGCTCAATCGCGATCTCGCGCCCGAGCCCGGAGCCGGAGCCGGTCACGAGCGCGATTTGTTTTTCCAACCGCCGCGGCGGATCGGAAACAACGGGCGGAGGAATGGAGGCAGATGCGGACGAAGGAGCGTTGTTCATGGGATCAGCGTTGCGGCATAGTGCGTCCGCCGGAAACAGCGTTCCCGCGATTGTGCGATGTCGCGTTCGGATCGGTGAATTGCCGGAGCCGTGATCCGGCCAGTCAGAGACCCGCGTTGCGGCCGCCCGGAAACTTCAGCCACGGTTTACCGCTCCTACAGCAGTGCAGCTGGGCGGCTGTCGAATGCCCGGTCCGGGGTCACCGACCCCGGCTACAACACTATCAACCGCGCCTAGTTCGCGCGGAGCGCTTCCACGGGCGTCACGCGCGCGGCGCGCCGCGACGGAATCAGGCAGGCTAGCACCGCCACGAGCGAGAGCACCACCGCGGTGCCGCCGAGCACGGTCACGTCGCTCGGCGCGACGCCGAAGAGCATGCCGCTCATCGCGCGGCCCGCGAACCAGGCGCCAAGCAACCCGAGCGGCAGCCCGATCAGCAGCAGCCGGCCGCCGAGTCCGAGAAACTGCGCCAGGATCTGCTCCGGCAGCGCCCCGAGCGCCATCCGCACGCCGATCTCACGCTGCCGTTGCGCGACCGTGTAAGCCAGCACGCCGTAGATTCCCACGGCCGCCAGCACCAGCGCGACGGCCGCGAAGATTCCGGCGAGCAGCAACGGCACGCGCCGCCCGGCGACGCTGTCAGCCACGCGCGTTTCCATCGTTTTCAAATCGTCCACGGGCAGTTCGGGGTCGATGCGCAGCACGGCACCGCGCAGGGCCTTGCCGGCCAGCTCGGCGGGCTGCGTCGTTCGCACCGTGAGCGCGAACCACGTGCTCGCATAGTTGTTGTAGGGAAAATAGATCGCGCCGTTCGCGCGCGCGTCGGCGAGATCGGTCTGCTTCACCGCGCCCACGACACCGACGATCGTGTAGAGTTTTTGATCCTTGCCCGGCGGCTCGTTCGAGAGCCGGTGCCCCACCGCGCTTGCCTTCGGCCAGTAGCGGCGGGCCACGTCTTCGTCGATGACACAGACCCGATTTTCGCCGTGCAGATCGGCGGCAGTGAGATAGCGGCCCTCGCGCAGGGGCACGCCGAGCGTTTGAAAGTAGTCACCCGCCACGCCGCTCGTGTAGTGCGCCTGGAGGGATTCGCCCTGCGCCGGTTCGCGTCCCTCGATCCACGTCGCGTTGTTGTTGGCCGAACCGGTGAACGGCAGCCCCGTGCCGATCCCGACGGAAGTGACGCCGGGCACGCCCTGCAGCTCCACCAGCAATCGATCGATGAAGGCAAGCCGCTGCTTGTCCTCTTTGTAGTTCACCCACGGCAGCGCGACCGTGCCGGTGAGGACATTCTCGGCCTGAAACCCCGGATTCACCGCCATGACGCGCGCGAAACTCAATCCGAGCAGACCCGTCCCGGCGAGCAGGACAAACGCGAGTGCGATCTGCGCCACGATCAACGCATGCCGCAGCCGGTGCACCGCACGCGTGGTCGTGCCGCCACGCGACTCGACGGACAATGCCGCGGTCAAGTTGCCGTGCAACGTGTGCCAGATCACCGGCACGGCGAGCACCACGCCGAGCACGATCGTCCCCGCGAGCGCGGCCAGATACACGTTGAAATCCAGCGAGGGATCGATCGCCACCGGCAACTGGTCGGCAGCGAGCAAGACGATGCCGCGCACGGCCGCCGCGCCCAAAGCCAGTCCGATCACACCGCCGAGCACCGAAAGCACCACGGTCTCGGTCACCAGCGAGCGCGCCAGCTGGCCCCAACTGGCGCCGAGGGCCTGCCGGACACAGAATTCCTTGGTGCGGCCGGTGGCGCGGACGAGCAACAGGTTCGCCAGGTTGACCGCGCCGATCAGCAGCAGGAACAACACGCCGGTCTGCAGCAGCAGCAGCACCGGCCGAAGTTCCGCCACGTAGTCCTGGCCGAGATCGCGCACGAACGTATGAAACCCGGCATCGATGACGGTCTTGCCAAAGGGATCTTCCTTGAGCGTGCGGGCGTTGAGCGCGTCCACCTGCGCCTGCGCCGTCCCAACTGATTCGCCCGGCTTCAGCCGCGCGATCATCTGCATGTTGTTCGAGTGCCGCCGATCCTGTTTCCGGTCGTCGTCCGAAAAGCACAGCGGCGTCCAGAGCTTCGCGCGCTGCGACAGATAGCGGAACGACGGCGGCATCACGCCGACGATCGTGAACTGCTCCGTGTTGATCCGCATCTTCTGGCCGATCACCGCGGGATCCGCCCCAAACCGCTGCCGCCACAGGCTGTCGCTGAGGATCACGACCAAATGTTTCCCATAAAAACCCTCCTCGTCTGTGAACGTCCGTCCGAGCGCGGCATTCACCCCGAGCGTGCGGAAAAACGACGGCGTCGCGCTCGTGGCGTCGACTCGCTCCGGCGAGCCGGCTTCGCCGATGGTTACCCCGGAGCCGCGCACTGCGCCGGCGTCGGCGAACGCGGCGACTTGCTCCTTGCGCTCGAGGTAATGCGGCACGGAGGCTCCGGCGCGCGGCACACCCGCCTTGGGATAAGCGTTGGCCACCAGCACGAGTTGCTCGGGCGCGGTGAACGGCAGCGGTTTCAGCAGCACGCTGTTCACCACCGCAAAGATCGCGATGTTCGCGGCGAGGCAGAGCGACAGGATCAGGAGTGCCGTGGCCGTGAAACTTTTTTCGCGCGCGAGGTTGCGGAGGGACAAGCGCACGTCGCGCAGCACAGATTCGAAGGGCGGCATACGGCACAAAAACTCCGCTGCGCACGGAAAGTTTCAGATCTTTCGGCGTCATAATTCGTCGAGCGTGCCGTCCCCAGGATTCCGCTTGATTCGTAGCGGCAAGCGTCCCTGCCTGCCGTGGCTCGTTTCGGCAGGCGCGGAAGCCTGCTCCCATGCTCAGTTGCTCTCCTTGCTGTTGGTTATGCCATCCTACCCCACCCTCGCGCCGCTCCTGTCTTCCTGCTGCTTCGCGCTCGCCGTTTCCGGCACCTCGGCCCAAACGCTGCCCACGGGGCTGCCGTTTCAGGACCCGGAACTTCCGGCCGAGCAGCGCATCGACGACCTCATCGGACGGATGACGCTCGAGGAGAAAATCGACTGCATGGCGATGCGGGCGGCCGTGCCGCGGCTCGGGGTGAAAGGTTCGCGCCACATCGAGGGCTATCACGGCGTGGCACAGGGCGGCCCGAGCAATTGGGGCCGGCGCAACCCGACCGCGACCACGCAGTTTCCGCAGGCGTATGGACTCGGCGCCACGTGGGATCCGGAGCTGATCCGGCAGGTCGCCGCGCAGGAGGCGGAGGAAGCGCGCTATCTGTTCCAGAGTCCGCGTTACGATCGCGCCGGACTGATCGTGCGGGCGCCCAACGCCGATCTCGCGCGCGATCCACGCTGGGGCCGCACGGAGGAAGTTTACGGCGAGGATCCGTTTCACGCGGGCACGCTGGCGACGGCGTTCGTGCGCGGGCTGCAGGGCGACGATCCGCGCTACTTCAAGGCCGTGAGCCTGGTGAAACATTTTCTGGCCAACAGCAATGAGGACGGACGGGAATCGTCGTCATCCAACTTCAGCGAGCGACAGTGGCGCGAGTATTACGCGAAGCCGTTCGAGATGGCGATCGTCGACGGTGGCGCACCGGCGCTGATGGCCGCCTACAACGCCGTCAACGGCACGCCGGCTCACGTGCACCCGATGCTGCGCGACATCGTCATGGCCGAGTGGAAGCTCAACGGCATCCTCTGCACCGATGGCGGCGGACTGCGGCTGCTCGTCGAGAAACATCACGCGTTTCCCGACCTGCCCAGCGCGGCCGCGGCGTGCGTGAAGGCGGGCATCAATCACTTCCTCGACCGGCACAAGGATGCTGTCACCGAAGCGGTCGCACGCGGCTCGATCACCGAGCGCGACCTCGACGCGGCGCTGCGGGGACTTTTCCGCGTCTCGTTGAAGCTCGGCCTGCTCGATCCGGATGAGCGTGTGCCGTACGCGGCCATCGGCCGCAACGGCGAAGCCGAGCCCTGGCTGCGTCCCGACACGCAGGCGCTCGTGCGCAAGGTCACCCAGCGCTCGATCGTGTTGCTCAAAAACTCCGGCGCGCTGCTCCCGCTCGATCGCACGAAGGTGAAGACGGTCGCCTTGGTTGGCCCGCTGGTGAACACCGTCCTTCCGGATTGGTATGGCGGCACGCCGCCGTATACGGTGCCGCCGTCGATCGGAGTGGAAAAAGTCGCGGGCGAGGGCGTGAAGGTTGGCTGGCTCGCCGACATGGGCGACGCCGCGGTCGAGCTCGCCCGCACGTCTGAGATTGCGATCGTCTGCGTCGGGAACGATCCGATCAGTGCCGGCGGCTGGGAACTGGTGCGCACGCCGAGCGAGGGCAAGGAAGCCGTGGACCGCAAGGACCTCGCGCTGCCGCGCGATCAGGAGAAATTCATCCGGCGCGTACTCGCCGCCAATCCGCGCACGATCGTCGTGCTGATTTCGAATTTCCCCTATGCGATGCCGTGGGTGGTGAAGCACGTGCCGGCGATCGTCCACCTCACGCATGCGAGCCAGGAACTCGGCCACGCGCTCGGCGACGTGTTGTGGGGCGAGGTCAATCCGGATGGCAAGTTGGCGCAAACCTGGCCGAAGTCGCTGAAACAGCTGCCGCCGATGATGGATTACGATCTCACCCACGGACGAACCTACCAGTATTTCAAAGGCGAACCGCAGTTCCCCTTCGGGTTCGGGCTGAGCTACACGACGTTCAATCTTTCCAATCTTCGTGTCGGCCTGGATGTAGCCCGGCACGTGGGCGCCGGGGCAGAAACTCCTGCTGAATCGCCGGCCCCGCGGACATTCGCGCCGAACGCCATCCTCTCAATCGCGGTGGAGGTTACCAACACCGGGACGCGCGCCGGTGATGAAGTCGTGCAGGTCTATGCACGGTATCCCCACTCAAAGGTCTCCCGCCCGCTGAAGCAGCTCTGCGGTTTTCAGCGCATCAGCGTGGCAGCGGGCGAAACGGCGCACGTGAGACTGCAGTTGCCCGCGTCGCGCTTCGCCTACTGGTCGGTCGAACAGCATGCTTGGGTGGTTGAGCCCGGCCCGGTAGAATTGCTCGTCGGCAATTCGTCGGCTGACTCGGACCTGAAACTGCGACAGACCATTTCCATCGAATAACTTCTCACCGGTAGCCACGCGCATTGGCGCGCGGTCCCGCCGCCACCCCTCAGCCACGTTTTCAACCATGCACCTCCCGCGCACGCTCGCCGTCATTATCGCCTGGCTCTGTCTCATGACCGCTCTCCACGCCGACACCGCTCCGCTCAACGTGCTCGCCCGGCCCGGGCTCAATCTGAACGGCAAGTGGGCGATGATCATCGATCCCTACGAAAACGGATACTACGACTACCGTCACCAGCCCTACGATGCCACCGAACCGGCGACCGGCGGCTACTTTCTCGACCGCAAGCCGGCGAACAAGAGCGAGCTGATCGAATACGACTTCGATACCGCGCCGACGCTCACCGTGCCCGGCGACTGGAATTCGCAGGCGGAGCGGCTCCTCTACTACGAGGGCAGCGTCTGGTACCGCCGAAAGTTCGACTACACGCCTTCGGCCGCCGACCATCGGCTCTTCCTCTATTTTGGCGCCGTCAACTACCGCGCCGACGTCTACCTGAACGGCAAAAAACTCGGTACGCACATCGGCGGGTTCACGCCGTTCGCCTTCGAGGTCACCGGCCAGGTCCAGCCCGCCGGCAATTCGCTCGTGGTGCGGGTCGACGACACGCGTCGCGTGGAAGCCGTGCCCACCGTAAACACGGATTGGTGGAACTATGGTGGACTCACGCGCGACGTGCTGCTCGTCGAAACGCCGGCCGTGTTCATCCGCGACTACCAAGTCCAGTTGAAGCCCGGCTCATCGAACACCATTCAGGCAATCGTCCGGCTCGACCGCGCCGGGCCGGCTGCCTCGGCTGCGGTTGCCCCTGCCGCACCGGCGCCTGTTGCCGTGAGGGTCTCGCTGCCCGATCTGGGCCTCAGCGCCTCCGGTCAAACCGACGCGGACGGTGTCGCGCGCTTCGAGTTGCCCGCGCCGAACCTCGCCTTGTGGTCACCAGCAAGCCCGCGCCGCCACACCGTCGAGCTCAGCACGCCGGGAGACCGCATCAGCGAAAAGATCGGCTTCCGCACGATCGCGGTGCGGGGCGCCGACATCCTGTTGAATGGCGAATCCGTTTTCCTGCGCGGCATTTGCCTGCACGAGGAAAATCCGCTGCGCGGCGGGCGGGCCACCACCGAAGCCGACGCCCGGTTGCTGCTGGGCTGGGCCCGGGAGCTCGGCTGCAATTTCGTCCGGCTCGCCCACTACCCACACAACGAATACATGGCCCGCGTCGCCGACGAACTCGGCCTGATGCTCTGGGAGGAAGTGCCGGTTTATTGGACGATCCAGTGGGAAAACCCCGACACGCTCACGAATGCCCAGGCGCAGCTGACCGAGTTGATCATCCGCGATCGCAATCGCGCGAGCGTGATCATCTGGTCCGTGGCCAACGAGACGCCCGTCAGCGAGCCGCGCACGCGTTTCCTCAAAACGCTCGTCGATACCGCGCGCTCGCTCGATCCGACGCGGCTCGTTTCCGCCGCGATGGAGGTGCATACCGATCCCGCTGATTCGAATCACAAGATCGTCGACGATCCCTTCGGTCAGTACACGGACCTGCTCAGCTTCAACCAATACATCGGCTGGTACGACGGGCTCCCTGACAAGCTGCCCAAGGTCCGATGGACCCTCGCCTATGAAAAGCCGGTGGTGATCAGCGAATTTGGCGCGGACGCATTGCAAGGCCTGCATGGCGACAAACTTACCCGCTTCAGCGAGGAATATCAGGCCGATCTCTACGCCCAGACGCTCGCCATGCTGCAGAAAATTCCGCAGTGGCGCGGCGCCACGCCGTGGATCCTGTGCGATTTCCGCTCGCCGCGGCGGCCGCTGGCAAACGTGCAGGATGGCTGGAACCGCAAAGGCCTGATCGGCGAGAACGGCACGCGCAAGCAGGCGTTCAATATCCTCCGGGAGTATTACGAATCACGCCGCTTCACAGCCGTGTCGCCGTAGACAATCCGTCGACTCCAGCACCCGGACGGCGCTTCAGTCTCATCGTCCGTGCGGCGCGCCGACGCCGGGCTAAACATCGCTGAAATGCAGATCGCTTCGCCCATTGGCTCCTGCCAGCGCGGCGGCGCGCACGGGCGGAGAAGACGCCGCCCTGTTGGCCCGAGCCGCGGGAAGATCTACCACGTGTCCCGACTTGGTCCGTGTCCGCGTCGACGACTGTGCCCGCTGCACCTGGATCCCAACCAGATTCTGGAGATCAGCCACCGCCGCCCGGAGGTCCGCGGCTTGTGCGTTGAGTGCTTCCGACGCACTCGCACTTTCCTCAGCGCTGGCCGCATTGTTCTGCACCACCTTGTCCATCTGTGTCACCGCCGAATTGATCTGCTGCACGCCCTGGCTCTGTTCGCGACTGGCGGTGGCCACATCACCCATCAACGTGTCGACGCGGCGGACCTTGTCCACAATCTCGGTCAGCCGACCGGCGACCTTGGTGCTGATCTCGACCCCCTGCGTGGTCTTGCTGATGGCGGCTTCGATCTTCGCGGCGCTTTCCTTCGACGCATGGGCGCTGCGTTGCGCGAGGCTCCTCACCTCGTCGGCGACGACGGCAAACCCCATCCCAGCTTCGCCGGCCCGCGCGGCTTCCACCGCCGCATTTAGTGCCAGGATGTTCGTCTGAAAGGCAATCTCGTCGATGGTCTTGATGATTTTCGCGATGTCATCGCTAGACTTCTTGATGTCGCTCATCGCCGCGTTCATCGCCTGCATTTCGCCGGCGCCGGCATCGGCGGCTTGCCGGGCTTCCCGGCCAATGGCGTTCGCCTGGGTCGCGTTCTCCGCATTCCGCTGCGTCATGCCCGCCATCTCCTCCAACGAGGAACTGGTCTCTTCCAAGGATGCGGCCTGTTCGCTCGCACCCGCAGCGAGGGACTGGCTCGAGGTGGAGACCTGTGCCGCCGCACTGGCAGTGTGCTGGGCGGTCAGCGACAGCCGGTCCACCATGGCAATCAGGGGACCGTTGATACCCTTTTGAATCAACCAACCGCTCGCCGCGACGATCAGCACTACGAGGCCGGCAGCGATGCCGAGCCCCCAGCGGGAGGAGGATTCGGCCATGGCCATCAGCCGGCCTGGTTCCAACTGGGTGAGGCTCAGGGCGCGGCTCATCAAGGACGCGCTGCCCTCGCCCAACCGGTTGTACAGCGGCAGCACCTTGCCCTGCAGCGCGTCCACGCCGTCCTGCTGCTGGAAATTCGCCGCCAGCGTGAAAACCTGCATCGATTGCTCCAGAAAGTCCGGCAACGTCGCGGTCAGCGTTTTTCGTCCGCTCTGCATCTCCTGGTCCTCCAGCAATCCCGCAAGTTTCTCGAGTTCGCCCCGAAGTGCCTCGCCGAGGCGCGTGAACTCCGCCTGGTCCTTCACCACCTGATCGGAATGGATCTGGGCTGGAGCCTGACTCACCAGCGCACCTTGCCGGGCCAGCATGCGGTTAGCCCGCTCCAGCGACTCAATACTGGCCAGACTCACCTCGCTCAAGCGCGACGCGGCACGACTCAGGCGTCGCGCTGAAGCAAAGTTCGCCAGCGACATGATGATCAACCCTGCAATGGCCAGTCCAACCAGCGCGATGACTCGAGAACGAATGGTTTTCATGCGGTGCTTTTCTATCAATGACGAGGGGCTGCCTGGTGGCTCGCTGAGCTGCGACGCGTCTCGCGCCAGGCTCGATTGCGCAGAGCGATCCGCAACTACTGTCTCACAGGTGATTCTCGTGCGAAGATTGGGCCGTGCGGGCTAGTTTACGACGGACCGCGCCGCCTCGATGACCTTGGCTTGGAGTGCGCTCGGACTGCCTTTGGTGACGAGAAAGAACGCCATGCCAACCGGCTTGTCGGTCTGCAGCACTTTCACGCCGGGCCCAAAATTCGACTTTCCGACGAATCCGAAACCATCCGGTTTTTGCGCGACGATCGGACAGATATCGCGCGGCGTCTCGCGCTGGATGGCGGTTTTCGTCACCGCAGCCCCCAGCAGCACCTGCTCGTCCACACCGATGCGTGGGCCATTTCGCGGCCCAAGCGAGAATACGGTGATGGGTGCGTCGTGGCCGCCCACTTCTTTCCAGTTCTGAATCGCACCGGTGAGAATCTCCTTGATCTGCGCGATCGTCAGCGAACTCACGGAATTGGACGGATGCACCACGAAGAGAATCGGATCGCGGCCGATCTCAACCGGGACCAACTTGGCGAGATCAACGCTGCCCGGCTTTTCCGCATTAGCGCCGGCGGCTGCGCGTTCGATCGATCCCGTCACCATGCCTATGTCGCATGCGCCCGAGCTGACATCCTGCAATCCCTTGCCCGCATTCTTGCTGATCAGCTGCACCGGTCCTCCGGCGGACTGATCGAGCGTACTCTGTCCTTTATTCAAAGCCGCGCAGAGGGCGGCTGCCCCGCTCATGCGCAGGGGTTCAACGGCCCGGCCGACGGTAATACCGGTCAGGAGCGCAACGGAAAGCAGCAGGCAGGCGAGTCCCCGATTGGTCACGGGGGAAGAGCGAAGGTTGGAACTGAGTGGATGTTTCATGATGAGGCTGCGGGCGTTAGTTCATGGGCAAAATTCAGGCAGCGCCGAGCGCTTCAGAAGACGACCTGTAGGCGCGAGATGAGTCGGCCTTCCTCGGCGCGGGGTCCCGGCAAATCGCCAAGCAGGTAGTTGAAGGACAGCTTCAGATCATCGCCTTTGATCAGATAGTTGAAGCCCACCGTCCAAAGCTCGGTCGTGTCGCCGGCCAGATCACGATCGACGTCGTACACCTCATAGCGCAGCACTCCCTGCAGCAGCTTGGGAATGATCACACAACTCCCGAGCAGCGACCATCCCTCCGCGGTGTAGTCCCGGCCGATCGCGCGATCGAAGCAGGTATTGAGATACTCCGCCTGAAGTTCGAGTCGCCGATACGAGGCCTGCAGATCGACGCCCAAGCCCCGACGGTGGCCGCTGAAGCTGCCGGAGTCCCGCCCGGTGAATGCATTGATGCCGGTGGACACGCGGCCCGCGTCGGTCTGGATCCAGGTTCCGGCGACGCGCCCAACGTAGGTGAACTGGTCATTGTCGTTGGCACTGTTGTTGGAGCCGTTGCCGTTGAACAGCCCCGCTGCATAGGTCAGGCGCGGACCGCCGACGGAACCGCTCAGCATCGCGCCGATCTGGCGCCGCAACGTGAGCTGGTCGTTCACCAGCGCTCGTTCGATCACGATGTGCTTCGTGCCGGACATCAGCTGCTCGTAGCCGAAGGGCGTCTTGAACTGGCCGACCGTCACGGTCGCTGCCGGAAAACGGCTCCACGCCACATAAGCGTCGGTAATCTGGGCGCGATAGCCGCTGACGGTGCCGAGGGAGTTGCTGCCGAAATCGGACGTCAGGGCGAAGTCAAATCCCTCGACGAAGCTGCCCTTGACTCCGAGGCGCGCGCGACGCACCAGGAACCGGTCGCCGACGGGAAATCGAGCGTCTGGGGCATCGCCCCACTCACCCTGCAAATGCAGAAAACCACCGATCGCGAGCTTCGCCTCCTTGCCCATCGGCACGACCGCGGCCGGCCCGGATTTCGCGGGTGCACTGGCGCCGAGTCGCTGTTTCAGTGTCGCATTCTCCTCGGTAAGCGTCGCGACCTTGGACTCGAGCGCACGAAGCCGCGTTTCCAGCTCATCGGGAGTCGCGCCCGCGAGCGCGGGAGCGGCAAGGCCCAGGGTGATAACGGCCGTGGCCAGCAGCGCTGCCCGTGCTGCCGGGCGCACGCGAAACGCGGGAGAGTTCGCAGAAGAGTGCATGAGTGGGTTGCGTGGTCTTGAGGCTCAGCGACTCCGCGGAGCTGCTGCAGTCTCCCACTCGTTCGGCGCCCGGCGGCGGCACTCCACCCCAGATTGTCTGAGTAATTCTACGGGGCCGATGCCGCCAGTCAGCTGCGCTTTGCCACGGCCGGCAGTTCGACCACCACGCTCGCGCCGCCGGCCACGTGGCGTTGCGCCCGTACCCGGCCGCCCTGGCACTGCACCAACCTCACCAGACAGCGAAGCCCCTCATCCCGCGGCTGCGGCGGCCCTCCTCCGGAATCGAACGCCCCCGCGGCGCCCCAAGCGTGCGCCATGGTATCCCCGCCGTGGGCGCTCACCTCCAGCGCCACCCTTTCGCCCTGCGTCTTCGCCGTCACCGCAATCTGCGGATCGCCGGCCGGCCCTGCCGTTCGGACCGCGTTATCGATGAGCCAGTAAAGCATCCGTTCCAGCGCGAGCCGACTCACGCCCACCGGCGGGAGCACCCCCAGCCTCAGCGTAGCACGTGTGCGCGTGTGCGCCTGCACGTGCGCCCAGACCCGGTGGACCGCTTCCGCTGTATCCGCGGCGTAACTCGCGTAGCGTTCTTCCAACTCACTCAGTTCGCTGGCCAGCCCGGCCAGTCCTTCCAGCTGCGCCTGCAGATCGCGCAGCGCTGCCTTCGCGTGCGCGAGGTACTCCGCCTCTGCGGAGCCGGCGCCCAGTGTATTTTCGTCCAGCAACGATAGAAATCCGTTGGCAGCCGTGAGCGGATTTCGCAGGTCGTGCGTCAGGAAGCTGGCATATCCGGCCAGCCAGGCGTTGGCCGCCTCCATCCGCCGCATCCGTGCCGCCGGTGCATCGCCCGGTTCCGGCGTCATGCAGCAGGCTGCGACGACAAGGGAGCGTCGCACTCCGACGGCTCCGGCAGATACGCCAGCGGCGCATCGATCAACCCGAGGCGCGCGGCGTACAACACCAATTGGGCGACCGACCGCAGCCCGGTTCGCTTGAGAATGTTGGCCCGATGGTTCTCGACCGTGCGCGTCGACAGCGCCAGCCGGTCGGCAATCTCCTTGGACCCGAGCCCCTCGGCGACATAGCGCAGGACCTCACGCTCCCGATTGGTCAGAGCCGGTCCCGCGCCAAGCCGCATCGCGGCATGCGCTTCCTGCTGCAGCAAACGCTTCGCGCTGGCGCCGAGATACTCCCGCCCGGCGGCGACGCTGCGCAGCGCCATCTTGAACTCATCGAACGGGGCGGTCTTCTCGAGATAGCCCTTTGCGCCGGCGGCCAGCGCTTCGCGCACCGCCAGCGCCGACGTAATCGCGGAGAAGACCAGGACGCGCGGCGGCGGATCGATCCGGATATCCCGCACGAACCCGAGGCCGCTGCGGCCGCTCAGCATCCAGTCCAGCACCACTACGCTCGGCCGGTGCAGCTCCGCCATGGCCAGCGCCTGTTCCACAGATTCGGCTTCCGCCACCACGTGAAACCCCGGCATCGCCGCCACGAATGCCGCCAGCATCTGGCGGATCGCCGTGTGGTCTTCCACCATCATCACCGAGACGTATCCGGGGGGTGTGACACACATAGGATGGCAATAGCATTCGACCTGCGCCGGTCGGAGTTGATCGGGATCTGGGAGGAAACACCTACCATTCGCGCCCTTGATCGTCAGTATTAGCACCGTGCCACAGGCCTGACGCCCAGGCGATCTATTCGTCTCCACCGACTCCTGACCTTCGCCGGAGCCACGTTTTGACTTTGCATGCGTCCGGGGTGACGTGACTGACGTGCACCCCGCGAATCGCCAGCTGAACGCGGTCGACGCGTCGCCTCGGAGCGGCCGGCACATGCTCAAGGCCACAGCGGAGCGTTCACCCAGGACGTGGCATTCGGCGTTGACCGCAACGGCTCGAGCGCGGGCTGCGCGCGGTCGATCGCGGCGGATCGCGCTGCTCGCCATTCTGGCCGGCACCGGCCTGACTAGCACCGGTGCGCAACCGACCAACGACCTCGACGCATTCGAGACCTGCGAAGCCATCCGTGCTGGGTTTCGCGCGTTTCGGCACGACGCGTTTCCGGAGGGCAAGTGGACCTGCGAAGCGGGAGTGCTGCGCAGCGTCAAGGGGCAGCGAGTCGACCTGATCACCCGCGGCGAATACCAGGACTTCGAGCTGGAGTTGGAGTGGAAGGTCAGCTTCGGCGCCAACAGCGGAATCATGTACGGCGTGACCGAAGCTGCGACGGAGACGTATTGGTCCGGGCCGGAAATGCAGATCAACGACGATCCACACCATCCCGACGGTTTGCAGCCGAAAACCTCCGCCGGCGGTCTCTACGACCTGATCGGCCCCAGCGATCGCGGCGCGTTCAAGCCGACCGGTGACTACAATCACATCCGAATCGTGAGTCGCTCCGGTCACGTTGAGCACTGGCTCAATGGCATCCGCGTGGTCGCCTATGAGTGGGACAGCCCTGAACTTCGCGCGCTCATCCAGCAGACGAAGTTCGCCCAGGCCCCGTTGTTCATGAAACAGCGGCGCGGACACATCGCGCTGCAGAGCGAGGGCGACGAGGTCTGGTTCCGGCACATCCGCATCCGGCGACTGTCGCCGGACGCATCGGATAAACGGACGTCGGCTGCCGATGCGGGTCCCGCGGCAAAGTAGCCGCTGCCTGGTCCGATTTCCGTCGCCCGGTCGAACGCGATCGCACCGCGCCCGCCTACCGCCACTCGTGGCGCGGGTAACGTCGCGAAAGCTCGGTCTTGATTTTCGGATACTGCTCGCGCCAGAAATTCGTCAGGTCATCGGTGACTTGGATCGGCCGCTGGTTCGGAGCGAGCACCTCGATCTTCACCGGCACGCGACCGTGGCCGATCGTAAATTTCCCGTTGATCCCGTAGAGCTCCTGGATCCGCGCAGAGAGGATCGGCGGGCCGTCGTTCTCATAGCGCAGCTTCGAGCGGCGGCCGTTCGCCATCGTCAGCCGCTCCGGCAGGTAGTCGTCCAAGACCGCGAGCTGTTCCTGCGTCAACCAATCGCGCAACACCGGCATCACAGGCTTGTCCCTCACGTCGCGCGCGCTCAGCTCGCCGTAGCACACCTGTTCGATCAGCGTTGCGCGGTCGGCGTCGGTGATCGGGTTCACCTCGAGTTCGGGGAACCACTCGGCCATTCGGTTGACGCGCGTGATCCACTGCTCGACGGCTTCATCCCACGCCTCGAGTTTGATCCGGCCGGCGAGCACTTCCTTCGTCAACAACGCCGCCGCCTCATTGAGCGGCGCCTCGTCGCCGCTCACTTTCGCCTCTAACACCAGGTCGCGAAACCGTCGCTCGCGCCGCGACACCACGCGTTTCGCCTGTTCGTCGTAAACCACGCCGCGCGTCTGCCGGTAGTCGTCGGGAAAGATCTCCTCCAACCAAGGTTCCTCGATCGCGGTCGCGAGCGACAGCAGCACGTTGATCTCGCCGCCGCGGCCCTCAACTTCGCTGATCTCGGCCGCGACCAACAGCGGCGCTTTGTGAATCGCGCTTTCGCGCGCCAGCAGTCCGCGCCGCTGGTGCACGAGTTCGCAGCGCAGGGTGCCGGCGTCGAGCCGCTTCGCCAGATGATCCGAAAAGCCCGCCAGCACACACTTCCTGACATCGCTGCTTTCGACCCGACGCTCGCCCACATCGAGGCCTTCCTTCTCCGCGATCTCGAGAAACTGCTGGAACAAGGGACCAACCTGTCGCGCCGCCTGCGCATGAATGCCCAGCCGGCGACACGCCTCGAGTGAGTAGTTGCTTCGATCGGCGTAGCTCCATGCGCGCATCAGCAGGAAAAAGTCGCTCTCGTGCTCTTCGCCGAGAGCGTCTTCCCGCGCATCGTCCACGTCGCGCGACACGCCGCGCAGCAGGAAACTGCGGCCCTGCGTCAGCGCGGCCATCAGCGCCACCGGCCGCACGCAGCCGCGCTCCTGCGCTGCCAACAGCATTCGCGCATAGCGAGGATGCACGGGGAAGCGGAGCATCTTCCGGCCGACGTCGGTGATTGAGGTCTCTCCTGGGGGCGCTACGCCCTCGTCGCGTCGGTCCTGCCGCGACGAGGGCGTCGCGGCTCCAATGGCACCAAGGTCCGCCAGCAGCATCTCTGCCCGCTCGAGCGCCTTCGGATCCGGTTTCTCCAGCCAGGGAAAATTCGCCACGTCGTCGATCCCACTCGCCTTGAGTGTCAGCACGACTTCGGCGAGATCGAGTCGCTTCACCTCCGGCAGCTCCTGCGGCGCCCGTTGCGCGTGCTCGCGCTCGGTCCAGAGCCGGACGCATACGCCCGGGGCCGTCCGACCCGCGCGGCCCGCGCGCTGATCCGCGCTCGCGGCGGAAATCTTCTCGATCAGCAGCGTGTTGATTCCGCGGTGCGGATCGAACCGCGCCATGCGCGCGAGTCCGCTGTCGATCACCGCCGTCACGCCTTCGATTGTCAGCGAGGTTTCCGCGACGTTGGTCGAAACGATGATCTTGCGGGTATCGTAGCGTGCCACCGCACGGTCCTGCGCGTCGGGTGGCAATTCGCCATGCAGCGGAAAACACACGCAATCGCGCAGCGCCCGCGAGCCTTGAATCGCCTGCACGGTCCGACTGATTTCATAGGCGCCCGGCATGAATACCAGCATGTCGCCCGCTTGGGTGGTCGCGATGCGTTCACACTCGCGCGCGGCGACGTCCCACACGGCGTCGTGGTCGAAGTTCACCGTCTTCGGCAGATACTCGATCCGCACCGGAAAACTGCGGCCCTGCGACACGAGCGTTTCGCACGGCGCGAGGTAGGTCTGCAGCGCGCCGGCGTCGAGCGTCGCCGACATCACGAGGATCTTCAAATCGGGCCGTGTGCTCTGCTGAATTTGCAACGCACGCGCGAGCGAAATGTCGCCGTAAAGATGCCGCTCGTGAAACTCGTCGAACACCACCGCGCTCACGCCGCGCAGGCTCGCATCGAACGACATCTGCCGGAGCAGGATTCCCTCGGTCACGAAGCGGATCCGCGTGCGGTCACTCACACGCGACTCGAGCCTGATCTGATAACCGACGGTGTCGCCGAGCCGGCTGCCCATTTCCTCGGCGACGCGCTTCGCGAGCAGTCGCGCGGCGAGTCGCCGCGGCTGCAATACGACGACCTCGCCGCGTTCGCCCAGCAGCCCGTGCTGCAGCAGCATCTGCGGAATCTGCGTCGATTTGCCCGAGCCAGTCGGCGCCTGGACGATCAATCGGCCGTGCGCGCGCACCGCCGACACGACGGCGGATTCGAGTTCGTAGATGGGCAGTTCGCGCGGCGACATGGAAGTTGGGAGGTCGGAGTTTCGAGTTTGGAGTTCAAGCCGCGCAAGCGCAGAAGCACCCTCCACGGCGCGAGGGCAGTCCAACCCGTCGACGCAGCGCGGATGCGCTTACTCAGGTGGAGCGCCTGGCTCTCATGGCGCTGTGGGGCGCAGGAACGCGTGAGCGTTTCGGCGGAAGCCTCATGGCTTCCGCTACCAAACGCGTTGAGGGCAACGCGCTTCACCTCGCGCCCGAAACTCTGAATTCGAAAGTCAAAACCGCACGCGCGCGGCCGGCCGTGCATGTGAGCAACCGGTGAGCAACTTTGCTCGCAAGTTATTCACCGCTTTTCACTGCGAACCGAATGTGAAAAACAATGGCTTCCGTTTCCCGCGCGGACCCGCACGCTCGCCCCCGTTCCTTGATAGAACAGTCGCAGTGCGGCGGCCTGAAAAACCCGCCGAGAGCGCGACTGGGATAATCCCGGGCAACCGGGGAAAGGTTGGCGGCAGCTGGTGCCGCCCTCCCCTTGCAACCGCGTCAGCGGATTGAAAGGCACATATCACCAGCTCCTCTGATCCGGAGTCGTGTCCGGTCAGTTCACACGAACCAGGAGCTGAGCGGCGAGCGGCGATTAGAAACCGCGCGCGAGCCGAGTCAGGCCCACAGGAAGTTTCGACCTGTGCGCCGACGCAGTTACCCAGAGGGTTTTGGTTGCTACTGCGCAGACCAGAACGCAGTCGCGTTTCCCGGCGGGCCCACCCCGCCAAAAGGCCCCGCTCGTTCGCGCGAGCAGGGCGCGCAAGGGAAGCGTGGCGGCGGGGAGTGAGCGGGCCTGGCAAAGCTCGTCAACCTCCTCAAATTGGGGCGGCGTGAAAAACCGCGTCACCCCACTGCAAAAGCGAATGCAACCTGAGAGTTAAGAGGTCAGACCCGTAACGCGGGGCCAACGTCCGGCCAAAAGTCGGAGCCGTCCCCGTGGCAACGGTGCCGACGCGAAGGTAAGATTTGCAGGCGTGTCCGCACCACGTCCGGCGAGCCGCTTCCGGCAGGGAGCGTCCGAACCGGGCGAAGAGGCCTCACTCGATAGATCCCGATCGGAAACGGTCAGGACGGTCCCGCCATGAGACCGAGACATCCGCATGCCGCGGAGAGTGGCGTCGGGGAGCACACGGCCCGCGAAAGCGAGGCGCCCAACAGTGTGCCGACGGGAAAGAGCGCGTGGCGAACGCCCACCCCCAAGTTTGGCCCCGGGACCGCGAGGTTCCGGGGCCTTACTTTTTTTGGCGCCTGCAGGCGGCGCGCGGGCAGTCTTTGGCGGGTTCGTCGGGCCGCATTCCGCGGTCCGTGGCGGAGGCGTCCGACTTTCGCCGAAACTACGTCGCCCGAGGCACTCACGCGTCCTGCTACAAGCCAGCGCCTTGAGGCCAAGGCGCTCCACCTCGAGCCATCCCGCTTTCGCGGCCGCCGCCCGCACCCCCGGCTCCGCACGCCCGGCGCTGCACCCTTGTCTGGTGCCACCAAGCGTTTTGTGACATGGTCCGCTTAGGCCTTGCGTTCACTCCGTGCGCTCCGCACGTTCACCGGTTTTTCGAAGCCGGAACGCGGCCGCCACAATGAACGAGAACATCCGTAATATCGCCATCATCGCCCACGTCGACCATGGGAAGACCACCCTCGTCGACCAGTTGCTGAAGGAAGGCGGAGCTTTCCGCGCCAACCAGCACGTGGACGAACGCGCCATGGACTCGATGGATCTTGAGCGCGAAAAGGGCATCACGATCAAGGCCAAGAACACCTCCATTCACTGGCACGACAAGATCATCAACATCGTCGACACGCCCGGCCACGCCGATTTCGGCGGCGAGGTGGAGCGGGCGCTCCGGATGGTCGACGGCGTGCTGCTCGTCGTCGATGCCTACGACGGCCCGCAGGCCCAGACCCGTTTCGTCCTCCGCAAGGCGCTGAACCACGGGCTCAAGGTCGTGATCGTCATCAACAAGATCGATCGCGAAAACGCCGAGCCCGCCAAGATGTATGACAAGGTGCTCGAGCTGCTGATGGAGCTCAACGCCACCGAGGAGCAGTTCGACGCGCCGGTCGTCTACGGTTCCGGCCGCGACGGCTACATGATGAAGAAGCTGGACGACAAGCGGGAGAACATGGCTCCCCTCTTCCAGACGATCCTCGATCACATTCCGCCCCCGTTCGCGCGGCCCAACCAGCCCTTCCACATGCTCGTCTCCAACATCGATTGGAGCGACTACGTGGGCCGAATCGCGATCGGCAAGATTCTCGGCGGCAAGATCTCCGTCGGCGACCCGGTCTTCGTGGTCCGCAACAGCACCGGCCAGAAAGCCCGCGCCAAGGTGACGAAGGTTTTCGAGTACTCCGGACTCGGCACCAACGAGGCTTCGATGGCCGTCGCCGGCAACATCGTCGGGCTGTCCGGCTTCGAGGACATCGACATCGGCGACACCATCGCCGTCAACGAGGAGCAGAAGGCGCTACCGTTCACGCAAATCGATCCGCCTACGCTGGAGATGCAGTTCTGCGTGAACGACGGTCCGCTCGTCGGCCAGGACGGCCGGCTCGTCACCTCGCGCCAGCTGCGCGAGCGGCTCTTCCGCGAATTGAAGACCAACGTGTCCATCTACGTTGATGACACCGACCGGGCTGGCGTCTTCACCGTGAAGGCACGTGGCGCGATGCAGGTGGCCGTACTCGTCGAGACGATGCGTCGCGAGGGCTTCGAGCTTCTGGTCTCGCGGCCGACCGTCATCGAGCGTCGCGGCCCGAACGGCGAGCGGCTCGAGCCCTACGAGACCGTCTGGGTCGAAGTGCCCGACGAATGCGTCGGCGCGATCATGCAGAATCTCGCCAACCGCAAGGGGCAGCTCACGAACATGGAGAAGATGGCGCACTCGACGATGATCGAGGCGACCATTACCACCCGCGGATTGATCGGCATGGAGATCGACGTCGTCAACGCGACGAGTGGCCGCGGCGTGATGAGCCATCTGTTCAAAGAGTACGGACCCTACGCCGGCGAGGTGCTCACGCGATTGACCGGCACACTCCTCGCGACCGAGGCGGGTGAAACGACATCGTACGCCCTCGTGATGGTCCAAGAGCGCGGCAAGCTCTTCGTCGGCCCCGGCGAGCAGGTATACGAAGGCATGATCGTCGGCGAGAATCCGCGTAACGAGGACATCCCCGTCAACGCCGTCCGCGAGAAGAAGCTCACCAACTTCCGTTCGCAAGGCGAAGGCGTCGCCGCGGGCCTGACTCCGGCGACGAAGCTGTCGCTGGAACGTGCGATCGAATACATCGCGGCGGACGAATTCGTCGAGGTCACGCCGCACCACCTGCGGCTGCGCAAGCGCATCCTCAGCCAGACCGATCGCCGCAAAGCCGAGCGCGCCGCAAAAGCGGAGTAAGGAACGAGTGAGGCTGGCACGGGCGTCCCGCCCGTGTTCACCGGTCGAGTCCGCCATCGTGGCGGAGCCCGCCGTCCCGGCGGGCTTTCCGTTCGTGGGCTAGGCTCGCCTGATGCCGCCACGGCGGAGTCAGGAGACCCCGCCCTACAACGGCAGCCCACGCTTCGCTGATGGTAGGGCCGCCGTTCACCGGCGGCCGCGGCCGGCGGCGAGCGCCGGCCCTACGATAGGTCCTGGCCTTCGCTCTGGACCCTCAGCTTTCGGCCCTGGGCTCTCGACCTTGTCTCACTTTGCCGGCGCGGCGACTTCGACTTCCTCCGCGGTCTCGTGCCGGATCTCCTCGGCCTTCTTCAAGCCATACGCGCTCGAGTGGCCGGTGACCTTCACGGCGAAGTGATCGACGAGCACGTAGAAGATCGGCACCACGAACAGCGTCAGGAAGGTCGCGATGCTCAAGCCGCCCACGACCACGATGCCCATCGGATTCCGCGTTTCCGCGCCCGCGCCGGAGGCAAACGCGATTGGCACCGCGCCCAGGATCGTCGCGATCGCGGTCATGATGATCGGCCGGAATCGCAGAATCGACGCCTCATACGCCGCTTCAAAAGCGTTGCGCCCTTCGAGTTGGAGCTGGTTCGCGAACTCCACGATCAGGATACCGTTTTTCGCCACCAGCCCGATCAGCATGATCAGCCCGAAGCGCGAATAAAGGTTGTCCGTCATCGCCGTGCCCCAGAAGCGCGTGCAGTAAAGCACGATCACCCCGCCGGCCAGCGCCAGGATGATGCCGGTGAAAATCGTGATCGGATGAATCCACGATTCGAACTGCGCGGCGAGAATCAGAAACGTGAACACCAGCGCCAGCGTGAACAGCATCCAGGTGTCGCTGGCGCTCTCGACGTATTCACGCGTCTCGCCGTCCCAGGCATACGTGTAGCCCGCCGGCAGCAGCTTCTCCGCCTGCACCTGCAGAAAATCCACGCCGTCGCCGATCGTCGCATTGCCCACCAGCTGGGCCGAAACCGTGACCGAGCGCAGCCGCATGAAGTGCGGATAGTTCTCCGGCACCACCGCCTCGTTCGCCTGCACCAGATTCGTGAGTTGGATCAGGTGCCCGGTGGAGGATTTCACGTAGACGCGGCTGAGATCCGACGGCGTCGTGCGATCCTCGTCCGCGACCTGCACCAGCACGTCATACTCCTGGCTGCCGCGCTGGAAGGTCGTCACGCGTTTGCCGCCGAAGAGCGTCTCCAACGTCGAGGCGATCTCGGAGATCGGCACGTTCAGATCCGCGGCCTTGGCGCGATCGATCCGGACGTCGAGCTGCGGCTTGGTCGGCGACGGATCCACGCGCGGCAGATAAAACATATCGGTGCGTTCGCGCATCGCCGCGATCATCCGGTCGCCGAGCTGCTGCAGTTGGTCGAAGTCGGAGCCCTGCAATACCACCTGAATGCCGGCGCTGCCGCCCCGCTGGCCGAACGGCCGCGGCGCGAGCGGGAAGGCCTGTCCGCCCGTGATCTCGCGCCGGAATTTTTCCCGCATCTCGGCGATGATCTGCTGCGCCTTGCGCTCGCGCTGCTCCCACGGCTTCAGCGTCACGAACATGAACGCGCGGTTGCTGTCGCCGCTGCGGCGGAAGGTCCGCTCCACCTCCGGCACGTCGAGCAGCATCTGCTCCATCTTGCCCGCGTAGTAGTGGCCGAACTCGGGCGTCGATCCGACCGGCGCGATGAAATACGCGCGAAACGCGCTGCGATCCTCCAGTGGCGTCAGCTCACGCTGGAGTTGCAGATAAAAGATTGGACCCAACGCCGCCACCGCGCCCGCCCCCAGCAGCACCCAGAATTTATGCCGCAACGTCCAGTTCAACATCGCGGCGTAGCGGCGGTTCATTCCTTCGAAGAAGGGTTCGGTCTTCTCATACAGCCAGCCGTGCTTCACGTGCCCTCCCACGAGGCGCGCCTTGAGCATCCGCGAGCTCAGCATCGGCGTCAGCGTCAGCGCAACGAAGGCGGACACCAACACCGAGATCGCCAGCGTCACGCCGAACTCGAAGAACAACCGCCCCGTCTGGCCCGACTGAAACGCCACCGGCAGGAACACCGCAGCGAGCGTCAGCGTGGTGGCGATGATCGCGAACGCCACCTGCCGCGCGCCGTGCACCGCGGCGCGGATTGGCGGCTCTCCACCCTCGATGCGGCGGTAGATGTTCTCGAGCATCACGATCGCGTCGTCGACCACGAGGCCGACCGCGAGCACCAGCGCGAGCAGCGTCAGCACGTTCAGCGAGAATCCCAGCCAGCTCATGATCGCGAAGGAGCCGATCACGGAAACAGGAATCGCCAGGAGCGGGATGAACGTCGCGCGCCAGTCGCGCAGGAACACGAAGATCATCAGGATCACCAGCGTCGCCGCTTCCCACAGCGTCTTGTAGACCTCCGCCACGGAACGGTCGACGAACACGGAGCTGTCGAACCCGATGTCGATGGTCACGCCCTTCGGCAGGCTCGCCTGGATGAGCGGGAGCTGGGCTTTCACGCCATCCGCCAGATCGAGCAGGTTCGACTGGGATTGCCGGAAAACCTGCACGCCCACCGTAGGCACCCCGCGGTAGTAGCTTTCGCCGCGATAATCGTTCTGCCCCAGCTCCACGCGACCGATGTCGGAAAATTTCACCTGATAGCCGTTGCGCACCGCGAGGATCAGGTTCTCGAACTCCGCCACCTCCACCAAGCTGCCCTGCGTGCGCACGGTGAACTCGCGCGTCACCGACTCGATGCGACCCCCGGGGATCTCGACGTTCTGCTGCTGCAGCGCGCGCTCTACGTCCGCCACCGTCAGCTCGTGTGCCGCCAGCCGGTCGGAGTCGATCCACAGCCGCATCGCATAACGCGGCCCGCGGATCTGCACCGCGCCCACCCCCGGTACGGTTTGGATCCGCTGCACCACGAAACGATCAGCGATGTCGTAAAGTTCCTGCCGCGAATACCGGTCGGACGCCAACGAAAAGCCCATGATCGGATCGGCGTCGGCTTCGGTCTTCGTGACCTGCGGTTCGAGCACCTCGTCCGGCAGCTGCCGGCGCGCGCGGCTGACGCGGTCGCGCACGTCGTTCGCCGCCTCGTTCACGTCGCGCCGGAGGTTGAACTCGACCGTGATCTCCGAGCGCTGTTCGAGCGAGAGCGAACGCACCACGCGAATCCCATCGATCGAGGAAATTTCTTTTTCCAGCGGTTCGGTGATTTTCGACTCGATCACCTCCGCGGACGCGCCGGGATACGTCGTCGAGACCGAGATGATCGGCGAGTCGATGTCCGGATATTCGCGCACCGGCAGCCGCCGAAACGACAGCAGGCCGATCAGCACGATCAGAATCGAGGCAACGAGGCAGACCACCGGCCGCCGGATCGAAACGTCGGACAGGATCATAGCTGCGTCCGGGTCTGGAAGGCGGTCACCACCGGTCGCGGCTCGATCAGCGTGCCGGGGTACAGCACCAGCGCGCCGACGCCCGAGGCCACGATCTGCTGCGATTCGACGAGTTCCCCCTTGAGTGGCGTGACCTCGACGTAGCCCTTGGCGCGCAGCCCGGTGCGCACGGGAATGAACTCCACCGTCTTGTCGGCACCCTGATCCTTCACCGCGATAATCTGCGTGCCTTGCGTCGTAGTCAGGATCGATCCTTCCGGCACCGTCAACACGCCGTGGTGCACCTCGAGTACGAGTTCGACATTGGTGAACATGCCGGGCTTGAGCCCGGGCGCGAGGGTGTTGACGAACCCCTTGACCTCGCTGGAGCGTGTGGCCCGATCGACCACGGAAGCCACGAAGTAAACTTCACCGCTGATCTCCGTGCCCGCGGGCAATGACTGCGAACGCACCGCGAACGTGGTGCCCGGACGGACCTTGCCCGCAAAGCGCTCCGGCACCTGGAAATCGATTTTCATCCGGCTGAGGTCGTCGATCGTCGTGATCACCGCCTGCGAGTTGACGTAGTCGCCCGGCGAGAGCGTGCGAACGCCCACCACTCCATCGAACGGCGCACGGATTTCCGTCCGATCGAGCCGCACACGAATGAGGTCCAGCTCGGATTTCGCGGAGGCGAACTCCGAGCGCGCGCGATCGACATCCGCCACGCTGGTGGACTGGGTTTCGCCCAGCCGTTCCGCGCGCTGGAGATTGAGCTCAGCCAGCCGATAGCGCGCTTCCGCCTGCGTCAGCTGCGCCCGCAGCTCCGAGTCGTCGATCTTCACCAGCACCTGACCCTTCACGACCTGCTGGCCTTCCTCGAAATGGATCTCGCGCACCAGCCCGGTCGTCTCGGGTCGGATCGTGGCGGATTCGTTCGCGGCGAGCGATCCGACGAGGTTCAGGGTCTCGGCGAGATCCTGGCGCGTAAGCGGCGCCACCTCCACTGGCTGACGTTGCGCGACCGCGGCACCGCGCGTCTCGGTCTTTTTGTTGCAGCCACCGAGCCCGAGCGCGAGTGCAAGCCCCAGCATCGTGGTGAACGTCGTTCGTGAAGAAGGCATCGGAGAAAATAGAAAAAGTGAAACGCGCACGGGGCGCGACGTCCCGCCTGACGGCTCCGCCGTTGCAAGGATGCGACGCGATTTGATCCTCACAGCCGGAGCGGTGCAAGACCCCTGACGACGACGCCCGGCGGGGCTTTGGTTACAGCTATCGTGGTCTGGGCCGGTCGGACAGTTCAATGGACCGCTCGCCGAGTGAAATTGCTGCCGCCGCGCACCCCCCCCTCCCGGAACCAACCATCGGGCCCGCGGCATCTACCGTGGCCGGCTATTGAGTCATACTGATCTAGTCAAAGTTACGCCGCGTCAGGTAGAACCGCTGGGCCTGCTCGGGCCAATGCGGCGCGCCCAGCGGTCGCGGTTACCAGCGCGGCGCGCCCCTGCCTCCAAGCCGCGGGTTCACGAAGTAGCGGCAGGCGTCTCTGCCTGCCGCACGGACAATCCAGATCGGCAGGCACGGAGGCCTGCCGCTACGCTGCACCTCACCCCAGCAGTTTGCCGTAGTCCGCCGCGTTCAGCAGCGCGTTCGCGTCCGCGGGGTTGGCCAGCTTGAGCTTCAGCATCCAACCCTCGGCGTAGGGCGCGCGATTGACCGCGTCGGGCGCGCTGTCCAGCTCAGCGTTGACCGCGACCACTGTTCCTCCCGCCGGCGCATACAGATCGCTCGCCGCCTTCACGGATTCGACCACGCCAAATGTCTCACCGGCTTTCAGCGCCGCGCCGACCTTGGGCAACTGGACATAAGTGATGTCACCCAACGAACTCTGGGCATAGTCCGTGATGCCAATGGTCGCGGTGCCGTCAGCCTCGAGCTTCAGCCATTCGTGGGATTTCGCGTAACGCAGATCGGCGGGAACGTTGCTCATGATGCTTTCTTCAATGCGACGAACGGCGGTTTGACCAGATGCAAATTCAACCGGGTGCCGCGGATATCCACCGCCAGCGGCGCGTCCGGCGTGGCGCTGGCCGTCGTCACCAAGGCGGAGCCGATCGCCTCGTTCAGCATCGGTGAGAGCGTGCCAGAGAGCACGCGCCCCACCTGCTGCCCCGCTCCGTCGAGCACCGGCGTTTCCGCGCGCGCGATCCGACGGTCGCCCGTGCGGAAAAACACGACCTTGTGCGGAGCGCCATTGGTCTTCTCGGCCAGCAGCGGTTCACGGCCGACGAAGTCGGCGCCCTTGTTGAGCTTCACCGTCCAGCCGAGTCCGGCGGTCAGCGGCGAGATTTCTGCGGTGAGTTCGTGGCCGTAGAGCGGATAACCCGCCTCGAGCCGCAGGCTGTCACGCGCGCCGAGCCCGGCGAGTTCGAGCCCGTGCGGCGCGCCCGCGCGGAGCAGCGCCTCGGCGAGCGTCACCGCGTCGGCGGGTGCATGGTAGAGCTCGAAGCCATCCTCGCCAGTGTAGCCGGTCCGGCTGATCAGGCACTGCACGCCTGCGACGGTGCCCTCGCCGAAATGGTAGTAGCCAAGCGCGCCGAGCTTCGCGCCGGTCAACGATTGCACGATCGCCGCCGCCGCCGGGCCTTGCACCGCCAGCAGCGCGTAGTCGTCCGAACGGTCCGTGATCGTCACGTCGAACCCGCTCGCCTGCTCGCGCATCCACGCAAGGTCCTTCGCCACGTTGCTGGCATTGACGCAGAGAAAATAGCGATTCGGCTCCCGCATGTAGACGAGCAGATCGTCCACCACGCCGCCGTTGGGATAACACATCGGCGAGTAAAGCACGCGGCCGGGGAAAAGCTTGGCGACGTCGTTCGTGACGAGCCGATTCAAAAAACGCGCCGCGTCCGGACCGTGCACGTCGACCTCGCCCATGTGACTCACGTCGAACAGGCCGGCGGTGCGCCGCACTGCTTTGTGCTCCTCAAGGATGCTGCGGTATTGGACGGGCATCTCCCAGCCCGCAAAGTCCACCAACCTCGCTCCATGCGCGGCATGAAAGTCGCGCAGCGGGGTGCGTTTCAGTTCGCTCATCACACGACTACGCGCGGCCCGGCCGTCCGCGGCAAGGCCGTTTTGGTGGCGGCGTTTTTGTAGGGCGGGTTTCCCGCCCCCGCCGCGCGGCCGCGGGTGAACGGCGGCCCTGCAACCGGCCGTCAGGAAATCGTCGCGGTGCGATCAGGAGACCCTCGCCCTACAGCGGAAACGTAGCCCGCGCGGTCTGCCCGGGCTCAGGTTCAGTTGCAGCGCGCTCGGCCTGAGCGAGCTGCGATGCGGAACCCTCCCATGACAGGCCGACGGTCCCTCCGAGACACATCCGCGCCGCGGAAGGCATCCTGCCGTCGCGACGCGCGTTCGTCGTTGCGAAGGAACCGGCTGCGCACTCAATGACCCACCATGCTTCTCGCCACCTGGACCCACCATTGGGATCCGTTCCTGATCCGGTTCAGCGAAAACTTTGGCATCCGCTACTACGGGCTCGCCTACGTGCTGGGGTTCCTCGTCGCCGCGTGGCTGTTCGCGCGATACTGGCGCGCCGGCCGCTCCCAACTGCCCGCCGCGCAGATCTCCGACTTCATGCTCGCCATCATCCTGGGCGTGATGATCGGCGGACGGCTCGGCTCGTTCGTGCTGTATCATCCTGATCAGCTCTGGAGCGATCCGCTCAGCCTGTTTCGCGTTTGGGAAGGCGGCATGGCGAGTCATGGCGGGATGATCGGTGTGACCGTCGCGGTCTGGTGGTTCGCGCGCTCCCGGCGCTTGCCGTTTCTCCATCTCGCCGACCTGATCGTTTCGGCCGCGCCCGCGGGACTGCTCTTCGGCCGGATCGCTAATTTCATCAATGGCGAACTCTGGGGCAAACCGACGACCGTGCCGTGGGCCGTCGTGTTTGCGAACACTGGGGGCGGCAACCTTCCACGCCATCCGTCGCAACTCTACGAGGCGGCGCTCGAAGGCGCGCTGCTGCTGGCGTTCATGCAATGGCGGTTTTGGCGGAGCGACATCGTGCAGCGAACGCCCGGCCGGCTCAGTGGCGAGTTCCTGCTCGGCTACGCGCTGGTCCGAGCTTTCGGGGAAATGTTTCGCGAACCCGACGAAGGCGTGTCGCTGATCCTCGGGCTCAGCCGCGGCACGTTCTACTCGTTCTTCCTGGTGATCGGCGGAATCTTGCTGATCCTCTGGTCGCGGCGGCACGCGAAGGCGTAAGCCGCAGCGGCGCTTCGCGGGAGGGCCGGCGCTCGCCGCCGGCCGAACGCTCCACCCGCGATCCCTGGTAGTCGCGGCCGCCGGTAAACGGCGGCCCTACGGTTCAAACGTGCGCCCCGCAGGATCGGGGAAGTCGTGGAACATCCGCGGCACCGGCTACGGCGACCGCAGGAGTGCTCTAGCCTCTTAGCTCTGGACTCTCAGCTTCTTCGTCCGCCTCAAACAATCGTGCCCGGCGGCAGGATCGCGCCCTTGGTCACCACCAGCACGCCATCGCGGATAATCACCGAGCCGTTCGCGTACGCGCCGTCGGGCTTGCCCTCGGCGCTCAGGACGGTGCCGTCGCCGATCCGCGCGTTCTTGTCGATGATCGCATGTTTCACGCGACAGCCCTTGCCGACACCGATCCTCGGCCGCGAGAGCTTGATGTTCTTCGCGAGCTGCTCCTCGGTCTCGTAATAGTCCGCGCCCATCATCACCACGTCCTCGAGCACGCTGTCTTCGCCGACATACGAGCGGATGCCGATGACGCAGTGCTTCAGCGTCGAATCGGTGAGGATCGAGCCGTCACCGATCACGACGTGATCGATCGAACAGCGGTTGAGCTTCGACGCGGGGAGGTAGCGGTCCTGCGTGTAGATCGGCGCATTGGGCTCGAAGAAATTGAACGGCGGCAGCGGCTGCGCGAGCGCCAGGTTCGCTTCGAAGAACGCGTGCACGGTGCCGATGTCCTCCCAATAGCCCTCGAAGATGTAAGCGAAGAGTTTCTTTTTTCCGAGCAGCGCCGGGATGATCTCCTTGCCGAAATCGACCATCGTGTTTTCCAGCGACTCCGCCAGCACGCCGCGGTTGAAAACGTAAATGCCCATCGACGCCAGGCAGCGCTTCTCCTCCGAGGGCTGCTTCAGCGTCGCTTCCAATGCGGGACTCAGCGCCAGCGACGCGATCAACTCGCGATCCTTCGGCTTCTCGACAAACTCGGCGATCGAAAGGTCGTCGTGCACACGCATCAGCCCGAGCCCCTCGACTTTCGAGACCGGGAACGCCACTGCCGCCAGTGTCACGTCGGCGCCGCTGTTGATATGCTGCTGGAGGATCTCACGAAAATCCATGCGATACAGCTGGTCGCCCGACAGGATCATGACGATGTCATGCGGGAAGGCGCGGAAATGGAGCAGATTGCGCCGCACCGCGTCGGCGGTGCCTTGATACCAATCGACGCTCTTTTCCGTTTGCTCGGCCGACAGGATGTCGACGAAGCCGCCGCCGAACGGATCGAAGTGATACGTGGACTGGATATGACGGTGCAGGGACGCGGTGTTGAACTGCGTCAGGATGAAAATCCGGTTCAGCTCCGAGTTGATGCAGTTGCTGATCGGGATGTCCACCAGACGGTACTTGCCCGCCAGCGGCACGGCCGGTTTCGAGCGCTCCTGGGTCAGCGGATGAAGTCGGGTCCCGCGGCCGCCGCCCATGATGACAGACAGCACGCGCTTTTGGTTGATCATGGTGAAAAGCTGTTTGGGGTTGGGTTAAACCTTGCTCCACGATTGGGCGGGTCGCTTAATTTCGCCAAACAAAAATCAGAAAATATGTGCGGAATCGTTGGCTATGTCGGTCGGCAGAAAGCATCTGCGATTATCCTCGAGGGCCTGAAGCGGCTGGAGTATCGGGGGTATGATTCCGCCGGCGTCTGCGTGCTGCAGGGCCGTCAACTGGAGGTGGTGAAAAAAGCCGGCCGCGTCGAAACGCTCGTCAAGGAAGCCGCGCGCCACCAACTCACCGGCACCACCGGCATCGGTCACACGCGCTGGGCCACGCACGGCGGTGTCACCGATGCGAACGCGCATCCGCATGTCAGCAGCGATGGCAAGTTCGCGCTCATCCACAACGGCGTGATCGAGAACTACGCGCAGATGCGCGCGTTTCTCAGCACCAAAGGGTACACGTTCCACTCCGAGACGGACACCGAGGTGCTGTGCAATCTGATCGCCTACCACTACGCCAAAGAGCCGATGGAACAGAACGGCCACAGCCGGTTCCTCGAAAGCGTGCGCAAGACGCTCCGGCACGTCGAAGGCACCTACGGCATCGCGGCCCTGTGCGTTGATTTCCCCGGCGAGATCGTCGCCGCGCGTGAAGCCTCGCCGCTGATTCTCGGCGTGGGCGACGGCGAATATATCCTCGCGTCCGACGCGTCCGCCTTGATCAGCCGCACGCAGAACGTCGTTTACCTGAAGGACGGCGAACTCGTGCACCTCACGCCGGCGTCGTTCTCGATCACCACGCGCGACCAGTCCGACGTGTCGCCGGTGGTGGACAAGATCACCTGGTCGATCACCGACGCGAGCAAGGGCGACTACGCGCATTTCATGGAGAAGGAGATTTTCGAGCAGCCCGCGGCACTCGAAAACGCGATGCGCGGCCGCTTCGCCGCCGATGGCAGCACGGCGCAATTCGGCGGCCTGAACGTGACCGCGAGCGAATTCCGCCACATCGATCGGCTGATGTTCTGCGCCTGCGGCACGGCGTGGCACGCCTGTCTGGTGACCGAGCACCTGATCGAGCGGTTCGCGCGGCTGCCGGTCGAGGTCGATTACGCGTCGGAGTTCCGTTACCGCAACACGCCGCTGGGCTCGAACACGCTGTTCTTCGTGATGAGCCAGTCCGGCGAAACGATCGACACGCTGGCGGCGCTGCGCGAAGCCAAGCGCAAGGGCCATCGCGTGCTCGCGATCAGCAATGTGGTTGGCTCCAGCATCGCCCGGGAGGCGGACGGCGGCATCTACCAGCACGTCGGCCCGGAGATCGGCGTGGCCTCAACGAAGGCCTTCACCTCGCAACTGCTCATCGGCGCGATGATGGCGCTGTATCTCGCGCGGATGCGCGACATGAGTTTCACCGACGGCGTGCAGTTTGCGAACGCACTCAAGGCCGCGCCCGATCTTGTGCGCCGCGTGCTCGACCAGGCGCCGAACATCCGCGAGATCGCGAAGCGCTACGCCCAGTCGACCGACATGCTGTTCCTCGGCCGGCTGTCGCTCTTCCCGCTGGCGCTCGAGGGCGCGCTCAAACTCAAGGAAATCTCCTACATTCACGCGGAAGGTTATCCGGCCGCGGAGATGAAACACGGCCCGATCGCGCTGATCAGCGAGCGGTGTCCCAGCGTGTTCTTCGCGCCCGCCGGCGAGATTTTCAACAAGATCGTCTCCTCGATGCAGGAGATCAAGGCGCGCAAGGGCGCGGTGATCGCGATCACCACCGAAGGCATGCAGCTGCCGGCGGGGCTCGCCAACGACGTGATCGAGATTCCGGCCTGCCACGAAGCGGTGCTGCCGATCGTCGCGGCGATTCCGATCCAGCTCCTGAGCTACTACATCGCCGTGGAGCGCGGCTGCGACGTGGACAAGCCGCGCAACCTCGCGAAGTCGGTGACGGTGGAATAGGTTTCTGCGACCCAAAAACCTAGCTCCCCTCCCTCCGCTCGGCGAACAACAACACGTCGAACTGTGCCGGTGGCAGGGGATTTTTACGTCGCCAAAACGGGCTTTAGATTCTCGCGTAGCGCAAACCCATGAACATCCACCCGAGCCGGAACGCCTTCGTCGACCTTGCCCAGCAGGGAAACGTCATCCCGGTCTGCGCCGACTTGATGGCCGATTTCGAAACCCCCGTCTCGGCCTACGCCAAGCTGAAGGAGTCGGGCCCCTCCTACTTGCTCGAGTCCGTCGAGGGCGGCGAGAATCTCTCGCGCTACAGCTTCATCGGCTGCCGCCCCCGCAAGGTGTTCGCCTGCGGTGAAGCGACCACGGAGATTCGCGTGCCCGGCCAGCCTGTGCAGGTCGTGCCCACGCCGGTGGACCCGTTGCGGCTCATCGAGGACGAGATGCGCGGCTACCGACCCGTCACGCTGCCCGGACTTCCGCGGTTCACCGGCGGCGCGGTCGGTTTCGTCGGCTACGAATACCTCACGCGGATCGAGCCCACGGTGCCGGCGTCCGCCGTCAACGAGCTGGGCACGCCCCTGCTCTACTTCGTGCTCTCGGACTCGCTGCTGATCTTCGATCGTGCCAAGCAGACGCTGCGGCTCTGCGTCAACGCCCACGTGCGCGGAGATCCGCTGGCCGCTTACGACCAGGCCGTCGCCGAGCTGCACCACCTCTACGAGATCCTGAAACAGCCGCGCGAGATCTCGCCCGCGCCGCTGATCGAGCCCGACAACGTCACCGTGCCCGCAGGCAACTTCACGCAGGAGCGTTTCGAGGAGGTTGTGCGGCAGGGTCAGGAATTCGTCCGCGCCGGCGACATCATCCAATTCGTGCCCTCGCAGCGATTCTCGCGGACGTTCTCCAAAACGCCGCTCGATCTTTACCGCGCGCTGCGCACGGTGAACCCGTCGCCCTACATGTTCATTCTGGAAGCCGGCGACTTTTCGATCGTCGGCGCCTCACCGGAGGTGCACGTCCGACTCACGGACGGACGCGTGGAGATCCGGCCGATCGCCGGAACACGGCATCGGGGCGCCACGCCGGCGGCAGACCTCGCGCTCGAACAGGAACTGCTCGCCGATCAAAAGGAGCGGGCCGAGCACTTGATGCTGGTCGACCTCGCGCGCAACGACATCGGGCGCGTGTGCCGCTACGGCAGTATTCGCGTGCCGGAATTCATGGTCGTCGAGCGCTACTCGCACGTCATGCACATCGTGTCGCAGGTGGAGGGACAGATCGCGGCCGATCGCAACGCCTACGATCTCATGCGCGCAACCTTCCCCGCGGGAACCGTCACCGGGGCGCCGAAGATCCGTGCCATGCAGATCATCGCCGCCCACGAGCCCAGCCAGCGCGGCACCTACGCCGGCGCCCTCGGCTACTTTGGTTATGATGGCAACATGGATACCTGCATCATGCTGCGCACCGCGCTGTTGAAGGACGGCCGGATTCACATCCAGGCGGGCGCCGGCGTGGTCGCCGACTCCGTGCCCAGTTCGGAGTACCAGGAGACCATCAACAAAGCTTCGGCGTTGTTCAAAGCCGTCGCGATGGCGGAGCGGTTCTAGCGGCCGGTGACTTCGGAGCGCGGCCGTTCGCCCAAGTCGGGAACGTCGCCGGCTGCGAACAGGCCCTCTCGCCGGCCGCTTCGCGAACCGGTCCGTACGCATGTCGTGCTGCCTCGCTCGCTCGGCGGTTTGGGCCGCCGTTTCACCGCGGGACCAGCGCGTTAATCGAAGTCATATCCCTGTCGCCGCCCGATCAGGCTCCAAGGAGCATTTCTATAAGAGTTGCTCCCGCGAACATTAACGATGCTTGCGAAGAAAATCAGGATCGGCAGGATGCGGGAGCCTCCGGAGAGGGGTCGGGTGTACACCGTATTTTGCTCACTATCTGGGCCATCCTGTCTCATTTTTCGCCAAATAATGCGCCATTTGTCCCGATGGCAAAGTTTAGGCGTGCAGTTTCCCAAGGGAGGGTTCCTACATTGATATGGAACAGGTTTAGCTACAGTTCGGGAACAAATCGTTAGTCTCCCGCTTCTAATCCCGCACACATCATGCCCCTCAAAACGAAAGCCCTCTCCACTCCTGACGAGACCGAGACGTACACCGCTCCCACCGTCGAACTGCCGGACGCTCCTCCCTCCTTCCTCGAAAAGCCGGATCGCGTCGCGGATGTGCCGGTCGCCCATGGCGATCGGAGTAACCTGCAGCTTTATCTTCAGGAGATTGGAAAGACCGCGCTCCTGACCATCGATGAGGAAATCAGCCTCGCGAAACGGATCCGCAAGGGCGACAAGGCGGCCCGGGATCACATGATCAAGGCCAATCTGCGGCTGGTCGTGAAGATCGCCATGGATTACAAGGATTTTGGCCTGCCGCTGCTCGATTTGATCAGCGAGGGTAACATCGGCTTGATCAAGGCCGTGGAACGTTTCGATCCCCGCAAGGGCGGCAAGCTCTCCACCTACGCCGCATGGTGGATCAAGCAGTCGATCAAGCGGGCGCTCGCCAACCAGTCGAAGACGATCCGACTCCCCGTCCACCTCGTGGACAAGATTTCCAAGATGCGCCGCACGGCGATGGCGCTCACCGAAGAACTCGGCCGCGAGCCGACGGACGAAGAGTTGGCGATCGAGCTCCAGATCCCGACCAGCAAGGTCGCGCACCTGAAATCCGTGAGCGTCCGGCCCGCCTCCCTGGATGCCCCCGTCGGCGAGGAAGGCGACTCCGCCACCTTCGGCGAGATCGTCGGCGACGACAACGCGGTCAGCCCGTTCGAGGGCCTGCGCGAGAAGAATCTCAACTCGGACCTGCATGCCATGGTCGCGTCCCTCGATGAACGCGAGGCCGAGATCATCCGGCTGCGGTTCGGGTTGGACGGCAAGGACGAGCTGACGCTCGAGGAAGTGGGCCGCCGGTTCCACGTCACGCGCGAGCGGATCCGCCAGCTCGAATACCTCGCCCTGTCGAAGATGCGTAAGGCGATGGCCAAGCACGAGGCGATCCGCACGTCCGAGGAAATCGAGGAAGAGGATCGCGTCCGTCAGCGGATGGACGTGATTCGCGAATTCATCGAGGCCAAGTCCAAGCGGGTCGGCCGCACCGGCCGCAACTGACGCGAGGTCGTCTCCCCCCATTTCAAGGCCGACGAAAGTCGGCCTTTTTTTGTGCGGCGAGTTTTCCGCGATGCTCTGCTCCGGGTGGGCTGCGGAAGGAGCGGGACGGAAACGCTCCCCGCAAGAAGCTCCACCTTCTGCTCATGCGCAGGCCACCCCGCCACCTTCGGAATCCAGCAGCCGATGCCCGTCACTTCAGGTCGCCGCTGCGCAACAGATCCATCGCGGCCGCGTGACTGGGATCGCGACGGAGCACGCGACGGAGCAAGCCGATACCACGGCTGTGCTGGCCCAACGCGAGGCGCGCCGACGCTTCCAGGCAGAGCGCGTGCAGCTCCCGTCGCGCTGCGGCGTCCTCGCGCAGCACATCGGTCGGCATCGATGTGGCGAAAAATCCGATACCGCCGGGGGTCTTCGCCAGTTCCTGCGCATAGCACAGCAGCGCGCGGAGGAGTTTTCGCGCCCTCGCCTTTTGCCCGAGTCTGCGCTGAGCGAGCGCAGCATACACCGTGAGCTCCGAGTAGGTCTGCACGCTCATCGCCTGAAAATCGCCCGTGTAGCTCGCTGCTTCGCGCCACTCCGCTCGCGCGGCGCGCGTGTCTCCGAGTGCCGCGTGCGCGCAGCCCAGCCAGTAGTGGACGTCACTCTGGTTGATGAACAGGTGCCGGCCTTCCCCGAGGTTCTCCGGCACCGTCAGCGCCGTCTCAAACCAGCGCCGCGCATCTGCGAAACCGCCCGATGCGAAGGCCGCGCGGCCGAGCGACAGGTGCGTGCGCACGTGCTGCGCCACGGCCTGGCCTTCGGCGCCTTCCCACGTCTGAAACGCGCGCGAGGCCAGCAACGCCCTTGCCTCCTCGTGCCGTCCGACCTGATTCAGCAGCGCGCAGTATTCCAGCGAAAGATCGTCGCGGCGCCGCACCACCGCCCCCCGTCGCTCCAACACGCGCAGTCGGCTCGCTGGCGCTTCGGCCTGCCGCTTCGCCAGCTGGTCTCGCTCCAGCAGCACTCGCGCATCGTCGGGCGCGAGCTGGAGCGCCCGCGCGTAGGCCTGACGCGCCTTCGCGGGAGCACCGAGCGCGTTGTGATACGCGAGTCCGAGATTGCGCCACACGATCGCGAACGAGGGATCCAGTCGCGCCGAGGTCTCCCATAGCGCCACGGCCTCGTCGTGGCGCCGACGCGCGTAGAGCAGATTACCGAGATAATACCGTGCCCGCGCGTCCCGCTGGTTCGCCCGGCTCGCTGCCTCGAGCACCGCGATTTCCTCCAGTCGCGCCGGGAAACAATAATCCGCGGTCTTGCCCATCGCGCGCTGGCGCGCCTGGCGCGCGGCCGCAGCATCGCCGCGACGTTCGTGCAGCCAGCCGAGCGTATAGTGAATCAGCGGCCCCGCGCCCCAGCTCTGCGTCGGCAAAACCGTGCCGGCGTCCGGCTCCGGCGCGCCCAGGATCGCAATCGCTTCGTCAAGCAAGCCGGCGCGCGCGCAATCGTGCGCCAGATCCAGCCGGGTTTGCGCGTCACACGTCAAAGGGTCGCCGCGCAGCCACCGCGCCCACCAGTCCAGCGGATCCAGCTTGAGCGTCTCGTCGAGCACCGCCGTCGCCTCCGCCGCGCGGTCGAGCCGCCGCAGCACGATCGTTTTCAAATCGCGCGCCCGCAGATTATCCGAGTTCCAGCGCAATGCCTGCTCGAGGTGTTCGCAGGCTTTGCCCCAGTCCGCGCGCCGGCAATCGAGTTCGGCCAGCGCATGAAACCCCGCGGCCGCGCACGCCTGATTCCAGGTCGACTTGTAGAAGGCCGCGCAAGCTTCCTCCAGCTTGCCGTCCCGTTCATCTCGCGCATCCGGCGGCAGCGCGTCCGCTTGGTGAACAAGGCAGAGCCCGAGATGATAGTAAGGCTCGCCGTCTGGCGGATTCGGATTCCGCGACGTCAAGCGTTCGATGGCGCGTCGAAGATGGATCTCCGCGAGCGCGAGCTCGCCGCGCCGCAGGTGCCACCCGCCGAGGGCGTGATTGCAGCGAATGTCGAGCGGATCGCGCCGCAGCGCCTCGCGCCAGTAGAGCGAGGGGCAGCGCGTCGCGTGCCGGTATTGCTCGAGATGCACCCCGATCAACCAAAGCTCGTCGGCCGACTTCACATCGCGCGGCAGCGGCGGCTTGACCGCGGGCGCCGGCGGCTTCGTCGCGATCGCCGGCTTGGGCGCGTAGCTGATCACCTCATTCCCCTCGGCATCGCGCACCGCCAGCCGCAGCGATCGCGTGCGGAGCTTGGGTGGCAGTCCGACGTTCTCGAGCAGCGGCGCGCCCGGCGCGAGGTCGCGCGTAAACGTGGCGAGGAGCTTGGTTCCCAGGGTCAGCGTCACGACCGCGCGCGACAATCGCCTCGTTACCGCCACCCCGACGCGGCACGTCGCTCGGGCTACGCTCAGGTGTACCGCGGCCGTGTGATTCGCCGCCTGAGTCTGCCCGATGCGCTGGATCGGATACCAGAACTGGGTCCATACCTTTGTTTCGCCGGGCTGCAGGAAAGAGAAATCGGGCTGATTGTCCGTGTAAACGCCGGCCATCAATTCGATGTACGGCGGATACTCGCCGTCCGCCGTCGGGTCCGTGAGGCTGCGGTCGCGCGCGTAGCCAAACTCGTGATTGCCCCACGTCCACTGTTTCTTGCCGGGCGCGAGGTGATGGTTGGCGACGTGAATCAGCCCGGTCTCCGTCGCATGATCATAGCCGCCAAAAAAATCCTCCTTCGTGCCGAGACACATGTAAGAGGTCGGCACGGGAATATTCGCGTAGAACGAGAGATCGTTCGGCGCGTAGTCGACCGCCGTTTTCCCGCCACAATGCGACGGCACATAGCGCGACGGCCGTTCCCGCGCCGGCACGCCGGACTTTGCCCGCGCGCCATAGTCCACGCCGTAGTAGCGTCCGGTGCAGAGCGGATAGGCGCTGGTCGCGCGTTTCGCGTGATCCGCGACGGAGTTCACGTCCGGCGGGAAAAAGCTTTGGTAGTTTTCATGCACGCGCACCGCGACATTCGCCCACCAGAGGAACGTCTGCGGCAGCGCCGTCCGGTTGTAGGCGCGAACCCGCAGTTCGACCGTCGCGATGCCCGGACGCAGACACACCCCGTGCATCCCTTTCATTCGCGCCAGCGGATCGTGATCCGAACACCAGACGGTCCTCGCGCCGTCTGCGTGCCTCTCGATCTCGATGTCGGTCGGCAGAAACGTCGCCGGCCGGTGGTGCTGCGGCCAATTGAACTCGATGCCGCCGCTCACCCACGGCCCCGCCAGCCCAATCAGCGCCGGCTTGATCACCTGCTGGTGATAAATGAGGTCGCAGCCGTTCGTCTTGTCCTGAATGGCGTGGATGCGGCCGCCGAGTTCGGGCAGCACCAGCACCCGGAGAAACTCGTTCTCGATCCAAACCGCCTTCCACGTGTGGTTCGTCTTCGTTTCGGCGATGCGGTCGGTGTAGGGCAGCGGATAGACATTGCCGCTGCTGCCCTGGTAGACGCGGTCCTCGAAGAAAATCGGATTTTTGTCCGGCGCGTCCGGCAAGTAGGTCGGGAGGACGAGGTCAGCGAAGGAGACCTGTACGGCAGAGTCGACGTTCATGGGAGGCGGCATTCCGCTTATCGCGTAGTCGCTCTTCTCAGATTGTCCACGCCGCAGCCAATCGGCTCGTTCGATTCGTGGCCGCGATCGCCCGCCGCCATCCGCCGGTTCGGTCGGGCCGGTTATTGGGTCCGCACCACGGCCGCCGTCACGTCCTGTCGTTGGCGAATGAAACTCGCGCGGTTCTGCTGCGCCGGGAGGGGCGTGCCGTGGGAATCCTCGCCCCCACCGAAGTAGATGGCCGCCACGTCGCCCACCTCGATGGCGCGACCGCCGGGCTGAGCCATGTCGCCGCCTGCGACGAGCACGCAACCATCGATCGTCCTGCCTTCGACCTCGCGTGGATCGATCGGACCGGTCACGAGCACCGGCACCGCCTGCTCGCGCGCCGAGATATTGTGCAGGTTCACGGGCCCGCTGAACCGGACGCCGGGCGCGCTGATCCCGGTGTCGCCGTACGTCGCCCAGTATTCCGCATCCGCCGTGCGCAACCCGCCAAAGCGGCGCGTTGGACTGGCGATGATGACTCGCGCGAGGTCGGCGATTCCGTCGTAGAGCACCTCCAGGAAAAGCGACTGCTGCACCGCGGTTTTTCGACCGACCGTGAAGACGCTCAGATTCGTCGCTTCGTCGGCGCCGGCGATCGCGATCGTGGCATGGCCCTTCACATAGTTGATCTCCTGCCGGTAGTTTTGCGGGAACGCCGGTGCGCTCGCCGCCGCGAGCGAGACCGTCAGCTCGCCAGGGCCCGCGAATTCGATCTGGACGATGTCGTCGTTGAGATCGAGGTAGGAGGCCCGGACCATCTGCCCCGGATCGGCGCGGATCGTGACGATCGGTCCGGTTAACAATACCTGATCGTAGACATTGCCGTTGGGATGCGTGATGTCCGCGGCGAATTCGTAACCGCAGCCCGTCACCTTCTGCGGCTGATCGGTCACGCGTACCGTGACCGTGCCGGCTGCGCTGCGCCCGAAGCCATTTCGCGTCGAGAGGCTTAGCGTGTAGCTTGAACCTGCCGCGAGCGGGCCGGCGGCAACGGTCAACTGTCCGGTGTTCGCATTGACTGCGAAGACTCCCGCGCCGGTGCCACCGGTGATCAGCCAATCGCCGACCTCCCCCGCGTCCGGATCGATCGCCTGCACCGTGCCCACGACCTTTCCCGAGGTCGCGCCCACCGGCACCGCGAGGCTCTGCGCCGGCACGAATGGCGGGCTCGTCGAAGGAGAGTAGACGGGCCGCAGCGCACTCGGATCGCCCGTCGGCGGCGGGGCGTGATCGTTGGCCGGTTCGCGCGGACCCAGTAATTCCGTCAGCAGCGGGGTCAGCCCGTCGGCCCAGACTTGATAACCTTGCAGCGTCGGGTGCAGCCCATCGCCCATCATGCCCGGCAACAGCGCGCCAGCCGCATCCGTGAGGCGGGAGTTGACGTTGAGGAATCGAACCGTCTGCCCGTCGGCGAGCGCCGCGAGCCCCGCGTTGATCCGGTTGATCGTCGGCATCACCGCCAGCGTACCGCTCGGAAACAGCGCGGTCAGGATGATCGTGGCGGACGGCGCCTTGTAACGACAGCGCTCGATCAGATGCGCCACGCCCTCGACCAACGCAGCGACGCCGGCATCGGAGCCGATGGCGGTGCCAACATTGTTCGCGCCGGCGAGGATCACGATCACATCGGGATTCACGCCGTCGAGTTCGCCGTTCTCGATCCGCCACAGGATGTGCTGCAACCCGTCGGCGCCCCAGGCAAAGTTGCCGGCATTCCAGCCGCGAAAGGTCGCGTTCCAATGTTCGAGAAACGCGGCGTAAAGGGCTTCGCTCGCGCCCCAGCGACGCGCGATCGAGTCACCGACGAAGTAAACGTCGACTCCGCCGCGTCGCGCTTTCGCGAGCAGCTGCTCGTGCGCCAGGAGCGAATTGCCATCCGTCCGCGCCACCGGCGTGCTGAGCGACTGCGCCTGCGCCCATGGGGCGAGCAGCAGCCCGCAACACGCGAGCCACCCCGCCGGGCGCAGTGCGGGCCGCACCGCCCGGAGGCTCCGGTTGATCAGAAAAAATCGGCTCTTCATGGTCGTGCCGGTCCAGGCACGCGGACGGCACCAGCCCGATTCGGCCGCGGGTTGGGCCGCGAGTAAACGGTCGCGTCACACTGATTTCAGAACGGGCGGCGCACCGCTCGAACTGGAGCCGCGACGCCCTCGTCGCGGCACAACCGAAGAATCTGACGGCTGGCTTGCGGCTAAGCTTCGCCGGCCACTCTCATCGCGAGCTATTCGATCTGAATGATCCCGCGGCGAACCGCGACGACGATCGCCTGCGTGCGATCGGACACGCCGAGCTTCGTCAGGATGTTCGCCACATGGATCTTCGCCGTGCCCTCCACCACGTGGAGCTCGGCGGCGATTTCCTTGTTGCTCCGGCCCTTGGCCACGAGCTTCAGCACGTCCAGTTCCCGCGGCGAAAGCTGCGCCATCAATCGCTCGCCCATGCGCATTGCGATCTCGGGCGGAACATACTGCTCGCCCGCGTGCACCTTGCGAATCGCCTCGAGCAACCGTTCCAGCGCCATCTCCTTCACGACAAAGCCCGACGCGCCGGCCTTGAGCGCCTGATAAACCTCCTCGCCCGCGGCATAGTTGCTGTAGACCAGCACGCGCACATTGCCAAATTCGCTGCGCAGCGCGCGGATCGCGTCCACGCCACTCATCCCGTGCATCCGCAAATCCAGCACGACGACGTCCGGCCGGTGCGCCCGGTAAGCCTCGATCGCTTCGGCGCCGTTCTCCACATCCGCCACGACTTCCATGTCCGGTTCGTCACTGGTGGCCGTCACGAGCCCCATGCGCATGACCATGTGGTCATCCACGAGCAGAATCCGGATCTTGTCAGAACGAACGGTTTTGTGCATCGGTCGCGATCAGTGGTTGAGGGTGCAGCGGCACGGACACCCGGATCGTCGTCCCCTGCCCTGGCAGGCTGTGGATCTCGATCTCGCCCTCGAGCTTGCGCGCCCGGTCGCGCAGTCCGCGCAGCCCGAAATGGCCTCCGCTCTTCGACAGCACGTCGTCCGGCTCGAACCCCACGCCGTCGTCGACCACCGTCAGCGCCACGACGTCGGCCTGATAGTCCACTTGAATCGCGATGCGTTGCGCGCTCGCATGCCGCACCGCGTTCGTGGTCGTTTCCTGCGCGATCCGGAGCAGATGATGCTTCGTGGCCGACGGCAGCGGCACCGGCGTGCCGGATACGTCGATACTGATTTTGGCGGTGCCGGGATTGATCAGTCCGGTCAACTTCCGCAGGGCCTCGCCGAGTTCCGTGTCCGCGAGCAGCGGTGACTCCAAGTCCCACACGGCGTGCTGCACCTCGTGGCGCGTGTAGGACACCATGTTGCGCACGACCTCCAGGCGGGAGCGCACCAGGCCGGTCACCGAGCGCAGCTTGAGCGTCGCGTCCAGTTGCAGGATCGCCCCGCTCAAACCCTGCTGCAGGCTGTCGTGGATTTCGCCCGCGAGCCGATTGCGCTCGGCCAGCGTTGCCGCGTTGCGGGTCTCCTCGTTCAGCTGCTCCATGGTTTTCTCGAGCTGGCGGGTGCGGTCGCGCACCAGCTGCTCGAGCGCGAGATTGCGCCGACGGGCGCGCCGGCTCGACCATTCGACGAGCCCGACGATGGCGAATACGAGTCCGAGCCCGTAGGCGACGTAGGCACCCGACGTCCGGGGCCACGGCGGAAGGATTTCGAAATCGAACGTGGTCGGCTCCGCCGGACGATCGCCCCGGCCGGCGATCCTGACCTGCAGGTGGTAGGTGCCCTCGTGCAATCCGGACAGGCTGAGCAGTGAGCCGGAGCCCAGCGTCGCCCAGCGATCCGCGCCGTTCAGGCGGAACTCGTAGATCGGCGCGCGCCGCCAGGCATAGGTGCCGGAAAAGAACCGCAGCGCGACGCTGTTCTGGTCGAAACGCAGCCGCAGCGGCTCCGCGCGCGCGCGGTGGCCGTGAAGCAGCTCGACATTCGTGCGACTGTCCTCGACCGAAACCAACTGCGGCTGCAGCGCACCCGGCCGCTCGCTGGCGCGCCGTTGCTCCACATGATGCAGCGAGCGTCCGGCCGACAGCCAGACGTCGTTGTGCGGCAGTACATGGACCACCGGATACCGATCGTTGAGTCCATCGAAACTGTTCACGTCCATCTCGTAGTCGCCGTCCTTCGGGGTGAACGTCACCACCCCTTCCTCGTGCGCGGCCCACAAGGTGCCGCTCTCGTCCTTCTCCATGCGAATGATCCAATGCGGCGACCGCGCCAGCAGCCGCTCCAGCTGCGGCGCCGCGCAGAACGATTCCGTGCGCTCGTCGAAATACAGGCGCTTGCCGATCGCGCCGCTGAGCACGACCAGGTCGTCGACGATGCCGACATTCACCCACTGCATCGCATTGCCCGCCAGTTTGTCGAAGGTCCGCAGCTTGATCCGGCCTTCCTGCAGCGAGAGCCGCGCCACCCGGTTGGCGCCGAGCTCGAGCCAGGCCGCATGCGCGGTCGCATGCGTCACCGCGGCGGGATGCCCTACTCCGCCAATCCGCGGGGCGCACTCGGACCATTGGCCGCCGGCCCAGCGCAACGCGGCGGTTTCCGTCTTGCCGATGGCAAAGCACAGATCGGCGCCCACCATGATCAACTGCTGCACATCCTGGACGGACGGCACCGGCGTGAACGTACCGTCGGACTCGGCCACGAACACGCCCGCCGAATTGCCGACAAGCATGCGGGAATCGAACGCCGCCGCGGCCCACGCTCCGGTCGGCGGCGTCGGCATCGGCTCGAACCGGCTCGCCGCCCCCGGCGGCCCGGCCACCGCTGCATACAGCCGCCCCCGCGTTGCCACCACCACCCGCCCATTCCAACGCACGACCTTCGGCCATTGCACCGGCAACCCGAGCCGCTGGCCAAACACCGTCAGCGGGCTGCCGTAGAGCACCTTTTCGATCGAGTCTTCCGTCACCACCCACAACACGCCCGGCTCGCGCGACCCCAGTCCGGTGATGCGGTGATACGGGGGCGCGGTCAGCGCCGAGGTCAGCTCACCTTCCGGCGAAACCAGGAACAAGCCGCGGTCCGCGATCGCCACCGCCGTTCCGCCATCGATCAGGTGATGCACGGCGGAAATGTCTCCGGTCAGCCCGTGCTTCGCCTGCCAGGGCCACTCCGTCGCGCTCGCACCGTCGAAGACCACCAGCCGGCCGTCGCGAATCCCGAGCAACGTCCGCGTATCATCGAGCGGCGTCGCGAACTCGACCGCGGAGCCGGCGAAATCCGTGTTCGCGACCGGCCGCAAGATTCCCTGCCGATAGTCGAGTTCGTGCAACGGGCGCTGATAGGGAGAAACGAACACCCGCTGGCCGACGCGAAAGATCGCGCTCAATCCGCCCACCTCGAAATACCGGCACTGTTCCTTGGCCGGATCCCACCACACCACGCCTTCCCAGCCTGCAAAAAAGATCCCGTCATCGTTCGCGAGCAGCTCAGAAAAGGAGGCCGTGAGCGTCCATTCCGGCCGATCCGCCGGGGCGAGCGGAATCGCGCGCAAGCGTCCCTCGGCCGAGAACTCGACCCGGCCCCACGAGCCGCGCGAGCCGTAGTAAGCGCGGCCCTCGGACGCCTGGAGCACGCGGACGATGATCACGCCGTCGTCCGCCGGCTGACCCGACATGTCGACCCAGGTCGTGTCGTTGAGCACCTCGTAAACGCCGTTGTGGGTCACCGCCAGCCGCCCGAACGCATCGAATCCGAGCCGTGGTCCGCGCGGAACATTGCCGATCTCCTCGAGCGGATAAGAGCGCGTGAAAGGCAGTCCCCGAATGGTTTCCTTGCCGCAAGCCCCGGAGGCACCACTGAACAGCGCCAGCCCAAGGAGGAAGCCGGCTTGAACGGCCCGCGGCATGCCCTTGCCAGGCGCGCCCTGGGCGTCAACCGGCCGCCACGGCGACAAGCCGATTGCCTTCCACTGCAGCGTAAAGGGGTGGGTCCACCGCATCATCGAGCGAGCGCAGCGTGGGACGCTCGCCGCAACCCGTAAAGCCGTTTCCCCGACGCGGCGGAACGCGCCCGCGCTTCGGCGAAAGCTTGGCGGCCATCGGTGCGCGAAACGCGTTGAGGGTAACGCGCTCCCGCGTTCACGGCACGTCTGCGGCTCTGCCGCGACTCCCGCACGGTCTCGGGCCCAGCACGATTCGTCTAGGAAGATTCCCTATGCCTAAAGAGATACTCGGGCGTATTTCGAATGCGCGATTGATGCCGGCCCGTCGTTGCCGCCTCATCGGCGCAGTCGACGGCAAATAGGCTACCTCCACCGTGGCCGGCCGCCGATCCCAAGCTACCCCCACCTCCGTCTGCCATGCGCGACGCGCCCTCCTGCAAGCCCGTCGGGAACGTGCCGGACTCATCACGGCCGCCCGCCACCACCGCCGACTCCGCCCCCGCGGAATCCGCCACAGCGACGCCCCACCCGCGCCGCGTCACCCAATTGGACGTCGCCCGCGCGGCGGGCGTCCACAACACCACGGTCTCGCTCGCACTGCGCAATAGTCCCGCGATTCCAGAACCGACGCGCCGGCGGATTCAATCCATCGCCGAGCAAATGGGCTACAGTCCGGATCCCGCCCTGCGCGCGCTCGTCGCCTACCGCAATGGACTCGCCGCGAACCGCCGAACCGAGTCGATCGCGTACGTGACGGACAGCGCTACGCGCTGGGGCTGGCGCGACCTGCCCGCCGAGGAACAGTATTTCGCCGGAGCACAGCGGAAGGCGGCGGCGTGCGGGTATCAGCTCGAACATTTCTGGCTCGGCGAACCCGGCATGAGCGCGCAGCGGCTGAGCAGCGTGCTGTTCTACCGCGGCATCACCGGACTGCTGCTCGCGTCCCAACGGTGCACCCGCGCAGACGCGCTCGACTTCGATTGGACGCGTTTGAGCGCGGTGAAGATCGGCTGGCTGCCGCACACGCCTGTTTTGCATCGCGTCACCAACGACTGCACGGGTGATCTGCGGCTCGCAATTCGCCAAGTGCTCGCGGCCGGCTATCGCCGCCCAGGCTTGGTGCTGCCGTCCGCGTGGGACGAAGCGGATGACCAGGCGTGGTCCGTCGCGTTCCTGACCGAGCGAGCCCGGCTCGCCGAATCCCAACGCGTTCCCATTTTGTTTCAGGAGCCCGGCATCGCGAACTCCAGCGAGAGCGCCCTGCCCGACGGTTGCGCGATCGATGACGTGTCCGTGAGCCGCTGGTTCGACGAATTCCGGCCCGACGTCATCCTCGGGCCTGCGGCGTTGCTGCCCGTGTTGCAGGAACGTCGGATTCACCTCGGCAAGGGCGTGGGTTTTGTCGGCCTGTTCCAGCAGGAACCCGCTGCGGCCATCGCCAGCGTTCGCCAAAGCAGCGCGCGCGTGGGCGAAGTTGCCGCGGAACTCTTGATCGGCCAGCTGCAGCAAAACCTGCGTGGCCTGCCCGAGATTCCCACCACGACCTTGGTGCAGGGTGTCTGGTGTGACGGTGCCTCGCTGCCGCGCCGGCGGATCTCGACCTGGCCCGAACGCGTGCGGAGATTCGCCGAGGAGCACCGCAAGACCGCCTCCGCAGCGTAGCCGCGGCGGACCGCCGCTTGTCACCCTCGGCATTCCGGGCAGGAGCGGTTTTCGTCGCGACCGGCTGCGATGCGCGACATCGCGGCGGAAAGCCGCTCCTACCCTTTCCCCGCGTGAGCAAGCTCGCGGCCTACGTGAGACCAGCCACTCTCGAACCAGACTTCAATTCACGTTCGTTGAATTGACGAGGAAGGGCGATCCGTTGAGGTGCAGCTCGCCGGCGAACTCGTAGCTGAAGTTGGGATCAATCGGGGTGTAGAGCTGGTTGTTCCGCCGGTCCTTCACCGGTCCCATCAGGAAGCTCAGGACTTTCTTCCCGGCAAAATCGGCGACCAGCAGAATGTTTCCACGCCGGGCCACGCCGACGGCGACCGGGTCGCCTATCCGCGAGTCTTGCACCCGTTCATAAACGACGCCCTTGCCGTGCAGCGTCACCACCGCATCGATCGTGCGGTCACCGCGGCACGCAACGTAGAACAGATTGTTCAACGGATCGCTCGAATCGCGGCCGCCTTTGCGAGGCGGCGGCAGGAGCGGCAGATTGCGGGCGGTGTGCCGCGCGAACGCCATGCTGGTCGGATTGCGGCCGACCCTCACCGTTCCGATCTCCCGCAACCGACCGCGCACCTGCCTCGACGACCGTACCATCAACGACGAGGTGTCGATGATGTGCACCGTGCCGTCCTCCGTCGCGACGTAGGCCTTGAACCGGTCGGTGGAGTGGTGACCGACCCTTTGGCCGGCGAGCACCGCGGTCGGGCTCTTCATCGTCGAGTACCAGACGATCTCTGGCTTGATCCCGGGCCGCACATCGAAAGTCTGCGGAAACTGCGTCGGCTCCGACCCCCGCGCCGCGAGCGTCTCCTGGAAATTCGAGTTCGAGCTCAACCAGCTCTCGCGGGCATACGAAAACAGCGGCGTCAGGTCGAGGATCACGACTTTGTCGTCGTCCTTCGAAGCGACGATGGCGTAGCCGCTCCTCGCCACGACCGACTGCCACGCGCCTTCGTAAACCAAGGCGCGGGAACGGTCGTCGGAAAGATCGATCTGGCTGAGCACGCGGCCGCCGGTCGCGGACGGGCCGGTCCACAATCCATTGCTCGCCGCCGCGACGGAGTCCGGAGCCGCCATCGGCAGGTCGACGTAGCCCAACAGCTTGAAATCCGAGAAGCTGCCCTGATTCGGCAGTGCCATGTACGGCCACGTGTGAAACGGAAGGTATTTCCCTTCGAGCGCCACGACCGCGAGCTGCCCAACGTGTCGGTCGGTGTCCCAGACCGTCACGAGAGCGAACTCGTTGCTCGTCGTCACCGCCACGGCGCGGGGCACCTTGTTCGGCGGAAATTTGAAGCCTGGATACGGGCGCTCCTTGGGACCGCGGCTCGTTTGCGTGCCGGCCACCGCGAACAGCCCGTCCCGGTAGATGACAATGGCCTCGTTTTGCTCCATGGCGTAGTTGCGCACCATCGCCACCGGTTGCTGGAGCGGGCCGCCGTTCAGCGCAACGTAGTGGGCGTCGCGCGTCTGCGGCTCGGGGTGCGGCCGGCCGCTGGCGTGGTCCAGGCGCGGACTGATCGCGAAAACCTTGCTGTAGTAGGCGTAGGTCTGGATGCGATCGAGCCCGGGATCGTCCGCGGGGTCGTCCGGAATGTACGCGACGTTCCCGCTGTCGCTCCAGTAGTCGCCGTCGGGTTCTGGATGGTCGCCCAGCTCGTACGGTCTGATGCGCACGTAGAACTTGTCCGGCGGAATCTTCGACGGACGCTTGGGCACGGTCGGCCGCGTATCCGGCACGCCGGGATTGAGCTGCTCGAAGCTCGGGCCGAGTCGCGCGTCGACCGCCGATTTCGTCCAGCTCAATTGCGCCGCGGAGTAGCCGGTGCCGGGCGCATCGCTGTGCTGCAGGTCCGTCTCTCGGGCGTCACTGTCGCCGGCGCGGACCGAAGCCGGCAGCGCCGTAGCGAGGACAGCCAGACACGAAACCAGCTGGGTAAGAATCTTCATCTTCAAGCGCTGTCGGGAATCTACCCAGCCCGGCGAATTTACAAATTGGTCTCGCGCATTCTTCGACTCGCTCGCCGATGAAGCAAGGCGGGGACATGCGATGGCTCGCGCGCCAACCGACGCTGGCTCCATCGGACTCTATCAGCGGGTCGCGACGCACTCCGCAGCTGACGCGTCCACGGCGGCAGAAGACAGCTCAAAAGACCGCAGGACGATTTACGATGTTCGGATCAATCGAGGTGCCGGAACGCACCAAATAGTCGCGCCAGAGGGCCAACAAAGAGATGACGTCGCGAGACCTTGCGTCTGCCGTGGTGAGGAACTGTTCCAGATCCGAGGAGCCGAACAACTCCGGGATGCGCAGCGTTTCCGTCGTGAGAAGCGCCCGAAACACCGTCGTGTTCAAAAGGTCGGGAGAATAGCCCACACACGGACCATGCGGTGCGCCGAGGAGTTTCTCCTTGATCGACTCAGGCCGCCCCATCGGCGTGCCCGTTTCGTCGGTCGGAAACTCAAGCAGCGGCGGGCACAGCTTGCCGATCGCGGCCTTGTGCCACCGACAGTTCAGGCGCATCTGACGGCTCGTCCCGCGCACCGCGTCGATCCATTCCTTTTGCAGGAACGGCAGCCGGACCGGAAGGATGTCGCTGTAAAGCTCGATCCCGTTGCCGATGAAATTCCTGACCCGCTCCTTCAGATAGAAATCGTCGATGAGGTCGCCGAGCGAACCTTGGCCATAACGTGCGGCCAGTACGGACGTGAAATGTTTCTGGCCGGCAGGGGTGGACCAGTAGGCCAGCTCAGGCGCCGATCCGCTCGGGAAGCGGGCGCTTCGCCGCACCTTGGCGGAGAGAAACGCGGGGACCGAAAGCGAGGATAGCGCGTTCGCCGCCTGAAAAATCATCCCACGATCATAGAAGAAGGTCCGGGCATACTCGCCGTTGGAACCGGGGAAGAGGTGCATCCCCTTCTCCGGCGCCAGTGTCTTGGCGCCGACCCAGGTATGCCAGTTCCCCGGCGTCTTCGTGCCCGAAGTGCGCGTGAGGATTCTGTCCCGGTTTTCAACATACGTTTTCGGCGCGAGCGCGACAACCCGAAGCTCCAAGCCAAAGCGCGCCGCGATGGACTTGGCCACCCGCACGTCGGTCGCACCGTCGTGCCCCATCACGAAGCAGATGGGTTTCCGGCCCAGGGAGAGAAAGGCGGCGAGAATCGCGCGGGAGTCGAACCCGGCGGAGAGCGGCAGGATGGCGCCGTCGCCGTGGCGCCGGATGAATTCAACGAGGAACTCGGTCGCAGCGCCCACGGGGTTCGGGTAGCGGCTGGCCACAGGCTCAGCGAACGTGTGCCTTTTCAAGGCGGATCCATCCCATGCAACCATCTCGGCTGCTCCCAGCCGCCTCACCTTGGCATGCAGCGAGTCCGAACCAAGGGTGTGCCAATAGCAGGCCACGCTGGCGATCGCGCGGGCGTTCCACTGCCACGGGGAATTCGACGCTTTCACCACGTCGTCGACGGTGGGACCGTAATAGAACCTGCCCTCGCGCACCGTGTAGAAACACTGCTTAATGCCGTGGCGGGACGCCACCAACGTGATCGTCTCGCCTTGCCTGCGAGCCACCCAGAACTCGCCCGGGGTGTCTACAATGCGCGCATACGCGCCGTCGGCCAGTTGTTGCCGGAAGTCCGTCTGAGCCAGAGGCTCGCCGCAGACCTCAACCAACACAGTATCTTGGGTCCTCTCGGTTATAGTCATGGTAACGATTTTATTTGTCGCCTGACGAACAGCCGGTGACGCCTCGATCCTGGGCACGCTCACGCGCAAAGCCGGACCGTCGCCCATACTGAACTTCGGCGGGTCGGTAGAATGGGTTGGGGAACAGGCCGAAATGCCGCTCGAACGAACCCAGGGTGAATAAAGGGCGACTCGATTGAGAAGCTACGCAGAAGCCACTTACAATGCGCTCGTCGTCGGACTAGGTGGTGGCGGAACGGGAATTGCCGGATGACCGCTTATTCTGAACGGCTCACGATCGTCGCGGCCGTCTACTTGTTGCGCGCCGGCATTCCGAAAAGGGGCTGACCGGAATGGTATTCGATCTCGGTGGGGTCCGTCGTCGTGGACGGCTAAAACTAGTATCCCTATGTTGGGCGTGCGCGAATATAGCAAAAGGATATTGATAAGCTTTTGCCTGATTATGGGCCGGTATCAGAGCCTATGCGAAACTCGCGGTGGGCAGGGACCGGGGGATGGACTATCGCGCGTTGGGAAGGGATCTGAACGATCCGGCGTCAGGCGAGCCCTGCGCTCGCAGGTACCTGGTCGCCAAAAAAAAGGGACCTGCCTTGCGGCAGGTCCCGGAGTGTTCCTAAACCAGAGACTGCGTCAGCGCGCTAGAACGAGAACGTGTTCGTCACCGTCCACTCCTGGACCGGCGCGATGCGAACCGAGGCCCAGGTCTTGCCATCGGGCTGGACCGAGATCGGGATCAGCTCCTCGTTGTTGCCAACGTTGTAGACGTTCAGCTGGATTCTCCAGTTGATCTTGTTGGTGAGCTTACGCTCGTAGCTAACCCAGAGATCGATCGCATCTTCCGACGGGCCGTAGTACGGCTTGCTGAAGTCGAAGTTGGGCCGGGTCGGATCCGTGGCGACCACGGGATAGCCAATGATCACCTTGTCCTGCCAGCGATAGCTGCCGCCAACGCCCAAGCCCCTCAGCTTGCCTTCCCGGAACGTGTAGTTCGTGACGAAGTTGTAGCGCCACTTGCGCACTTCGGCGGAATCGGAGTTTTCGTTCAGCTTCAGCTGGGCATAGTTGCCGCGCCAGTTGTTCCAGACGTTCGTCAGCAGCGACAGGCCGGGGTTGCCGAACTGCGGCATGTTGCCGAGGATGTAGTTGGTGCCGTTGAATGAGCCGATCGGTGCCGCCATCAACTCATCGATGTAGTTGACGTACTCGTCCAGCTCCGGACCGCCGACGTTGCTGCGCGTCGCCGTCGTTTTTGACGCGTTGAAGGAGATGCGCCAGTTCGGCAGCGGATTGGCGGTGAATTCGAACTCATAGCCTTTCGACAGTGTGTCCGACGTCACGGCGAAGCCTTGGGGCGCGGTCGCGGTATACGCGAAGATGCTGGCCGGATTCGGCGCGTATTGCGAGGCCGGATCCAACGCGGTCGGTCCGCCCGCGGCGTTCTCATAGGTGGTGCGGTCGGTCAGTACACCGACCGACTGCGGCTGGAAGCCCCACGCGTCAAAGAAGCCGCGCTCGGTCATCCAAGTCTGCGCCTCGTTCCACTTCGTGATGGCGGCGTCTTCGAGCGCGCGGCCCTGTTCCGGAGTCAACGACGCATCGGCGCCGATCGTCACGGCGGGATTCTGTGGATTCACCGTCTGGCCCGACCAGGTGTTGCGCGTCGCCCAATTGTTCCGGTTGGCCCAGTCGTAGGCGCTGAGCTTATATAGGAACACATTGCGCCACCGCATGCCTTGCTGGACAATCGCGCCGACGGAGCCCGGGTTGCCCATGTCGGTCGTCGCCCCCGCCACGCTGGTCTCGTATTTCACCGCGCGGAAGGTGAACCGATTATCCTTCGTAGACAGCAGCACGCCGTAATCCTTCGTCGAACCGGTCGGGTTCGCGATCGGCTGGCCCCAGACGTTCCGACGCACGTCGGTCACCTGGAAGTTGCTCGATTTGTTGTAGGAGAGGCTGACGTTGATCGGCAGGAAATCGCGCTCGAGCAGTCGGTTGAGGTGCACCACTACGCCACCCGCCGTGGAGTGATCCTTGAAGATCTGATTCGTCGGATACGCGTTCGGCAGCATGTAGGTGTTGGGCTGGACATTCAGAATGTTGCGGTTGCCGGAAACGCGCGGCGCCGACACGCCTTTGCCCTTAACCTCGTCGTAGCGCCAACCAAAGGTAGGCACGATTGCGTCGTTCCAGAAGAAGCCCTGCCAGGAAGCCGCATACGATTTGGTCACGCGCAGCGATTTTTGCGCATTCGTCAGCAGGGCGTCGTCGGCCCCGTTGTTGTAGCGCATCAGGTCATCCTGGAAATACGTCCAGCCAACGTAGTTCGCCGGGTTGGAGGCTTCCGTGAGCTGCGGCACGGTGTTCGGCTGCGGGAGATCCGACGCGGGGATCGGTTGGCCATTGAAAACCCGCCAGAGGTTCGCCGGGACATTCCAGTTCGGAATGGTCGTGCCGGCGGCCGCATTGGTGAAAGGAATGCCGAAGTTCAGCCAGGTCGGATCGAACACGTGGACGCCGGCGTTGTTCAGCTTGACGTCGGCCGTGATGCCCGGGACCTGCGCGCCGGTCGCGCTATCGCGGCCCGCGACGGACGAGCCGAGGTAGATGAAGGCCTGCGGCGGACGATCGGTGATCGGCGAGTTCGAGCCGTCGGTGCCATTCCAATACCCCGCCCACTCGCGGCTGTTGGCGTACATCTGCCAACCGCGGTTTTCCGTCTCGTACCGCTCATCGGCATAGACGCCATTGAAGCGGTGCCGACCCAGCAGTTTCACCAGGAACTTGTTGTCGAGGACGTCGCTGGCGCGCAGCTCGGCGAACAACGAGGCGCGCGCGTATTTGCGCTCGCTCTCGTAGGAGCTGCCGGTGCCACCCCCACCCGCGCCCTGGACATACGGCCGTCCAAAGTTGGGGTTGGTCGTCGTCGTGCCGTTCGCCCCGGACACATAGTAGTCCAGGAAGTTCTTCATGATGTCCATGGTGATGGTCGGGCTGCCGCCGAGCAGCGCCTCGCCCGCCCTCCTGTATTTCTGACGGTCGTACGAGAGTTGGACGCCGAGGCGATCATCGAACATCGTTTGACTGAAATCGATGTTGTAAGCGTTCCAGTTTTCGGTCTCCCACTTCGTCGGTCCGTCGAGCAACGTGTCGTAGAAGTTGAAGATCGACGGATCGAGCATCGACATGTTCTTGTACTGGCCGTAGATCGCATCCGGGAACAGGGCGGCGTTCGCGCTGTGCGCGGCACTCACCATCGCCGGCAGGTTGTTCAACCCGTAGAACTGATCGCCGGTGCGCTTGCCCAGCAGTCCGTTGGACGCCCCGGTGAACCCACCCGTGTTGTTGCGAGCGCCGACGTTGATCCAGCCGCCCTCCACGCGGTAGAGCTGGTTCGTGGTGCCATCGAGCAGCCAGAACGGCTGCTGCTGATTCGGCGGAACGGCCAGCCAGGGCTGGTAATTCGGCGAGGTGGTCGGAATCAGGCCGCGGGCACTGCCGACGACGATGTTGTCGGTGCGCCAGGAGTCGTAGCCGTTGTCGACCGCGAGCTTGGCCATGCCGCCGAACATGCTGTTCGGATCACGGGCGCGGAACCATGGCGAGATGGCATCGTTGGGCGGAATGATGCGCGGCCGGTTCGCCTTGATGTCGCCGTTTTCGAACTTCGCACGGATGCTGGTGCGAAAATCGCGGCGATTGAAAAGCTTCGGGTCGAAGCGGATCGCACCAAAGAAGCGTTCGTCTTCCTGATACGCCGGGTCCTGCTGGAACTTCTGATCGTTCCACACGCCGTCCAGGCGGATCGCCAGCACGTCGTCGATCAGTTCCTGATTGATGTCGACCGACGCGCGGAACGAGCCATACGAGGCCACGCGCGCCTCGACACTACCCAGGTTGCGGAACTCGGCGTTCCGCAGCGAGGCATTGACGATGCCTGCCGGGCTGCCCAACCCGAAGAGAATCGAGTTCGGGCCACGCTGAATCTCGATGCGCTCGACGTTGTAGGAATCCCACGGAATGTCGGTGACGAAGAAGTCCCGGGTGTTGTCAGCGGCCGCCAACCCGCGCACGCGATTGGGCGCGCCTCCGGAGGAACGGAGATTGGCCGTTTCGTCGAGCTGGGAACTGTTGCCCAATCCGGCATACGTGCCGCGCGTGCCGGCGACTTCAGCGTTGGTCGTGTACTGGAGCAGCGTGCTGCTGTCCGTCGCACCGACGTCAGTCAAGAAATCTCTTGTGACGACCGAGATTGCCGATCCGACGTCACTCAGGTTCGTGCGGATGCGGGTGCCGGCGAGTGTCTGCGTCGCGGCATAACCGCGATCGGTTTCCGCGCGCACTTCGAAGGGCGAGAGTTGGATGACTTCATCTGCCTCCTCCGCTGGGGCGGGAGTGGGAGCAGCCGTTGTTTGGGCGAGCAGTCCCGGGCCGGTGGCCATGACCGCGAGCAGACCTAACGTAGTCCTTAACGGGGTTTTCATAGGTATACAGGGCTTGTACCCCAGGTAACGCCAAACCGGCTCGAGCGTGCGCTTGGAGGTAGCCGGAGTCAGATCGGCGGGGTGGTGGGGCTGAATCATTTAAAGCCGAGAGCAGCCGGCACCCGCAAAGGCTTCGTCATTCTGACATCTGAGCGCTCCGAGCTCGTACCCGCTGCAGACGCGGTTCTCGACTGCGGAGGCATCGGACCGGCGTCCTGACCCGCGCGAGGTTTTCGAACAGCCTCACCCTGCGCCACCCTCGCCTGCCCCGCGCGATTCAGATGTCAGAGTGAATGTTTCTTTGCCCCTAATCTCACGCTCGGCGAGGAACAATGTTACTTACACCGGTGGTTAAAGGTGTAGGTAGCTTGGGGGAGGGGCGGCTCACGCTGCCCTTCCCTTTCTTTTTGTTTGAACACACCCACGGGCGAGACGCCCGTGCCACGCGGCGTCACCTCGCGGTGATCACCGTGACCGCTTCCTCCAGCCCTTCGCCGGAGGCCGTAATTGTGATCTTCCCCGCCTGGCCGCGCTGCCCGCGGACGATCACCAGGCACTGTCCGCTGAACGCTTTTCGCTCCGGCGCCTGGAACGACTCGAAGCTCGTCGGATCCCCGTTGTCGGTCGCGACAATCTCGCCCGGCCCTGCGATCTGGAACCGAATCCGATGGTCCGCCCGCGGCGCCAACACGCCCGCCGCGTCCACCACCCGCACCGTGACGAACGACAGATCCCGGCCATCCGCCCGGATCTCCGCGCGGTCCGGCTCCGCCGTCAACGCGGCCGCCGGCTGCGCCGTCACCACGCGGTCCGTCGCCCACTTCTTCCCGTCCTTGTAGGCAACGACTTCGAGCGTGCCCGGCGCGTAGACCACGTCGTCCCAGCGCAACCGGTATTCATACGCGCCCTTGCGCTTCCGACCGAGCGATTGCCCGTTCAGGAAAAGCTCGGCCTCGTCGCCCGAGGTGAACACGTGCACCGGCGTCACCTGACCCACGCGTTCCGGCCAGGTCCAATGCGGCAGCAGGTGCGCCATCGGCAGGTCGGGCCGCCAGCGCGACTGGTACAGATAGAACCGGTCTTTCTTGAACCCCGCCAGGTCGATGATCCCGCAATACGCGCTCCGCGAGGTGTAATAGGGCGTGGGTTCCCCCAGATGATCCCACCCGGTCCACACGAACTCGCCCGCCACGTAAGGATGACGATCCAGCGAACCGAAGACCTTGTCCGCCGAGGAGCCGAAATCCACCGCGTGCAGCTCGTACCCGCTCACCTGGTGAATCGTGGAGTCGCCGCCACGTCCGTCGCGCACCACGTCGCTGATCTTCGGCGTCACCGGGAAAAGGTAAACGCCGCGACTGCTGAACGCCGACGCGCTCTCGCTCGTCAGGATCACCTTCTGCGGGAACTGCGCGTGAAACGCCGGATACTGCGGCGTCTTCCGAATTCGCTCCGTGCCTTCGAACTCCGGCGTGTCGCGAATTCCCTCCCCCTGATAGTTCAAGCTGATCACATCCAGCGCCGCCGGCAGGGGCATGTCGGGGCTGGCGTAGTTCATCGCGCTGGTCGCCGGCCGCGTGGGATCCTCCTCGTGTACGATGGCGACGAGCCGCTTCGCCACCGCCGCTCCGGCCTCGCCCGTGTATTGCTCGCCGACTTCGTTGCCGACGCTCCACACGATCACCGACGGATGATTGCGATCGCGCCGGATCAGCGCGCGCAAATCCTGCTCGTGCCAGTCCGGGAAAATCAGATGGTGATCGAGCGGCGTCTTCTTGCGCTCCCAGACATCGAACGACTCGTCGATCACGAGAAAACCCATCCGATCGGTCAGCTCCAGCAACTCGGGCGCCGGTGGATTGTGGCTCATCCGGACGGCGTTGCAGCCCATCTCACGCAGCATCTCCAGCTGCCGTTCCGCCGCGCGTTCGTTGTAGGCCGCGCCCAACGCGCCAAGGTCGTGGTGCTGGTTCACGCCTTGGAGCTTGATCCGCTCGCCATTGACAAAAATTCCCGCCGCCGGATCGAACCGCAGCGTCCGAATGCCGAACGGCGTCTCGTAGACATCCACCGGCTGGCCGGCGCGGGTCACGGTCGTCACCGCCACGTAGCGATGCGGCTGCTGGGTCGGCGGCGGCCCCCACAACTTCGGATTCGCGAGCGCGACCGAACTCCGCACGGTCGCGGCCGCGCCCGCCGCCACTTGGGTTTCAATGGCCTCCGTCCGCGCGACCACCTCCGCCGTTTTCCGGCCCTGCAAATCCAGCGCGAAGATCTCCGAGCTCACGCTGATCGGCGCAGGCTCCCGGCCGTCGTTGTCGACGGTGACCGCGAGCTCGATCGTCGCCGAACGCGACGTCACGTCACGCGTCGTTACCGCGGTGCCCCACTGGCCGACGTGCACCGGCTGCGTCTTCGTCAGCCACACGTTGCGATAAATCCCGCCGCCCGGATACCAGCGCGACGAGGCGGGCGGATTGTCGAGCCGGATCGCGAGTTGGTTTCTGCCGCCAAAAGCGAGGTAAGGCGTCAGGTTCACCTGCCACGACGAGTAGCCATACGGCCAGCCGCCCACGAGGTGACCATTCAACCAGACCGTCGCGTACGACATGGCGCCATCCACCTCGAGGACGATCGATTTGCCGGCGTCCTCCGCGGGAAGATCGAACGCCTTCCGATACCAGCCGATGCCCCAGCTGGGCAGCCTGCCCATGCCGCCGAAATCGCCGGTGGTGAGAAACGGCCCTTCGATCGCCCAGTCATGCGGCAGGTTCACGCGCCGCCAGGCTTGATCGTCGAAATCCGCCCGCACATACGCCACGTCGCTGCCCGGGTCGCCCGCCGGCCGGGTGTATCGAGGCGCCGGATCCTTGATGAACGCATTCCCGGTCGGCAGGATCCACGGCTTCAGCACCACGCGCGAGGCGGCGGCGAGCTTCTCGGCTTCCGTCGGCTCGGCATCCGCCGCCCGGCCGTCCTGGTTCGTCGTCACCACGGGACGAACATCGTAGTCGAGACTGACGGTGTTGCCCGGCGGATCGTCTTTTTGAAATCGCCAGTCGTCGTTCAGGGGCAGCCGTTCACGCAGTTGGGCGGACGACCGCTCGCCATGGGCGGCAAACGGCTGCTCCGCCGGGAGCGACTGCGCCGTGAAGAATCCAAGCAGCCCGACGAAAGCGAATGTGAATCCGGTTTTGAGGGAAGAAGTCATGATGGGCGGACGGTAGGCGGTGGACGGTGGACAGTCGACGGTCCCTCCTTCGCCAAGCCTACGGAGGACAGGGGACGGGGGACGGTGCTGCGTTGAGAGTTGAGAGTTGAGAGCTGAGGGTTGAGAGTCGATCCGCGGCGATTCGCGTGATGGCAAGCTGTCGCTTCGCTCGGTAACGCGGGCGGCTCGTGGTTTGAGGTCCGTATGTTCCGTGGGCAGCTCTCGGTTTGTCCTCGGTTTGCCTCCTGTAAAACCAGATCGGACTTGTTTGAACAGGAGTCGATCCGAGGTCGATCCGAGTTCAAGCCAGCAATCCTTGAACCACAGATGAACACGAATGCACACAGATCCGATCCGTGTAACCCGTGGTTGGTCGGAGGGCGCATCCTTAGCGTTAGGGTTGGGACGGCTGAAAACCGCTGAGCAGGGCTGAAATACCCTGATTTTCAGAGCGGGCGCCGGGTCGACTGAGGTCGTGGGCGCGGCCGGGCGCGGTTTGGGACGAACGGCGGCGCGCAGGCCGGTGTTCGCAAAGCTTTGGGACGGTTTTCGAGGCTTCCGTGAGGCCGATTAAGGCGGGCTTAATGGCCGGGTAAACGGGGCTCGAGAGGGTCACGGGACCAGCGTCGGCGCGGCGGCGGGCGTTGTCGAGTCCTGGCGCGCGCCGCGGAAACGGCGATGGTAGGCTTGGCGGTATAGCACCGCGCGTTTGATCATGTCGCGCCCCTGGCTCTCGAACGCCTCGATGCAGTGGTCGATCTCTTCAACCGTGCAATGCTGCCAGAGCTTGTATCCTGGTGAGCCTGGGAAACTCACCACGGCCGGCGCGGCCGCACTCGCGATCTTGCGCACCCAGCGCACCGCCTGGTCGAGAGACTCATCGGCGAGCATACCCATGCGCTCGGCGATCTCCTCGGCGTACAGCCAGCCGGGCGGCCGCTTCCGCCTACCGGGCTCCGTCACCGTCGGCTCTTTAGCTGCACGATCGAGCACGGCGACGAGCTGCTCGATCTCGTCCGGCGTGACGGCCGGCGCGGGCAACTTCAGACCGAGTTCTGCGGTGCCGTCGATCATTTGCCGCTGGTCGTTTGAGTCACTTTCCAGGCGCGGAACGCTTGGACACGTTCGGCGCGTTTCTTCTGCTTCCACTGCTGCAGGGTCATGCCGAAGTGAGACTCCGCGCAGGGAACGCAGAACCAGGCTCCGCAGTAGAGGCAGCGGTAAGCCAGCTCGAGCGCGCGGATCTGGCCGCATTCGCACGTGATGGTCCGTCGCTCGACAGCGTCCGACCATTGGCGCCGGAGGTGATCCTTCTGCACGGGATCCGAGGCCATGTCGATATACTGGACCATCGCGGGCATCAGAATGGGTGCCCGGCGGGCGGCACGTAGGCGGGCTCGGCGTCCTGGTAGATTTCGTCGGCGGGCTCGGGCGCAGCTGGCGGCGGGAGGATGATGATCGCGCCGAGGGGTGGCACGCTGCGGGCCTGCTCGGCCATCGTGCGCGGCGCCTGCGCCCGCTTCTCGCGGTTGAGTTTATCCCTGTGCCGCTGGGCCATCGTGATGTGGCGCTTCCTGGTCTCTTCCGGGTCGATCGAGTCGAGCGGCTCGCCGGCGGCCGTCTTGCGCTTCGCGAAGCGATCGCGCTGCAGCTTGCGGCTGCCCGCCGCGCCGTAGGTTTCGCGCTCGTGGAAGTCGGCATTGCGAGCGCGGTTGAAGCTGCGGTAGTCGCGCTTGCACTCATCCCACGCAGCCGACGCGTCGAGCGAGTCCTGGCGCGCGAGAAAGCGCAGGTAGGTGAACAGCGCCGTGGTCTCATCAGCGCCAAACCGAGGGCTGCTCGTCGTGACCTGCGGGCCGCGCACCTGGCGCATACACTCGAGCACGACCGCACGTCGCACGTCGTCGTCGCGGCGATCCCAGCGCTGGGCGCGGCAGGCGGCCGGCCAGAGGTCGCGGAAATAGGTGACTCGTGCGCGCGGGTGCATGTCAAACGGGGTCTGGCTGCCAGCGGCCGGTGAGTTCGTCGCGTCGCGGCCGCCGCGCCCGCCGATGCGCGGTAAACGGGAGTCCTTCGGGGATCCGGATGATCCGGTACATCCGCTCACCGTCCTGGTGGAAGGCGACCGCCATGATGCGCCGGCCCATCCGCCGAGCGGCATTGTGCATGGAAACGACGTGTTCCGGTCGCACGGTGCGGCCTTCGCCGAGCTCCATCGCTGCGACGATTGTCTTGGCCGAACCGTAGGGCATGCGAGGCGTATGCGTCATGGCTTGGCGCGATCCTTCGCGGCTGTGTGCCGCGCGTGGTGGAATAGCGTGACGTCGCGGATCGGCATGCAGGCGAGGTTCTCGATCCGGAAGTCACGTTTATCCGCGTTCTTGAAGGTGACCTGATGGCCCGCGGGCACCGGACCGTTTGCACGCTCCCATATCACGTAATGGAGCTGCCGACGATCGCCCGAGGTGGCGCGATAGTAGCCATCTTTACCGGGTGTGAACTCGCGACCGGCGAAGCGGATCTTTCTTTGAAAGCGGCGCTCGTAGAGCGGCAGCCCGTGCGCCTGGAAGATCTGATACATCGACTGGCGCGTGCGAGCGTGGAGGCGGCCGGTTTTCGAGAGCGACCGCAGCCGCTTGTAGTCGGCATACATGAGCTCGACCGCATACCTTGGCAGCCCGGTGCGGCCGCACGACTTCGGCCGGACCTGGCGAACCATCGCGCGACGAGCTTCCTCTGGCGTCAGCGGCCTGCTGGCCTCGAGCAGCGCACGCACGCGATCTGGCGCGAGCCCTATCTTTGTGCGGGCTTGCACGGCAACAGCGTCGCGCGCATCGCCCGCTGCACGCTCGAAGTACCGCACGGCACTGCTGGCCATCTCTGCCGAGGTGATCACGCGACCTCCTTCTTGGCGTAGCGCTCCGGGTGCACGCGGCGGCAATTGAGCCGTGCCCACACGCGGAGCATCGCATTACAGTGGCCGAGCAGCTCCGCTTTGCCGGGGATGCTGTTGCCGCGCTTGTGACCGAGATCCCACGCGACACGCGATCGATACTTCGCCCGCCTCTCATCATCCGAACCCATCGGCGCACAGGCGGAGCAAAGATCCTGCTCGACCCAAAAGCAGCGCTCGCCCGTCAGCACCATGCACCAGGTGCAGTCGTCGTCGGTGCAGCCGCAAATCCGGCACGCGCTCATGCGGCGAGCTCCCGGAATAGTTTTGAGTCCCGTCCGAAGCGGATGCGCGTGCGAACCTTCTTCAGCGCCTTTTGCTCGATGAGCAGGACGGCGTCGCGCGTGCAGCCACACCAGAGGGCAATTTCGTGGAGCGTGAAACTCGTGCCCGGCTTGGCTGCGAGTTGGAGTAGCTGCAGCCCGAGATCGATTCGGGCCGTCTTTGCCAGACCGTTCGTCACGACCGTCGTGTCGATGGCGTCATGACGATCACGCCGGCAGCGCTCGACACTCTTGGGATCGTAGCTCATGCGGCCATGCTCCGGTGGTATTCGAACTCCTGGCGCGCTCGGAGCGTGTCGCAAGCGTCGGCAAGTTCGTCCAGATGCCGCGCGATCAGCCGAACGACCGCGCGCTCGCGCTCGATCAGGTCGGCCTTGCCGACTCGACGCAGCAGTCGCTGGGCACAGTCGCGATACGTGCCGATCCGCCAGTAGTCACCTTCGAGCGCTTCGCTCGCGAGCTCGAGCAACTTGTCGAGGTCGGAGGTCCAGCAGGAGCCGACAGAGGCCGCGATCTTGATCTCTTCCTCGAGCATGGCCAATAGGTGATCCGCCGTAGTCTGGTAGTGCACCAGAAGCGGTACCACGTGCGGCGCGTCGAGGGGCAGGCGTAGCTGCGTCTCGCTCACAGCTGCCTCCCCAGTGGATGCACCTCAAACACCCCGCCGTGGAAGAGCGAGTGCAGCCGCTCCCACGTGTCGACGAGCGAGCCGCGCAACGCGTCGGCCGCGCGCGTGGTGCGGGCGATCGCGCGCTTCGCGTCGCGCGGCTTCAAAAACTGCACCACGGGCGCGCCGGGCAACAGCAGGCCGCCCTTGTGCGACCCGGTGACGTTGGCGAGCGTGCAGGGCTTGCCGCCCTGCGTTACGATGTAACCGACGAGGGTGATCGGCGCGGCCAGCGGATGCTCGTCCTGGTGCTTCGATTTCATCGGAGGGCGAAGTGAGGTTGACGTTGCGCGTGGCGCTGGCGCCGGCGGGCGAAGCCCAGCCGGAGGAGATCGGTGATCCGCTGCTGCAGATACCAGTCGACCGCGGCGGGATCCCGCTGATCGCGCAGCGAGGCGCGATCGCGCTGGGAATGACGATGATTGCTCATGGGGTGCTGAGCTGGTTGAGAGTTGAGCGAAGCAGGCGTTAGTTCGCCGAGGTGACGATCTTGCCGGACTGCTCCTCGAGCTTGGGCTCGACGAAGAACGACTCGTCCTGGACAACGCGCATGCCGGCGCCGCGCAGCTCGGCATCGTCGAGTTCGCCGCGGCCGTAGGCCATCAGCACGCCTTCCTTGTCGACCTCGCGCTTGATGCGCACGAAGTGGTTTGCCGCATCGAGCGCGCCGAGCACCTTGTCCCAGGTCCAGCCGGCGAGCGTCTTGAGCTTCGGCATGCCCGTGCGGAACCCGAGCGTCCCGTGGATGAAGTCGATCGACTTCTTGCCGCCGAACTCCTCGGGCGAGGCTTCGGCCCACTGCTGCAGCAGCCCGCTCAGCGCCTCGATGCGCTTCGCGAGCTGGTCGATCGTGCCCTCGTGCTCCTGGCGGATTGAGGTGAGGCGCTGATCGAGCTTGGCCTTGGCGGCGTTGAGCGCGGCCGTGCTGGCGGCGATGTCGCCGAGGACGCGCTCCGCCTCGGCGCGCGTCGAGATTACCGGGCTGGTGAGTTTGATGCGATTGGAGGTCATGGACGAATCAGTTGAGAGTTGAGAGCTGAGGGTTGAGCGCAGGGGTGGTCAGCGTGACTGCGGTTGCGCGGGCGGCGTGTAGCGCTCGAGCAGGTCGGCGGCGTTCAGCAGGCCGATCTTTTGGCCGTGCCAGTAGGCCAGCTCGTTGGGCGTGATGGCATACATCTCGGCCCACCAGTCGGTATTGTCTGCCCAGCTACGGAGCTGGATCACCAGGGCTTCGCGGTCGGCCGAACTGAGCGGTGGCAGCGGACGAGAGGAGGTCGGCGAGAACGTGGAGCCGAGCAGTCCCGCCGCGAAGGCGACGAGAGCGACGAGGACGAACACTAGGGTCTTGGGAGTTTTCATGGGATATGGGTGCGCCGGATTACGCGCCGGCGCTCGCGTCCAAGGTGCCCGTGGAGGGCGCGGTGCCTGTGGCCGGAGTGACCGGCGAAATGGCGGTGAAGAGTTGCGCGAACGCGTCGGCGAGTTCGCGGACGTGGATGGCGGTCGAGGCGTGCCACTGACCGAGTTCGCGCATGCATGCGCCGGTGGCCTGGTTGCCGCAGCGCTCATGATTCTCGGCGAGGAACTCGCACGCTGACGCTTGATCGGCGTGCCAGTCGGCCAGTTTGCGAAGATCGTCGAGGCTCATGGCAGCGCGGCCCAGGCTGACGTCACGCAGCCGATTGCGAAACCGGCCGCGACGAGCGCGACCGCCACGCACCACAGCACGCGCCGCGAGAGCGTCACCGGCGCGGACGTGCCGGAGACCGGCAACGGGAAACGATGGTTGAGGTGCTTGTTCACGATCCGCCTTTCTGCGGCATGTTCGCCTGCTGCGCGGCGTCGTTGATGTCGGTGACAAACTTCTCGAGGCGCGTGGCCTGGACCCTCATCCAACCGGCGGTCTCCGCGGCGTCCGCCATTTCTTCGGCGACGTCCCGACGATCACGCGTAGCCTTATTCGCCTCTTCGCAGTGGTGGATCAGCATTCCAAGCTCATGAATAACCTGCGTCGCCTGCGTGCGGACGAGTTGAAGCTGGGTGGCTTTCACGATCCACCTCGCAGTTTGGGGCTGGTGGTCTCGCCCGCGCGTTGAGCGCGGAGCGCCTCGATGAGCTCGGCCTCGTAGCGCTTCGCCTGGTCGAGCTCCTGCTCGAGGTCGTGCTGCCGGCGCAGCAGCGCGACGAGCACGACGAGCACGCCGACCAGAAATGCGAAGAGAATCGTGACGATCAGAGGGCAGAGGAGCGTGATCATTGCTCGTCCTCCTCGCCGGCCGGCGGGATCACCGGCTCGCTGTCGACCCGCCGCAGGTGATCGACGCTGATCTCGTCGGAGCTCTCGGCGTTCGCCAGCTTGCGCGCCTTCTCGAGCTTCTGCACGGGCACGCGGCAGCCCCAGGGCGTGGCGTTCCACTTCTTGAGCAGCGGATATGCCTCGGGATCGTTGACGACCCGGAACTCGCGGGCGAATTTCAGCAGATCCTTCCGGGGGAGTTTCTGGTCGAGGCGGAGGATCTCGTCAGGCCCGCCGATGCGGCCGACCCACTGCGCCCAGTACGGATCGTTGCTGGTGATGACACGAGTGAACGACGGCACCCACATCAGGATGAGGCAGAACCCGATGTCGTCCTGCAACTCGTGGAGGTAGTTGAACACCGGCTGCTGATCGGGCTGCACATTCGGCCGGAACAGCCGCTGCACGTTGTCGATGATGATGCAGCGCGGCTTGGCCTCGCCCACCTCGATCGTGACCGCACTCTTGAGGAAGCGCTCAATCTCCACCTCCTTGCCTCCGACGTTCTTCGACTCGGCCACTTGGTAGAGCTCGGCGAGCTTCTGCACCACACGCGCGCGGGTGGCGCGCGCCGGCGCCTCGAAACCCACCGTCTCGCGGTGATTGTTGAGCGCCGTGTATTGCTTCCGGCATGATGTCTTCTGCGCCCCGCTCAGGCCCTCGACCGCGCCGACGCGGCAGCTCGAGGAAAACGTGCGGCGCGAATCCACGTAGTCGCGGAACAGCGTCCAGTTATCCGTCTCCACGAACCCGATCATCCCGGCCCTCTCCTGGCGCAAGGCGTGGGCCCGGATGGCGTCGATGTAGACCTTGAGGCGTTTGGCGTCGCCGCCCGGCTTGAAATAGCGTCCGGTCACGACCTGGTACCAATACTGGTCGCTCGGGTTGTTGCCCGATGCGTCTCGCAGCCCGAGCGCGCAGGCGAGCTTCCACAGCAGCGCGTGTTCGCCGTTGAGCTTCTGTTGCGTGAAGAGCCGGAGCCACAACGCGCCTTCGCGCACGGCGTCCGGATAATGAGCGAAGCGCTCGATGGCGGCATTGACGTCGCCGCGGATGATCGCGCGATCGGCGAGGTGTTTATTCGTCGGCACGATCGCGCCGGTCGAGCCGGCGACCGTCACGGCGAGATTGCCGTTCGTGCGCTCAGCGGTTTGGATGTTGGACATGTCTGGACCTCCTGACTTCGTGGTTAACTGGACCTCGGGTGTTCTGGACTAGGTCGTGGGGCGCGTCGTAACCGCGCTCCACGGCCGCTTAAGCTTGGGTTAAGGCTCGTCGTCGCTGTCGTAGAGCGAGCCTCCTGGCTGGACGGTGTCGGCGGTGCGCGAGGCTCCGGCGATCGCGCTGTCGACCTGGGCGCGGCGCTTCTGGCGGGCGCGCTGTTCGGGCGTGGTACGACCGCTCTGCGCCTGCTCGCCGAGCTGCGCGAGCAGGTCGGTCGCCTGCTCGGCGGCCTCGGCGTCGCGGCGCATCAGCGGGGCCGCGGCGCGCAGCACCGGCACGAGCCGCTCGCGCGCGGACTTCGTGCGCTGGCCGCAGGCTTTCGCGAACGCCTCGGCGTCGCCCCGCGTCGGCACGAGCGTGCGCGGCGCGTAGCCAAGATAGCGGCCTTTCGCGTCGCACACGTGCATCCGCTCGGGGTCGAGCATCGACACGAACGTCGCGTAGCATTCGCCGTCGGGCAGCACGGTGGTGTTGCCCTCCTCATCGATCGCCACTCCCTCGAAATGATGCTCGCCGGGCCCGACGTCGGGATCGGCAAAGTGGATCCGCCCGTCCTTCGCCACGCGGCGTTCCTCCGCGCAGTCCATGCCGAGCAGCGCCGGCACCAGGTGCGCGGGCAGCCGGGTGAGGTGCGGCATCACGCGCTCCTGGTAGACCTCGCGCGGGCTCATCCGCCGGCAGGTCACGAGCCGTGGATCGGCGCGCAGCGCCTGCTCGATCGCCGTGCGCACGCCGGGCGCGTAGCCCGCCAGCTCGGTCTGCCGGCGCCAGTCCTCGTGCGGCGCCAGCCGGAAGAGCGGCGCCATGAAGCCGCACTCTTCCCAGCCCTCGAGCTCGTGCTCCGTGCGATCGTTCATCCGCTCCTGGATGAGGTCGACGAGCTCGACGACCTGGGCGAACGGCGGCGTGATGTTGGCGGTCACGAGCTCGCGCAGCGGCGCGGGCACGAGCAGCGCCGCGCGCTGCAGCTGGTCGAGGTGACGTTCGCGGCCGTGCAGCTCGTCGGGCTGGTTGACTCGACCGATGTTGCCGGTCTGCGCGGGCAGTAGCAGCCGGTCGCCGGTCTCGTTGTGGATCAGGTTGCGCAGCGATTCGAGCGCCGCCTTGATCCGGAAGTTGCCCTTGCTGCGGCCTGCGTAGAGACCCTCGGCGAGAGGCGAGCCCGACGTCGTACCCTTCTCGACGCGCAACTTGCCGCCGGAGAAATCGTGCAGCAGCCGCATCACGCGCTCCGGCACGGTCGCCGTGCTGAGCTCCATCACGAGCCGGCAGCCGTCGGGATTGTATCCACGATTTCCGAGCACGTGCGCTAGGAGGAACAGCATTTCGCGCTCCTTCAGCCGCTCCATGCGGCCCGTCTTGTCGTTGAGGAGCTCGGGCTTCATGCCGCGGCCGAGCTGGAAACCCGAAAGCAGCTCGAGCGCGTCGAACTGCAGCACGCGGCGCATGCCGCGCTGGCCTGGCACGCTGCACTCGAGATCATGCCACACGTCGTCGAATTGGAGGATCGAGCCGGGCGCCAGGCCCACGCGCGTCTGCAGCACCGACGGCAGCAGATCCTGCGCAGCCGTGAGTCCGATGCGCGCCACGCGCTTCACGATCGCGGCGGGCTTGTATTTCTCGCGCATCAGCGTCGCGTAGCTCAGCCGCCGCGGCATGTCGGCGGGGCGATTGCGATCAGGCAGACCAGGGATGGGTTTGCCGTTGCTCCACTCGCGCTGCAGCTCGCGATACGCGGCCTTGCCGCGGCCGCTGAAGCGGAAGAACAGCTCGTGCCAGTGCAGCACCGTCTCGGGTGCCAGCGCCTCGCGGTCCTCAAGCGGCGCGCGAGAACGGTTCACGAGCATGCGCCAGTCGCGGCCGTGCGCGACCCAGCGTTCGAAATAGCACTTGCGCAGCGTGTGCTGGCTGAGCCGCTCGCCGGCGTGCAGCCGGTGCGTCTCGGCGCGCACGCCGGCGGCCGCGGTGCGGGCGGCGTCGATGCGCTCCATCGCCTGCAGCCGCGCGCGCAGGTGCGGCTTCTCGTGGTCCGGCAGCGCGCCATATTCGGGCGAGGCGAGCATCTCACGTTCGCGATCGGAGACCCGCGCGGGCGAGATACTGCCTTCGACGATGGAGAGAGTCATCATGCGGAAAGTTGAGAGGTTGGAGTTGAGGGCTGAGCGGGACGCGCGCGAAGAACACGTGTCTCGTGCCTCGGGCGGAGGCGCATCAGCGCGCTGTAGCTCAGGCCTCGCGGAAGCGGCTGCGTGGGCTTGCTCGGCGCTGGGAGGCCAGGAATGGCATCTCCACGGCGCCACCAATAGACGAGGAATCGGTGCGCAACGCGGCCGGTGTGGAAACGTGCAACGAGGGAGTGCCAAAAACAGATGGTTTCGTCGGAGATCATGCGCGGTTCTCCTTTTTGAGGGTGGCGCCGACGGCTTCGCAGGCGTCGACCAGGTTGCCGTGCAGCTCGCGGCGGCGGGCTTCGGTGCACTGGTTCCAGAAGTGGTTGTCGGGCTCCAGGTGCTCGACCAGCAGGTTATTGAGCAGCTTCGTGATCTCGTGCCAGCCGGCATCCTCGGGCTTGGGCGCGGGCGCGTCCGCGTCGTCACCCGTATCCGTGCCGCCCTTGCCGCGCGTGTTGCCGCCTTTCGCTCCGGAGCCCTGCGGCTTCTTCACGATGCCGAAATCCTGGTAGAGCTCGGAGAGTGCCTTGCCGTCCGTCACCTTGCCGACTGCCTTGGTGAGCTTCTGCTGATCCGCCTTGCTGAGCTCCGAAGGTGCCGAATCCAGGAGCTTCAAAAACGCATCTGGTTGCGTTTTTAATGCCTTGCTCTTCAGCCCGTCGGCGAGGGCCATGTAGTTCTGCGCGGTGCGCAGTTTCAGCCCATGCTGCTGGAGCGCGCTCGCGAAAAACTCCTCCCAGTTGCCGTGGCCGCACTCCTTCTTTAGCGCCTTCAGCTCGAGCCCTGCAATGACCGCTGCGGCGGCCATCTGCGCAGCCGAGGTCATGATCGTCGTGTGCTGGTGCAGGATTCGCTGCACGCGCGCGTCCAAGTCGCGGATTGCGGGAAGGTTTTTCATTCGGGAGAGTTGATGAGGCGCTGGATCGCGTCGTGATCGCCGGCGAGGTAGGCGGCCTTTAACGCGCGCTTAAACCCGGCTGGAGGCACGGTGATCGCACCCTTGCCGCGCAGCGCAGGGATCTTTGTGACCATGTCCGCGTAGAACTCCTCGAAGGCGGAGTTCTCCTGGTCGATCAGCGGCGCGAGATGGTCGTAGGATTTCATCACTCGATCGCCGGCAAGGTGTGCACCGGTTTGCGGACGTTCGCGTAGATGATCGCCTCGGCGATCGCCTCCTGGGCGCGGTGCAGCGCGGCCCACGACTGCACCGACATGTCGTCGCGGTGCGCCTCGCGGATCGCGGCCAGGGCCGCGCCGAGCGCATCGAGTTTCGTCGGCAGATCGACGTTCGCGATCCGGATCTCGATGGCCGATGGTCGGGCAAGCGGTGCGTCCATGGCTCAGTTCCTCCAATACGGGCCGTCCCATCGGGAGCAGCCGCGGGAGAGCCCGGTGATGATCCACAGCTCGACGACCGCGTCGTTGCCACCGACGTCCATGCACGGCGGGAGCATGCGCTGGAGTAGTTCGCGCTTCGTCATGGCGTCGGTTGCGGTTGGGTGACCTCCACCCAGCGGTCGGGATGGGCGCGCCGCACGAATGCGAAGCCCTCGGGCTTGAGCAGCACCTCGCTCTGCCACAACGCGAACCAAGCGCGGCCGTCCTGCCAGACGGTGATCCTCCAGATCGGCAGGCCCGGCCGCGCGGCGGCGTAGTGGATCTCGATCGGCAGCTCGGGCACGAGCACGCGCGCGGCGATCATGCCGAGCTGCTGCGGGATCTCGCGGGGACGGAGGACGGTCATGAGGCGGGCGAGCTGAGAGTTGAGTGTTGAGGGCCGATCAGGCGGCGACCTGGGGTTTTGGGCTCGGCGCGGCGTTGAGCTCGGCGAGCTCAGCGCGCCGGCCTGCGAGCAGGGCCTCATGCGAGGCCCGCGTTCGCGTGTCCCAGTCGTCACCGATGCGCACCGGCTTCGCGAGTCGCGCCTCATGCGACGCGATCTCTTCCACCACGCGCTCGCGACGCCGACGCCGTTGCAGCCACAGCGGCGCAACGTCGGTCTCTACCTCCAGCCCGTATTTGGAGAGCGACCACGTGAACGCGTCGAGGGAGCCGCCCTCCAGCTTCTCGAGCGCCTGCTTGGCGGAGACGCGAAGGCTGAAACAACTGTTCAGATTGCGCAGCACCCGCGAGTCGCGATTGCTGGGGAAAACATAGACGACGATGCCGCGATGCTTGCGGATGAGCCGCGCGAACTCGGCGCGGTCAATGATCGTGCGCTCGGCCTTCTCGGGGTCGAAGCTCTCGACGGGCTGGACTGCTGTGTTCTGGACCGGTGTATTCATTTTCGTGTTTCTTGTGGTATTCCTCTCTGTCACGAAGCTCTCTGGCTCTGGCCGCGGAACGCCTGGCGCTGGAAGGCGGCCGAGATCCGCAGCGCCTCGTCGGGCGCAAACTCGCGGGCGAGGCTCTCGACCGCCTGGACCTTGGTCTCTGCGTCGTATTTCGCGCTGCGCACGAGCAGCTCGATCGCGAACGCCCGCGGGATCCGCAGCGTGTCGCGCTTGCCGTCGCCGCCGTTGTAACGATGGCATTTCCCCGCCGCGCCAAAAGCCTCCTCGATGAACGTCGTGCCCAGCCCCGTGCGCGCGGCGATTTCCGCGACGCGGAGAAACGGCTTGTCCGGCAGCAGCCAGTCGAACTGCAGCGTAGCGGCAGCGGCGGCTTGGCGGACTTTGGCATCGAGGACAGGCATGGGAGTCTAAGGTTGAGAGTCGGATACCGGGCGTGCAGACTCGGCGGAATGGACGCCATTACCCTGGGCATCGCGTTGCTCGGCGCCGCGCTGGGCCTGAGCAACCTCTGGCGCGAGATCGATCGCGCCCGCATCAAGCTGCGTGTCCGGCCGCAAGGCTGGGTCGACAGTCTCCGGAACCACGGGCTCTGTATCGACGTGGTAAACCGCAGCGAGTATGCGGTGACGATCGTGGCCGTGGGCATCAAACTCCGCGGCGACAAGAAGCTGGAGTGGCAGTTTCTGCCGATCGATCCGAACGCCCGCTGTCCGCATCGGCTCGAACCACGCGACTCCGTAAGCTTTCGGGCAAAACCGGGGGCCGAGCAGGACCAGCAGTTGCTCGAGCGCGGGGATCGCGCCTTTGCGCGCACCGCCTGCGGCTGCACTGTCACTGCCACGAGTCCCTACCTGCGCAGCCTCCTCGCTCGGCGAAAGACGCGCGTCGAGTGAGTCGTCGTAGGCGAGGACGTAGAAGCCAGGGAAGTCGATGCGCTTCATCGCTCGCCTCCCTGGCCTGAGCCCGTCGAATGGCCTTCCTCTCCGAGATCGAGCCGGAGCTGGCGCGAGCGCGTCTCGATCGACTCGAGTTCGTCGGCGAGCTTGGTGAGCTCAGCGAAGCGCGCGGAGCGCGCCGGCAATGTGGTAGCCAGTGCGCGGTATAGGCGCAGCCGCACGTGGACCGGCTCGTCGGCCGCCTTGTCCATCACGTATCCACTGAGGAACTCGCTGGCCGGCGATCTCACTGGAGCGCCTTTCTGATCGCCTCGCGGGCGCGCGGGAACCGATCGTTGTGTATCGCGGTGCTGACCGTGGTCCGGTGCCGCCGGATTTTCTTCGCCAGCTTGGCGACTGTCATCCTCCGCTGCCAAAGCCGCGTGCGCACCCACAGCGGAAAATCTTGTGTTTGATCCAAGGTCATGCTCACTTGGTCAACTAGTGTTGACCAAAGTAAGCACGCGTCAAATCCAAAAGTGGGAAAAGTAAGCAAGTCTGCTGACCTCTCAAAATCGCTCAGAAAGGCGCTGGGCGGGAAGACCCAGGCGGAGCTGGCGGCAGCGTTGCTCGTCTCGAGAAACTACATCTCGCAAATCGAGGCTGGCCTGAAGACACCGTCTCCTCGTCTCGAGCTGCAGATGCGCCGCATGCTGACTGAGGCAACATCGCGGCATGCTGACTTAGGCGGCAAGGTGGAGGAGCCCGCTGCAGAATACCATACAGACACGACAGAGGCTCACACCGCGCCGACCGCCGCTCAGTGTCTGCGATACATGGTCGATTACCTCGCGGCGGCCCAGAGCATACCTGGAATGCTCGGTAGTATCTGGGTCGAGCTTCACCGGCGTTTTCCCATCGACGAGATCGAACAATTGAAGCGGCAGATGGAAGTGGAAGGGACCGCCAATGGAGCGGTGCAGACAGCGATCAACGCTGGTCGCAGAAAAGCCTTTGAAGAGGCTGCTAGACTTCTCGCGGAACAGATGTCCCCTGAGAAAGAAAAGACTGGATGAGCGCCTGCTTCTCAAATTGCTCCAGTCGCTCCATCAGAGCGCGTCGGTCCTCCACGGCGGCGATGAGCGCCTCCAGGATGGGGCAATCTTGGCAGGCGATATCACGGGCGGGCTGATCGCGGAACATACGCGTTGATGATAGCAGACGAGAAAGGGCCCTCTGACGGTTTCTATCGGCGGGACAATGTCCCGCTGAAGCGCGATTGTTTACCGCTGCTGGGCGCAGTTCCGTCGTCGCGTGTCCACGCGCAAGAACTCACTGCGAGTGCTACCGAGCATCGCGGAACGCATCCCGGAGCGCGCCAGCCAATTGGGAGTCACCGTGAGTGGTCTGATCGCGGCCATTGTGTGGAACCATGCACAGGCACCATGCGTGATCGCAGCCGAGGCTTCGCCCCCAAGCTTGGCGCGGGTGAATCTGCCCTGCTCGTGGCGTCGCGGCATGCGCGCGATGCTGCTGCGGCTGGCGCGCGATGCCGGTCTGACGCCGAACGCGCTCGTCGAGGCGCTGCTCGCGCGCGAGCTGCGATCGCCCGAGCCGACACTCACCCTCTTGCCTCGCCGCGGTTCCGTGAAGCCGCGGCTGTAGGTGCGCCAGCTTCAACCCCGCCAACCCCATGACCTATCGTCGCCCGATATTGGCGAGCGTCTATTACTTCGTCGCGTGGCTCGCCGCGATCGTCACCACCGGTTTGCTCATCTCTGCACGCAAGGCGGATCCGGTGGTCTGGCTCTTGATTGGTGGATACGGCTTCGGAGCAACCGTGCTCGCAGCGGGCCTCGGTCAGGCGTACAGCCTCATCGGCCGGATCGCTCACAACACCGATGTGCTCCGCGAAGAGGCGGAGAGCCGCCGCGCCGAGCGCCACGCAGCCGCCGTGGGCGGACCAGGGGCCGAACGGATTCCAGGCATCAACTGATCTCTCGATGAAAGCCAAGGTTCTCGCTTCGCTCTTCGGGCTCGCACTCGCCGGATGCGTGCCGATCGAGTGGGATTTGCGCGACGTGAAGAATCCGGCGCCGCCGCTTGGTGTGCCTGCGCAGCTCTCACATGTCCGGCTCGCGCCCAGACTGCTCGCTCTCGATGTGCTGGCCTCCACACCGCCGGCGAAAACGCGTTATGACATCGGCCCGCTCCTGGCAGAACGATTCACCGGCAACGAGGATGCGCCGCTGACGCTCGACTTCGTGGCCGCGGGAATCCGGCAGGAAGGCGGCGGGGTTACTTCGTTCACGCTTTCGGTTGTGCTCCGCGGCGCCGGCCTGGAGCGTCCTATCACCGTAGCGGCGCGGAGTGAGAGGCGCTGGAGCTACGAGAGCAGCACGCGCGAGGCGGTTGATCGCGCACTCGCGCAGCTAGTCGAAGCCGTCGACTCACGCTGATCCGGTAAAAATATCTGCCGCCGTTCCCGCGATGCCCGCCGTTCCTTAGACGGCGGGCCTTTTTTTTCGGATACTCGCCGGCACAGAAATGCCGGCGACCCACGCAAGTCCAGCCCCATCCTCACGCATCCGTTGCACCGACACGATTGCGATCTACGAGGTCCGCGGTCTCGATGTGACCTCCACCTCGGCCCGCACGGCGCTGCACTGCTCCACGACCCACGGCATCGTCGAAATCCTGCTGCCCACCGGCTTGTTCGTCGGGAAGTGCCGCGGTGAGCGCGATGCCAACGGCCGCCCGCTCGGCGCGGTGATGGTCGCGAAGGAGCTGCGCGAGCGCCAGGAGCAGCTCCGCCGCGAGCTCGAGCAGGACGCGGCCGAATCGCGCGCTGAACTGCAAGCGCTGCGCGAACCCACGGCATCGGTCGCAGCTCAGCGCGCGTTCACCCCGGATGCGCCTGCGCAGGAGGACGCAGCGAAAGCAGAGGATTCAGATCGGGCGCCGATCACATTCTCCTTTCTCAACCACGCTCTCGTCTCCCTCGAGCCGCTGCCGGAAAAGCGAGACTACATCGCCCGCGAGCGCGCGCTGCGCGCCGCCTGGGAACTCTTCATCAGTTCGCCGGAACAGGTGACCGTCTTCGCGATCGCCGAAAAACTCGGCTGCCGCGCGTCCTGGCTGCGCACGATGTTCGACCTCTACGCGAGCGACCCCGCTGCGCCGGTCCTCAAGCCCAACGGCAAGCTCCGCTGACCCCTTTGTTCCACCAAAACATCCCGAGCATGAAAACGAAACTCCTGCTTCTCTGCGTGAGCCTTTGCGCTCTCTGTGTGTTCTCCGGTTGCGACAAAGATGCAGCCAAAGGCCTGGTCTTCGAGACCTCCACCGTGCAGGCGGGCGTCGTCCAGCAAGACAGCATCCAGGCGCCTGATGGTTCGTTGATCGTGGTCACCCCGGAAATGCGCGGCGTCGTCGACCCGGCGAAGATCATCCCAGCTGGCACACCCGTCACGCAGCAGGTCGTCGCCCCCACCGCCACGGCCAAGGCGGTCGTCTCGGCAGTCAAATACCTGCCCATCCCGTTCGCCGACGTCGCCAGCTACGCGCTCAACGGGCTACTCGGCATCGCGGCGGTCTGGTTGACGAAGAAAAAGAAGACTTCGGAAAAGGTGAACGCGTCGCTCGTCCGTGGCGTGGATACGTTCCGGGACATCCTCGATCAGACCGAGGGCGGCGCGAAGCTCGACGCCTATCTCACCAAGACGCTCGCCGAGCAGCAGCGGCAGGACGGCGTGCAAGCCGCCGTGAATTTCCTGCTCGATCGCTACATGACGCCGGCGAAGCCCAGCCACGCCGATCTCACCGCGACTGCACTGAAAACCTGAAGCAATCGCGCGAATGGAAACCGTCAGCTTCACGCAGATCGGCGTTTTCATCGGATGCCTGATCGTGCTGGTAGCACTCGCGGCAGCGGTGAAGTCGCTGTTTCACCGCGAACCGCCGCTGCATCGGGAATACATCACGCGCGATGAGGTTGAGAAGATCGAGAAGCGGCTCACCGACGACCTCACGAAACAGGCTGGTTCGCGGAAAGACATCCATAAAGACATCGACCAGTTGCGCGTGGGCCAGGGGCGCCTCGAGGTAAAAACTGAAGAACTGGGCAAGCAGCTCACCAATCTGGACGACAAGATGGACCGCGTCCTTCTCCGTCTGCCGCGCATCGAGTCATGAACGACGAACAACTCGCCATCTTCCTCCTGCTCAGTCTCCACGCCGACGGCGAAATCGGCTGCTCGGAGGCGCGGCTGCTGCAGCGCGCGATCGCCGAGGGCTGGCCGCGGCTGACGCTCCCCGAGCTGCAGGTCACGCTGCGCGAGCTCGCGAACTCCGGCTGGGTGCTGTCGTGGAAACCCAAGCTCGCCGGCTGGCGATGGAAACTCGCCGAGCAGGGCGTGCTCGTGCTCCGCGAAAAGAACCTCGCATGAGCGACGACGCGGACATCGAGCGCGAGAGCGATCGCGCGATCGCCATCGAGGAAATGCACCTCGAGCACGTGGCCGATCTGCGCCGCCACAACCGGCAGCTGCTGTGGTTCGCGGCCGCGCTGCTGGTGTTGCTCGGGATGTTCGCGTGGGCGCTGATCACGCTCGCCGAACGCGTAACGGTTTTCTACATGCCGCCCGCGCGAGCGAAAGCTGCGGCGAGTGCTGAGAGTTCAGAGCTGAGAGCTGGCCCACTTAAACTTTACACTTCCGACTTTCACTCGCGCGCCGGCGGCGCGCGTTCCTTCCGCGGACTGGACCCCGCGGCGCTTGGACCGGCTGCTCAAAGAACCCTGCGGGGCGGCGACCTCTCCGTCGCCCCGCAGGAAAGCGGCTCACTCTGATGCCCACGCTGGCCGAGCAACAACTCTCTGCCGAGAAGTTCGCCGCGTTCTGCTCCGAGCTGCGGGCGCTTGCCGCGAAGCCGACGCTCGTCCAGGTGCAGGCCGTGCTCGTGCGCTACGGGGTCACGTCGCCGACGAGCAAGAGCGGCAAACCGTCGCCGATGGCGGCGAAGGCCGTGCTCGATGGACCGTTCGCCCGCTATGTCGCCCGCGTCAACGCCGGCCGGGAGACGCGCGAGGCGTTGTGCGCGGCCGCCGGCGCCGGCGTGCATCCACTCGACGCGATCGAGGAGGCGATGGTGATCGAGCTGCAGGACCAGCTCGTCGGCGCCAAGGATGGCGAGGTCGACGTCAAGTACATCGTCGACCAGCTCACGAAACTCCGCGCGTCGATCTCGATGCGGGAAAATTCCCGCCGGCAGCAGCAGGACCTCGAGCGGAAATTGACGGACAGCGAAGCGAGGCGCGCGACTGCTGAACGCGCGGTGCGGGTGCTAGAGCGGAGACTCGAGGCGGCGCAATTCGACGCGGCGAAAGCAGCGCTCGCCCACGTGAAGCAGCTCGGCGCGATCGCAGGCGACAAGACGATCGACGATGCGGAGCGGCTCGAGCGCGCGCGCAAACGTCTCTTCGGCGAGACGCCCGCGGGCGTGCGCTCGCTCGAGCAACTCGATGAGCGGCCGAACCGCGGCGGCAAGAAGGAGCACGCGTCGTGACCAAGGCTGCGAAGAAACTCGCCAAGGCGGCCGTCGCCGTCGCTGCGATCGCAGTCGCGACCGGCGGCATGGTCCCCACGCTGCTGCACTATCGCGGCTACCAGCTGCCGGTCATTCATGACCACACGACCAAGACGGCGATCCTCCACTGGTCGCGGCAAATCGGCAAGAGCACGACGCTCGCCGGCTGGGCGGTCGATCGGTTGCTCAAACAGCTTCAGACCCACGACACCTGGCTAGTCACGGTGCTCAGCAACTCGCGCGCGAATGGTGGCGAGTTCGTGCTGAAGGTGCACGAGGTGTGCCGTAAACTCGGGCAGGCGTTCGTCGAGGACGGAAACCGCGAAGCACTCGCCGACGACAAAACAATGTCCGAGGACGCGAAGCTCGAGCTGATGCGGTTCGAGGTGCGGCTGCAGGTCGGTCAAAAGCTGGGGCGCATCATCGTGCTAGCCGCGAATCCGCGCACCGCGCGCGGTTTTTCGGGCGATCTGATTCTCGACGAGTTCGCGTTCCACCAGGACTCCAGAGCGATCTGGGAAGCCGCCGAGCCGATCATCTCCGCGAACCCCGAGTTCCTGTGCCGGATTTCGAGCACGGGCAATGGCCGACGAAACATGTTCTACCAGTTGATCGCCGAGGGGCGTATCCCGTATTATCGGATGCGCCGCAGCGATGCCTGGAAGCGTGGCGAGATCCGCATCTACTCGGTCGTTACGGGCGAGGAGATCACGCCCGACCAGGCGCGGGCCGAAGCCTCGGACAAACGTGCTTACGACCAAAACTACGAAGGCGAGTTCAATGACGAGGCGAGCGCGTTGCTCACCCAGGAATTGATCAGCGCAGCGGAGCGCGAGGGCATCGCCATCGAGCACCAGGAATGGAGCGAGGCCACGATCGAGCGGCTGCGCACGAAGACTATTGGCGATCTCTTCCTTGGCCAGGACGTCGGCCGCAAGCGCGACTTCTCCGTGCAGACCGTGATCGAGCGGATCGGCAGCGGCTATCGCGTGGTCGCCATGCTGCGCATGGAAAACATGCGCCTGCCCGCGCAGCAGCGCGAGCTCGAGAAGATCTGCAAGTTGCCGAAGTTCCGCTCGGCCGAGATCGACATGACCGGCCTTGGGCTAGGACTCGTCGAGTATGCCCAAGAGGAGCCGTGGGGTGGCAACGTGCGGGGTGTGAATTTTGGGTCGAGCGAGCCGATCAGCCTCAAGCTGCGCGCCGATGGTAAAAAGGGCGAGACCGCGCCGGTCACCGAACTGATGGCGACCGAGCTGCTCGGCGTGTTCGAGGACAAGCGCATCGAGATCCCGATGGATCCCGAGCTGCGCGACGATTTGCGGAAGCCCGAAAAGCTCGTGAGCCCGAGCGGACGCGTCTCAATCGCTGCGGTGCGCGACGAAGCCGGGCACGCCGATCATTTCTGGTCGGTTGCGCTCGCGGTGCGCGCGAGCGTGCGTGGCGGAGTCCCGTTCGCCTATTCGCCGGTGCGCGGTGCGCACCGCGGCCGCGACGGCATGCGCCGGCGGCTCCTGGACAAGAAGGCGGTGACCCTGTGAGCACGGAATCGAACACGGCCAATCCGTCCGGCGCGGCGCCGAGCGTGCACATCACGCCGGAAATGGTGAAGAGCTATCGCCGCTCGCGGCTCGCGCGCCTGCGGCTCACGCCCGAGGTGCTGTCGCGCCAGCTCGAGCAGTTCGACGCCGGCAGCCTGCGCGAGTTTGCGCTCACGGCCGATGCGCTGCCGCGGCGCGACGATCGCATCGCGGTCGCGTGGCCGAAGCGGTGCAAGGCCGTCTCGCGGCGTGGCTATGTCATCCAGATCAACGACGGGCTCGAGGACGCGACCAAGGCCCGCGCAGAGCTGCACCAGGCCGCGCTCAAATACGCCTACGACAACTGCACGGCCGCGCATGCGCTCGACCTCAACAAGCGCGGCGGCTGGCGGCTCCTGGCTCGGCAGATGATGGAGGCGCTCGGCGTGCAATACGCCGTGCACGAGCTCGTCTTCCAGCCGCGCCTCGTCGACGGCCGGCCGCAGATGACGTTCACCGCGCATCACGTGCCGCTGTGGTTTTTCGAAAATTCCACCGGCCGGCTCCGCTTTCTGCGCGAGCAATACGCGCTCGAAGGCCAGCCGATGGCAGACAACGAATGGCTCGTCACGGTCGCCGACGAGGCGCTGATGCAGCCGCTGGCGATCGCCCGCTGCTTCAAGCAAATGTCGCTCGTCGACTGGCTGGCCTACTCGGAAAAATTCGGCATGCCCGGCCTGCTCGGCAAGACCGGCGCGCAGAAGGATTCGCCGGCGTGGGCCGCGATGCAGGAAGCCGTGGCCGACTTCGGCCAGGAGTGGGCGGCAGTGTGCAGCACCAACGACACGATCGACCTGGTCGAAGCCGCCGGCGGGCAGAACATGCCTTATCCGACGCTCGTCGATCGCATGGACCGCGCGATCGTGTCGATCTGCGTGGGCGGAGATCTCTCGACGATGAGCCAGCAGGGTGACGCCGTCGGCGCGCTGCCGCAGGCGGAGGCCGCCGAGGCATTTGAGGAAGACGATGCGCTCATGATCGAGGAATCGGTGCGGCAGATCTCGCGCTTCATCATCCGCGAGCTCTTCGACGAGGAGCCGCTGGCCTACCTGCAGATCGTCATCCCGAAGGCGAAGGACGCCACGGTGACCAAGGCGAAGATCGAGATCCTGGTCGATCGCGGGGTGCCAGTCGGCGCCGACTGGGCCCGGCAGGAGCTGGGCGTGCCCGCGCCCGCCGACGGCGAAGCCGTGCTGCAGGCCAGCGCCGCGGCGGCGCCGGGTTCCGGGTTCGGAGTTCCTGGGTTCGGCACTCAACTCTCAGCTCTCAACCCTCAACTTTCCTCCACCTTCGCGGCCGCCAATGCCGCCGAGGGCGCGCTGGGCACGCTGTTCCGCGACCGGGCCCTGGTCGCGCTCTCCGACGCCCAGCGCGAGCGGGCGGCGCCGCTCCTGGAGCGGGTGGCCGCGCTCAAGCGCGCCGACACGCCGGCCGCCTACGCCGCGGCGCTGCGCAAGCTCCAGGCGGATTTGCCCAAGCTGGCCGCTCCGATCCTCGCCGACCCCGTCCTTGCCAAGGCCATCGAGCTTACCCTGGGCCCGGCCTTCGCCTCCGGGCTGGCCTCTGCCTCCACCCCAAACGCTACCCAACGATGAAACCGTTTCTTTCGCTTATACGCGTTTTGCCTATCCTGGCATACGGGTTTTCCAACTTCGCGGCCCGGATAGCCTCCTTAAAGCGCCTTAAGGGGTGCCCTGAGGCAGGATTAATCCCCGCCGGCGATCTCGATTTGGCCAACGAAGCCGAGCCGCCGGCCGGCTCCGCCGAAATCCTCGGGCTGTGCAACGAGCTGGAGTTCGATGACGACGGCTGGGCGCTGATCCCCTACGGCGAAAGCCGCCACTCCGGCAAACCGGCGAAGCTCGACCTCAGCAATGCGGCCGACGTCGCCCTCGCCGAGCGCGCGAAGAAGGGCGTGATCCAGCGTTTCGCCCGCGAGGATGCCGAGCGGATCGTTGCCGAGGCGAAGAGCCTCTGGGGCCGGATCAAGCGCGCGGTCGTCGGCCTGCCGATCTTCAAGGGGCATCCCGACGCGCCCAACTATGCGAAGCGTTTTCCGGACAAGCGCGAGCGAGGGGGCATCGGCGATATGCAGGTCACCGATCGCGGGCTGCGCTTCCGGCCGGTGATCAACCAGCTCGGCGAGACCGACATCGAGTCCGGCTGGAGCGAGTTCTCGCCCTACTGGGTGACGCGCCCGGTGGGCGAGCGCGACGGCACGCCGATCGTCGCGCCGTTCCGCCTCAAGTCCATCGGCCTCGTGCCGCGCGGCAACATCCACGGCCTCTCCCTGGTGAATGCCGGCCGCGAAATCCTTTCCGACGATTCGGAAAACCCAACCATGAACAAACATCTGATCCGACTGCTCGCCGCGATGGGCTTCACCCTCGCTCCCGACGCCACGGACGACGCGGCTGGTGCCGTCGTCGATCAGGCGCTGCCGAAGTTCAACGCCGCCAACGCGGCCGCGACCGAACTCCCCACCGTCAAGAGCCAGGTGACGGCTCTCAACTCTCAGCTCTCAGCTCTCGCCTCGGAGAAGCTCGAGCTGGCGAACACCAAGGCCGATCTCACCGGCAAGCTTGCCGCGGCGGAAACGAAGGCCACGGCTGCGCGGAAAGCGTTCGCGAGCCACGTGATCGCGTCCGCGATCGTCGCCGGCCGCGTGCAGGCTGCGAAGAAAGACGAGGAGGAGCTCGCCCTGGTGAACAGCGCCGACATCGCCGCAGCCGCGGTCGAGGTCGACAAACGCGAGGCGCGTTTCAAGACGGCCTCGGGTCTCGGCGCGCTCAAGCAGCGCAGCGCCGAAGCGCAGTCGCGCCAGCAAACGCAGCTCGAGCTGGTGAATGCCGCGATGGAGGAGACTGACATCAAGGCGCTGCCGCCCGAGGACCGCTACGATGCGGCCTGGGCCCGCGCGCAGAAGAAGAACCCCGCGGCCTTCAAGCTCGAGCCCTGAGCCCTTCACGATCTCCGAACCCCTTCTCCAAACCAGCCAATAGATCCAACCCTCCCTGTCCTCCGTAGTCCCGCGCCCGCGGGACGAAGGAGGAAACCCTCAACTCACCTCCCCATGCCCGAACTCGATCCCAAGGAAAAGCTGGTGCGCGAAAAGATCCGCGCCGGCCTCACGCGCGAGCAGGCGCTCGCTGTCATCGCCGCCCAGGAAGAGCACGACGCCGCGCTCGCGGCCGAAGCGAAGAAACAGCCGGCGAAGAAGTAGTACCAGCCAGCTCTCAACCCCCAACTCCATGCCCTCCGTAGCCTCGGCGAAGGAGGGGCAACTCTCAACTCAGCTCCGCATGCATATCGTTCTTCAAATCGCGCTCATCGCGCTCGCTCTGCTCGCCGCGACCTGGCTGCTCGTCTCCTGGTCGAAGGGCTTTCGTAATCCGCCGGCTCCGACGCTCCATCTCGCGAACATCGGTGAGGGCACGCATCCGCACCCGGCGCTCTACACCGACGCGGCGATCGCCACCCGGCATCTGCTGTTCGCGGTGGGCTCCGACGCCACGCACATCGCCGTAGCGGCCGCTGACGATTGCCCGCTCGGCACCGTGCCCGACGAAGCTGGCGCCGCCGAGGAGCTCGTGGAGGTCGACCTGCTCACCAACGGAAAACCCAGGTTGATGGTCGCAAGCGAAGCGCTCGCGGCCGACGTGGATGTTTATACGGCCGACGGGGGAAAAATCCAGAACGAGCCCGCAGTTGCCGGCACGTGTTACCTCGTGGGCCG